>DASZHY010000264.1:0-16183 GCA_035949675.1 Thermoanaerobaculia bacterium
GCCGGCTGCCAGGGTTGCGCCCGGGCCGCGGGCGCTTGCGCGGCGGCCCGCAGCGCCTCCGCGGCGCCCGCCGCGAGCAGCCCCTCGGCCGCCGCGCCGGCAGCCGGCGGAGATCGCAGGCTCCCGGCTTGCTGGAGCGGCGGATGAGCCGGCATCGGGTCCGGGTCCAGCTCCGGCTCCTCGAGGCCGGCGGCGTAACCGGCGGCGCGCGAATCGGCGTCGAATGCGGCGGCCGCGGGCGGCAGCTCGAAGCCTTCCGGAAGATGCAGGCCGAAGGCGGCGCCGGCCATGCCCGGAGGGTCTTCGTCCTCGGGAAGACCCGGCAAGGCGGCCGGCACGTCGAAGAGGTCGAGGAACGAGTCGCCGCCGGCCGTGGCGGCGATGGCCGGCGCCGGGGCTGCTGCCGGCGCCGCCGCCCGATGATCGCCCGCAACACCCGCAACACCCGCAACACCCGCAGCGCCCGCAACACCCGCAGCGCCGGCAGTCCCGGCATCGCCGCCAGCGGTGCCAGGCTCGTGATCCAGGCCCAAGGTCAAAGGCGTCTGCCAGCTCGGCAGCTGCGGGAGCGGTGCGGAATCGCTCAACAGGCTTCGCCAGTCGCGGGGGTCGCCGGGATGGCCGGCGCCGGCGTCCTTGATGCCGCCTGGATCGCGCGCGCCGCCGGCGCCGCCGGGCTCGCCGGGCTTGCGATGACCCGGCGGCGTGGCCCCGCCGCCTTGGCCGTGGACGTCCAAGGCAGCCGCGCCCGGGACGGACTCGCTGTCCCCGTCCCCGCCCCCGAGCGCCAGCCTGAAGGCGTCGCGGATCGCGCCATGCGCAGGCCGTTCCGGCGGCGACTGGCGCAGGCAGCGCTCCAGGATCTGCCGCAGCGCCTCGTCGTTGGCGAGCTCGAAGCGCAGCGCCAGCGGCATCTGGACCGTTTGCACCAGCGTTCCACCCACCTCGCCGGAGGCCACCGTGGCGCCCAGCGCGTAGCAGGCGGTCAGCGCCAGCGAGTAACAGTCCGCCTGCCAGCCGGGCGGCTCCCGGACGGCCGGCGCCGAGGTCACCTCGGGGGCGCGAAAGCGTGCGCACGGCGCCTCGGGCCAGGGCTCGCCGAGATGGAACAAGGACGTGCCGAGCCCCAGCAGCTTGACGGTCTGGGGCGCGGCGGCGCCCAAGCCAGCCGCGGCGGCCGGGGCATCGGCGGCGGCCGGAACCAGGAACAGGTTCTCCGGACAGAGGTTGAGGTGCGCCAGCCCGTGGCGGGCAAGCTCCTCCAGGCCCGCCAGCGCCTGGGCAAGCAGCGGCAGGACGCGCTCGGGCGACGCGCCGTTGCCTCCCGCGGCCGCCAGCTCCGGCGCGCCGGCTTCGAAGCCCACCCCTGCAAGCAGTTCCATCACCAGGAAGGCGCCGCCGTCCGGAGTCACTCCCGAATCCAGGATGACGGGCAGGTTGGGGTGGCGGATCCCGGCCAGTGCGGTGGCGTAGGCGCTGAAGCGCGCGGCGAGCCCGGGAGCGTGGGCAGGATCCGCCGGCGCCGGGACGTTGATCAGCTTGATGACGACGCTACGGCCGGTGTCGATGCGACTGGCACGCAGGATGCTCCCGCTGCGGCTCGAGCCGAGGATCTTCTCGAGGCGATAGTCGTCGGTGAGCTCCCGCGGCGGCGGCATCTGGATTCTCCGACAGGACCTGCGGGTGTGAGCAAGCACCGTTGGCCCGCATTTCTGTGCGGGCTGGCATCATACGGGCGAGTTCAGACCGGCTATTATAGAGGATGGTGTATGGCGAATCCCATAGCGCTCTCGGGATCTGATCGCCGCGTTCACGGCGGCCGCCGGGCCGCCTGCCGGACGGTCACGATGCTGCTGGCGGCGGCGCTCCTCGCGTTGCCGGGGCCGGCCGCCGCATCCCCTTACGGCGTCAACATCCATGCCCCGCAGGGCCAGCAGCTGGGCTTCATCCTCGACCGCGTGCACGCGGCGGGGATCGGCTGGGTGCGGATCGACTTCGTGTGGGCGAACGTCGAGACCTCTCCCGGAGTCTTCGACTGGAGCGTCTACGACGCCCTGGCCAACGCCGCCATGGCGCGGGGCATCGGCATTTACGCCACGCTGGCCTACACCCCGGCCTGGGCGACCCACGGGCCCGCGACCACCGGCGTCCCTGACGACCCCGCCAGATGGGCGGACTTCTGCGCCCGGGCGGCGCAGCGCTATGCCTTCTCGATCCAGCACTGGGGGCTGTGGAACGAGCCCAACCTCTCCAGGTTCTGGTCGGGGACGCGCCAGCAGTACATCGACGACATCCTGGTCCCCGGAGCGAATGCCATCCACGGCGCCAACGCGGCGGCCAAGGTCGGCGGCCCCGAGCTCGCCCACGTTTCCAGCACCCAGTGGTTCTACTGGCTGCGCGACGTCCTGGCGCAGGCCGCCGGCCGGCTCGACTTCGTCAGCCACCACGTCTACGACAGCGACGGCAGCGGCGCGGTCACCAACCGGCTGAACGGCTCGACCCCTTTCGGCGGCGACCCCTCTCTGTGGACGCTGATCGATCCTTCGGTCAAGGAGGTGCTCCAGGATGCCGGCTGGTGGGGCAAGCCCTTCTGGCTGACCGAGACCGGATGGGAGTCCGCCGGGGTCTCCGAGGCCGGCCAGGCGGCCGACTACACCGGCCTGCTCGACGACTGGTTCACGGGCGCCGGCGGGCGGAGCTGGGTCCAGCAGCTCTTCTTCTACGAGGTCGAGGACCCGCCGGGCAGCCCGTCGACCTGGGGCATCCTGCGCGAGGACGGCAGCCAGAAGCCCGCCTACGTGGCCTACGAGAACTTCATCACCGCCCACACCTTCAGGCCGACCGACGCCGCGCAGCTGATGGCGAGCACCCTGCCGACGAGCATGGAGACCGGGCAGGCCATCACGGTGCGCCTCACCTTCAAGAACACCGGCGTCTCCACCTGGACCGAAGCTGACCAGTACCGGCTGGCCGCCGCCAACGACCAGGACGCGTTCGCCGCCGCCCGGCAGTTCCTGGGGCCGGGCGACGTCGTCGCGCCAGGCCAGCAGGCGACCTTCAGCTTCGTCATGACCGCACCCGCCAGCCCGGGCACCTACCATACCCAGTGGCAGATGCTGAAGGAGGGGGTGGCGCGCTTCGGCGACATCGCCGCCCAGGACGTGATGGTGACCGAGGCGCCGCCGCCCGCGGAGCGGAACCTGCCGCTCCTCGGGAACCACTTCTCCGTGGCGGTGAGCTGGCACGATCCGAGCAGCGGGCACGCCGGCTTCGGCCGCCAGGTCGCGGCCTCCGGCCAGACCGGCTTCTTCTGGTTCTTTGCTGCCACCAACCTCGAGCTGGTCGTCAAGATGCTCGACGGGCGGCCCGTCAACGGCCACTACTGGTTCTTCTACGGCGGCCTGTCCAACGTCGAGTACTGGATCACCATCGACGACCTCGCGAGCGGTGCCGTGCGCACCTACTACAACCCCCCGGGCAACATCTGCGGCGGTGCCGACACCAGCGCCTTCCCGCTCTCGACCCACGCCGCCGCCGCATCCGCCGCAACCACCCCGGTGCCGCCGGAGAGGGAGCCGCGGCCGGAGCCGGCGGTGGTGCCGGCTGCCGCCTGGACCGTCCAGCACTTCGACGCTGGCCGGACTGCGGGCGCTGCCGCTGACGCCTCCGGCTCCTGCTCGCCGGGCCCGCAGAACCTGTGCCTGCTCGCCTCCCGCTTCGCGGTGACCGCGAGCTGGAGCCTGCCGGCCGGCGCCGGCGTCGGCACGGCGGTCACCGAGAGCGACCAGACCGGCGCCTTCTGGTTCTTCGACTCCGCCAACCTCGAGCTGCTGGTCAAGGTGATCGACGGGCGCAGCCTGACCGGTCATTTCTGGGTCTTCTACGGCGCCCTCTCCAACGTCGAGTACTGGGTGAAGGTGACCGACACCGTCACCGGGGCCTCGAAGCGCTACCACAATCCCCCGGGCAACATCTGCGGCGTCGGCGACACCGCCGCCCTCGACTAGCCCGAGCTGATTGCCGCCGGCCCGCCGCGGTTGTGGTGCATTAGAGGATAGCTGCGGTGAAAAGGCGTAACCTGCTGTACGGTCTTGGCTTAGAGGGAGGACTGCTCCTCCCTAACCCAAGAAGCGGCCCCGGCGAGGGCGGTCACCCAACGCCAGGGCCTGACCCGACAGGAGGACGAGCCTCATGCCGAGCTACCGAGATGTTACCCCGCCGCCGCTGGACGAAGGGGATTCGTTCCGTGAGACCACGTTGCAGCTCATCGACGACCCGGAGGACCGCGAGGCCATGCGCCGGTTCGGCCGGCTGCTCTACCACCTGGCTCTTGAGGCGACGATGGAGTCAGGGACAGGGACAGACGGCGAGTCGTCGGTCACCCGCGCCGAGTTGCGCGCCGTGGCCGGCGACTTCCGTTCCCTGGGCGGCTACCTGCGCCTGGTCGAGCACTCCGCCGTCGAGTCGTCCTTGGAACCGCCGGACGCCAAGCTGGCCCGCTTCGCCGGCAAGCTCTCCCGGCAGGTCGGCGCCCTGGTCGAGAAGATCGAGCGGAGGCTGTCATGACCGGCCGATCCGAGCGAGAGCGCGTGCAGACCGGCGTCCGCCTCGAAAGGCGCCTGGTCAAGGTGCTCAAGGCGCTGGCCGAGTTCTACGACATGTCCCTCGGCGATCTGCTGGAAAATCTGGTGTTCAGCACCTTCGCCGGCCGCAACCTGTTCTCCGAGCCGGCGCTGGCCCTGGTGGGCGAACTGGCCCGCATCTACGACCTGGACACGGCCAAGTACAGCCCGCCTATCCTGGGTGTTCAGGCGCAGGAGGGCGAGTAGACCATGGGCCTCTTCGACACCGTGACCGTGGATGCCCTCTCCGCGGACTTCCAGACCAAGCAGCTCGGGGGCGGGTTCCTGCACTACCGCCTGACCGAGGACGGCTGCCTGGTGGCCCCCTGCGCCGCCGCGGTGGCCTACCACGGCCTGATCCACCTGGTAGGCGAGGACGGCGCCGAGTTCATGGCGATCTTCACGCACGGCCAGCTGGAAGCGCTCGACCCGATCACCGACGAGACTGCGATCGGCTACCGCTGCCTGGGCGAAGGAATGCTCTGGACGCGGGACGATTGGGGCGACGATGGCTAGCCGCATCGCCTGCCAGGTCGGCCAGGCCATCCGACGCCTGCGCGTCGAGCGGCAGGACACGCACCAGCAGCTCGCCGTCCGCGCCGGCATCCCTCCCGCGGCGCTCGCCGCCTACGAGGCGGGCCAGCAGCTCCCGGACCTTCAGACGCTCCGGTTGCTGGTCGTGGCCCTCGGCACCACGGCGGACGACTTCGGCCGCCACCTCGGCCCTTGGGGGTGCGCCGAGCCGGAGATCCACTTCACCGTCAGTTGATGACCCGGCGGCCGGGGTCCGTTTCGTCCCGGCCGCCCCTTCTCACCTCATGGCGCAGGTCAAGGTCATCTCGTTCACCATCCACGCCAGCAAGGAACAAGCGCAGCGGTGGGCGCGCGTGGCGCGCTACCTCGGGTGCAAGTCCGTGTCGAGCTGGCTTGAGGAATTGGCGAATGAGCAGGCGAAGAGATTGGATCAGTTCACGCGCGGCGGGGTGCCACCGTGCGAGTGATCTACTTCTTGGGACCGATCATTACGTTCAGCGTGGTCCTCGCCGGAGCGCCGACTAACGCCACGCGCGTAGCTTCGAACGTCGCTTCAATGCCTTCCGCCATCAATGCTGCGGCAAGAGCGATCCCCGCGCTTTCTAGCGCCACCAATTTCTCCGTTTGCCGGATGGCCGCCGCGCTGTCGGGGAGGGGTTGTGACCCTGCACGCAAAAGGATTCTCACGTTCTCGGCGTCAACTCCATTACAGATAAATTTTTGGCTTCTCTGTCGAAAGAGCTTGTGGCCGTCGGGGCAACTAATTTGGTTCCATCCGGCCCTCCAAAGTGCATCCTCCACGTTCTCCAATAGATGCATGATTTCCGGCGCCACTAAGGCCACGGCACCCACGTATTCCGTTCCCGAGAATGGCCTCAGCTTCGCGGCAATCCGCTCTATCTGTTCGGGAACGAGTATCCGGTCTGCTTTGTATCTCTCAAATTCAAGACGCACCTTCTCCGTCTCAAGACGAGCTTCCTCTGCCTTTTGGTTGGCCTCGGCCGCCCGCTCGCCGCTTTCCTTTGCCTTGCGATTTGCTTCCGCTGCGCGCTCAGTCGATGCTGCAACTCTTTGGTCGGAGAGGCGCTTCAATTTCGATTGGGCGGTCGAGTGCGCTTTGCCGAAAGTGATCTCTCCATATATAGCGACTGCCAAGAGCAGATCGCATGCGATAAACAGAGCTGTCTCTCGAAGCGTTTTGTTGCCGGAGTATTCCCACAAGACAACTGCCTCAAAGATCAATGCTAAGACAACGGCGCGTGTACAAAAATCTACTCTGCGCGAACTTACTTCTACCTCGCGCTCAAGCTCAGCCTCATTATTATGCTCGGCGTTTGCCTGCATCGGCTTTGTGCGTTTGAGTCACAGAATCGGGCACTACTCCCCTTCGCGTCGGGAACGGGTGGTCAATCGAATCCTATGGTTGCTGCCCGGCATCGTTGTCATACTGCTGATACTGATGAAACACTGCTCTTAGCTCGCCTCCTTCAAGACCTCCCGCGCCGCCTGTAGCAGGGTGGATCGAATCCACGAGGCCCGGGCCAGGCCCAGGTGCTCGGCGGCGTGGTCAATCATCTCTAGGTGGGTGGGTTCAAAGCGGAGGAGGACGGGTTCGGACTGGTTCCGGCGGTGCTTGGGGCGTTTCGTCGTCTCTCTCATGCCAAGAGTCTACCTCCAATCCCATACCGGGTCAACTTAGGGGCTTGACAGGGGATATGTCTATGATATGCTGACACCATGAAAACGGCCCCGGAAGTCGCGCTAACGACCGCCGGGGCCTTGACCCGCCCGACCGAAGCCGAACGGACCAGCACCCTGATTATGGCTTCCGGCCGGGCATCCCACAAGGAGCCCGCCCATGCAATGCCCCGTCTGTCAGACCGCCTCCAAGAAGTTCGGCAAGCCCAAGGGCTTCCAGCGCTACCACTGCCCGAGCTGCCGCAAGAGCTGGTCTGAGCGGCCGGCGCGCCCCCTGGGCGAGATGCGCCTGCCGCTGGACCGCGCCCTGCTCGTCCTGCACCTGCTGACCGAGGGATGCGCGATCCGCGCCATTGAGCGAATCACCGGGACCGAGAAGCGCACCATCCTCCGGCTGCTCGTCCAGGTAGGCGAGGGGTGCGAGCGGTTGCTGCCCGAACTGGTCAAGGGCGCCACGGTTGAGGACGTGCAGGCCGACGAGATATGGGGCTACGTCCGCTGCAAGGAGAAGACGAAGGAGCGGCGGAAGATCGCGGACCCAGAGGCGGGTGACGCCTACTGCTTCATCGGCCTTGAGCGGCACTCCAAGCTCGTCCTGGCCTGGCACCTGGGCCGGCGGGACCACTGGCACACGCACGACTTTATGGAGAAGCTGAGCGCGGCCACGGCCGGCCGCTTCCAGCTGACTACGGACGGCTTCAACGCCTACCCGGATGCCGTGGAGTACAACTTCGGCAGCCGCGTGGACTTCGCGCAACTAGTGAAGGAGTTCGGGGGTGAAGGAGGAGAAGAGGCGCGGCGCTATGCCCCGCCTCGCCTAATTGGCGCCGAGAAGATCGCCGTTGCAGGCAACCCGGACGAGGCGCGGATCTGCACCTCGCACGTCGAGCGGTCGAACTGGACCCTGCGCGGCCACTTGCGCCGGATGACCCGGCTGTCGAACGGCTTCAGCCGGAAGCGGGCCAACCTGCGGGCCGCCCTGGCGCTCTACTTCGCCTACTACAACCTGTGCCGGATGCACGGGAGCATCCGCATGACGCCCGCCATGGCGGCCGGGATCACCCGCCGGCCGTGGAGCGTGGCCGACCTGCTGGTGGCGGCGCAGACCGCGGCGGAAGCGGCGGCATAGGGGGGCGAGCCTTCTTGCTCGCCCCCCGAGAGGCACCGGGCCGTCAGCGGGATCGCGGCCAGTAGGGGCACCAGCCCCGAAGGTGGTCAGCGAGCCAATCTGGCGGCAAGACGAGGATTCCCCGTACCATGCTTCGCATAGTTGAACGAACCTCTTCCAATGGCCTGGGGATGGTGCTATCGTCAGGTTCTCAGGACTGATCGACAGCCTGGGGTCATCCCCCTGGCCCGTGTAGTAACCGCCCGCCGCCGAGACTCCCCAACGTCCCGGCGGTTCGTGCTTTATGGGGCGTTTGGCGTCTGGACCATCAACGTCTCCTCCATCTGGCCATCACCTCCCGGTGCCGCGCGCACCTCTCGGCGCGCTTCCAGCCACTCACTGACGCGCTCCACGTCGAGCAGGACCCTTGAGCCTACGCAGACCACGGCCGCGTCCAGGCCGTTGTCCTTGCGGCGGTAGAGCAGCCAGCGCCAGGCCGCCTCCGTCAGCGGTGTCTCTGCCGCGAGCTGGCGGACGGTTCGGAGGTTTCGATGGTTCATGTCTTGAGCCTCGGTAGGTGCCGCACCTCCCCAATGATGCACAGCAACCCCCAAAAACGAAGGGCAATTTGGCAAAACTACGGGTTAGCTAAGACTGAACAACGGGGGCGGCCTGCTGCGCTAAACTCTTGCCTATGGACAGCCCGTCCCATCCGGGGCTGCCGCAGCGCCTCGATTACGCCGGCTGGACCTACTGCGCCACGGGGCGGTTCCCGGAGCTTGTGGCCCGCTGCCGCCTGCGGGTGCAGGTGGGCATGCCGTTCACTGACAGTGCGGGGGTTGAGGAAGTCGTGGCCTTCTACGATCCGGTGGGCTGGCTTCTTGAGAGCGGCGCCCGCATCAGCCCGGATCGTGCGTTCGCCTGGCGACTTGCGGAGTAGATCTCGGCGCCAGGCCGGGGCAGCTATCCTCTAATGCACCACTACCCCCGCCGCTTGCCGGTTGACAGGCGAGCCGCCGGCGGATACGGTAGCCGCTGCATTCCGACCCCTTGTAATGCGTCCCTGCCGGGACCCGCGCCGCGCTCGAGCGGCCGCGCGAGAAGGAGATCCCATGGCTGACGTCCGGTGCGCCTGTCGCTCGTCCCTTGCGCTCATTCTGACCGTTGCCTCCGCGGCGGTCCTGTCGCTCGCCGTGCCGGCACCGGCTGCGGCCGCGGCGCCCGGCGAGCTGCTGCCCGGCCCCGAGGTCGCGCTGCCGGCGACCCCGCTGCCGCCAACCGACGCTTACCTCCACACCGCGGACGGCCGCATCCAGGTGCTGGTCGAGCTCGCGAACGTCCCCGCGGCGCGAGCCTGGGCGGCGGCGCTCGCCAGCTCGCGGGGGACCAAGGCGCAGGCGCTGACCAGTGCCCGCGCCGCCGCGAAGGCGAGCATGGCGGCGATCGCCTCCGCGCAGCAAAAGGTGGCGGGCATGATCGCCGCCCGCCCCGCCTGGCGCGCGACCGAGGTCTATCGCGTCGGCAGGGCGCTCAACGCCATCTCCTACTTCGTCGCCCCCGCCGCCGTGGATGCGCTCCGCCGGCTCCCGGGCGTCAGGGCCGTGCACCTGGTTGAAGCCGAGTACCCGAGCAACTTCACCAGCGTCCCCTTCATCGGCGCCCCGCAGCTCTGGGGGAACACCCTCAGCCTGCCGTCGAACATCACGGGCGCCGGAGTGCGGATCGGCATCATCGACACCGGCATCGACTACCAGCACCCGATGTTCGGCGGCAGCGGCCTCCTGGCCGACTACCAGGCGAACGACCGGGTCACCATCTCCCCCAGTTTGTTTCCGACCGCCAAGGTGGTGGGCGGAACCGACTTTGCGGGCGACGCCTACACCGGCGCCAACGCCCCGGTCCCCGATCCCAATCCCACCGACTGCAACGATCACGGCTCGCACGTCGCCGGGACCGCTGCCGGCTTCGGCGTGCAGAGCGACGGCACCACCTATCCGGGCCCCTTCGATCCATCGACGCCGTTCAACTCCCTGCGCATCGGTCCGGGAGTGGCGCCCGGCGCGCTGCTCTACTCGCTGCGCGTCTTCGGCTGCAAGGGCTCGACCGGCCTCGTCGTCCAGGCGATCGACTGGGCGATCGACCCCGACGGCGACGCCGACTTCTCCGACCACCTCGACGTCATCAACATGTCGCTGGGCTCCAACTTCGGCACCCTCTCCAGCACCAGCGCCATGGCCGCCGAGAACGCCTCGCTCGTGGGCGTCATCGTGGCCGCCGCGTCAGGCAACGCCGGCGACACCTACTTCATCACCAGCAGCCCGGCGGTCTCCGGGCGGTCGCTGTCGGTGGCGGCGATCGCGGACCCCGGCGTGCCGGGAGCGGTGCTCAACGTGACCGCGCCGCCGGCCATCGTGGGCGGCTACGCGGCGCTGCCGGACGCCTTCGGCAACGGCGCGCCCAGCCCGTCTGGGCAGAGCGGCACCATCGTGCTGGTGCAGGCCGGCTCCGGCACCCCGAGCCAGGGATGCTCCGCCTACACCAACGCCGCCGCCGTCGCCGGCAACATCGCGCTGATCGACCGCGGCACCTGCACCTTCCAGCTCAAGGCGGCGCAGGCCCAGAGCGCCGGGGCGATCGCCGCCATCATCGTCAACAACGTGCCGGGCGATCCGAACCTGACCTTGATGGGTCCGGACAACACCCAGCCCAACATCACCATTCCGGCGGTGATGATCTCGTTCAACGACGGCGCCACGATCAAAGGGCAGCTGCCCGGGGTCACCGCCACGCTGGCGGCGGCGACCGCCGCCGACACCGTCGCCTCGTTCAGCTCCCGTGGGCCGCGCATCGAGAGCGCGCATGTGCGTCTCAAGCCCGACGTCGCCGCGCCCGGGCTCAACATCATCTCCACCCAGAGCGGCATGACCTGCATGACCGGCGGCGGGTGCATCACCCCGACCGCCAACGGCTTCGATCCGGGCGGTCTGTCCCTGACCATCTCCGGCACCTCGATGGCGACGCCGCACATCGCCGGCTCGATGGCGCTGCTCAGGCAGCTCCATCCCGACTGGTCAGTCGAGGAGCTCAAGGCGCTGCTCATGGGCGGCGCCCTGCACGACCTGACCGTCGGCTCGAACGCCACCGGCGCGAAGTATGGACCGGGGCGGATCGGCGCCGGCCGCGAGGACCTGGCGCTTTCGGCTCCCAACCTGGTGACCGCCTTCAACGCCGACGAACCGGGGCTGGTGACCCTCTCCTTCGACCGCGAGGTCGTGTCCAGCTCGACGCAGGTCAAGACGGTGCGCCTGGTCAACCATGGTGCGGCGGACCAGGCCTTCAACCTGGGGTTCGACCTGCGCAACAGCGAGCCCGGGGTCTCGTTCTCGCTGCCCGGAGGCAGCACCATCACGGTGCCGGCCGGCGGGTCGGTCACCTTCGGCGTCGAGATGGACGCCAATGCCTCGTTGATGACGCACCTGCGCGATCCCACGGTCGGGCCGTTGCAGCTCGACCCGACCTTCGGCACCGGCAACCAGCCCCGGCACTTCCTGACCGAGGAGGCGGGCTACCTCACCTTCAGCCAGAGCAGCCAGGTGGTGATGCACCTGCCGCTCTACTCCGCGGTGCGCGCCGCCTCGTCGATGGCGGGCTCGAGCCCGATCGCCACCGGCGGCAACCCGTCCGGCTCGACGAACGTCACCCTTACCGGCACCCCGGTCTGCACCGGCACGCTTTCCTCGACCTGCACCGGGACCTTCCCGGCGGACGAGGTTTCCCTGGTCACCCCTCTCGAGCTTCAGGCGGTGCATGCGCAGAACCCCGCCATTCCCGCCTACGCCAACCTGCAGTACGCCGGCGTCGCCTACGACGCCGTCCATAACCTGCTGATCTTCGGGGCCTCGACGTGGGGGACGTGGTCCACCCCCAACCAGGTGTCGATCAACTTCCTGATCGACCCGACGAACTCCGGCTCGTTCACCCGCGTGCTCTTCGACAGCAGCCCCGGACAGCTCTCGGGCGCCTACTTCGGCAGCGGCGCGGCCGGGCAGGATCCGTTCTTCGGCTTCCGGTTCAACACCTCGACCAACGGCATCTCGGCGCTGACCTACGTCAACGGCACCAGCGCCGCCGGCATCGACTCGCGCGTGCTCGACAACAGCGCGCTGGTGATGACGGCGACGCCCGCGCAGCTGGCCCTCTCCAGCACCATCGTCAAGTGGAAGGTCCAGACCTGCCCCGGCTCCGACCCGCTCTGCCTGGGCGGCCCTCCCATCGACACGATCTCCGGCCCTCTCTCCTGGGACTACACCGCCGGCAACCAGGGCCTCAACTTCGCCGGCGCGCGCCTGCTGCAGGACCTCCCCGGGGCGACCATCCCGGTCACCTTCAACACCGCGAACATCGCCACCAACGGCTCGCTCGGCGCGCTGCTCATCCATCACCACAACGCCGTGGGGACGCGGGCGCAGGCCATCCCGGTCGAAGGCACGGCGTCGGCCGACCTGACGGTCAGCAAGTCGATGGCGCCGGCGGCGCCGCCGCTCAACTCCAACGCGGTGTTCACCGTCACGGTCCGCAACCTCGGCCCCGGCACGGCTACCGGCGTGGTGGTGGCGGACCTGCTGCCGGCCGGCCTCACCTACGTCTCCGACGACGGCGCCGGCAGCTACAGCTCCGCGAGCGGCCTCTGGACTCTGCCGTCCTCGCTCGGCGCCGGCCAGGCCGCCACCCTGCACGTCACCGCCACGGTGACGACCACCGATCCGGTCGACAACGTCGCCTCGATCGCGGCAGTGGGCCAGCTCGACCCCAATCCCGCCAACAACCAGGCGACGGTGCACGTCAACGCGCCGCATTCGGCCGACCTCGCCGTCACCATGCTGGCGAGCGCTCCGGTCGTCCTCTCCGGCGGCCCGGTGACCTTCACCGTCAACGTCAAGAACAACGGCCCCGACACTTCCTACGGCGTGGCGGTCAACGTGACCTTCCCGGGCTTCCCGGGTCTCGCCATCGTCGGCAATACCGAGACCGCGGGCGTGTTCAACGGCGGCACCGGCTTGTGGAGTATCGCCAGCATCGCCAACGGCATGACGGAGACCCTGACGGTGACCGTGAACGCGCCGAGCACCACCGGCCCCTTCAGCGCCCAGGCTGTCGCGACGTCGACGACCGCCGATCCCAACAGCGCCGACAACACCGCCAGCCAGTCGGTCGCGGTGGGCCTGGGCTTCTATACCCTGACCCCCTGCCGCCTGCTCGACACCCGCAACCCCGACGGCGCCTTCGGCGGCCCGGCGCTCGCCGCGCAGGCCACCCGCGTGTTCACGGGCAGGAACTTCTGCGGCGTGCCGTCCGACGCGACCGGCCTGTCGGTCAACATCACGGTGACCGGCGGCACGACGGGCGGTGACCTGCAGCTCTATGCCAGCGACATCGCAGCGCCCGGCACGCTCAACATCGCCTGGTCGACCGGCCAGACGCGGGCCAACAACGCGATCGTGTCGCTCTGCAACGTCGGCACCTTCACCGTTCTCGACGAACAGGCGACCGGCACCGTCAACTTCATCGTCGACGTGAACGGTTATTTCAAATAACGGGAGCGCCGGCGCGGCCGCCAGGCCGCGCCGGCCGCCCGCTGCGCGAAGCGCTAATACTACCCGGGACAATATCCGCGGCGTCGGCGACACCGTCCCGCTACCAGCCGCCGGTCTGCGCTTGCCGTTTGGCAGGCGCTCCGCCGCGCCTTGCGCATAGCAAAGCGCTTGCTGTAACATAGAGTCATCTTCAGTGAGGTCTATGGGCCCTTGATGGGAGGCGCTGCGCATGGTAGAACCTCTGGCAATCGTCGTCCAGGCGCCGGCTGCCGAGGGGTCCACCTGCTTCATCGCGACTCCCTTCGGCCTTGCATGGGAGCCGCTGATAGACTTGATCAAGGAGGCCGCCTCGGGCGTGGATCTCACGCCCATCGTCACTGGACATGTACAGGGCCACAACGACTTCACGGTCGACATCGAGCTCCGTATCCGCTCTGCACGGATCGTGGTCGTGGTCTGTAGTCCCGACGGTGACAGCGGCTGGCCGAGACCGAATGTGATGTACGAGCTTGGGCGCGCACACGCTCTGGGCAAAGCGACAGTGCTCCTGACCAACGCTCCAGAAAGGCTCCCTGCTGACGTCAGCTCCAAATACGCCGTCGCGTACAATGACCAAGAGATGCAGGGCCCGGGAAGCTCGGGTTTGGTGCGCAAGATCGAAAGGGCAATGAGGGGTTGCCTGAATAGAATGCAGAATCCGCTCACCGATTCCAGCTTCGAAAGAATCACGGTCATCAAGACGAGGTATCTCAGGTTTCTCGCCCCCGACTTTTGGCACGACTTTCGCAATATCATCACCCTTGGCAGTGAGATCCGCGGGGAGATGTCGGTGCTCGACGCTTCCCTGGGATCCTTGGTTCGCCAAATCGAAGTCATGCTCGACGCGAAGCGGTCGCCGGGCGCCAGGCTGACAAACTTCAAAGAGCTGTGGCGGCCCTATGCGAGGGCCTACGATAATCTGATCGGACCCGGCGCATACCACCAGTGGCAGGAGCGCTTCCAGTCTGTCACGAACAGCTTCCACAGGCTGCCATACGACTTTGACGAAGCTACCAAGAAAACGATCCACAATGCCGAGGACTTCTTTTCCGAGCTCCAAAAGAAGCTGCTCCATGACTACCCCGCGGAGCATGAAGCCATGGCCAAGCTCGTCGAGGCCGACCTGCTTGCCGATCGCAACATCCTCTCGCAGGCCTACGGGTTGATACATAGGCTCCAGCATCATGCCACGCAATGCAGCCTGAGCTCCGAGCAATTGGTCAAAAACCTTTTCGGGATCCTTCCCTGAGGAGAGATCGTGCCCAAGCTTGCATCCCTTTCTGAAGTCAAGCGGCAACACGAGACTCTTTACGAGGAGGCGCTCCGCGACAGGCATGCCCTGATCGACGACGCCGATCAGCAGCGCCGCTTCATCGGCGAGGTCGATGCCTTGCTGGACGATGTCGTCCTGTTCTCCAAACAGGTCAAATCCGTCGACGATTATGCTTGGCTCACCGACGCCGTGCTCAAGTGGCAAGTGCTGTTCTCGGCCGTGTTGAACTTGCCGCGCAGTGTCGAGTTCCTGTCACCGCCGGAAAGCATAGAGCCCTCGGCAGGCCGGCCCTTCTGGTCCGAAGAAGAGCTCGACCGCTGGTTTCGCGATTCCGCCTACCAGCAGAGCCTGATCCGCAAGACGAACTTCATTCTCAGGGAGACCGGTCTCCTCCTCAGGATGATCCCGAGCAACGGCTATGAGATGGATCAGGACTGGTTCACCACCAATACACTGCTGGCGGCACGTGTGCTCGAGAACAAGATCAACCTCGGCCGCCAGCTCGAGCCGAGATCCTACTGCCGTCTCGAGCGAGAGTGGTTGTCCTCGGTCGAGAAGCTCAAGGCCTACTTCGTCTGGGAAAGACGGGAGGTTCCGCCCGGACCTGGATTCGAGACGGTCGACTACTATGCCGCCTGCGAGGAGATTCGACGCAGCTTGGTCGAGCCAGACGCCAAGGCCTCGCTCGAGGACTTCGAAGACGTGCGAGAGTACCTGGAGGCGAGCTACCTGACCAAAGGCAAGTTCGATGTCCACAAAGGCGACCCTGCCCGCCGCTTGCAGGAAGAAAAGGCGAATCGCATCTCGACCATCGTCGGCGGACATGACCCCGACCAGCACTGGTTCGAAGCCGAAACCTACCTTCGCCTGTATTACGAAAACATCATCCCGGCGGTCATCGGGGATAGCAAGAGCAGCGTCGAAAGCACGCTGATGGTGCTAAAGGCATTTCAGTTCAGCAAGTCTGCGGAGAAACAATTCCTGATCATCAATGCCTTCGAGGCTGCGGTCGCGGTTTGTTTCTTGGACGCCAAGATCATCGAGGAGCTATGGGCCGCGGCAGCCGATAAACCTGTCCCGGAGCGATACACGGTTTCGACGGCGCCACTCAGGACGTCACCCGGCGCAGTGGCCGTGCCGCAGGAGTTGGCGCACCGGCTGAGAGTGGATGCTGACCGGCGGCAGCTGGTGTTCTTGGGAGTCATGGCGAAGTCCGACAGGAACCTGCTGTGGGAGCTGCTGCCGGGAGAGCGTCAGACCATCAACGAGCTCTTCGAGCAGAGCCGTTTGCTGCCGCGCGACTCTACCCTCTAGT
>DASZHY010000265.1:0-25761 GCA_035949675.1 Thermoanaerobaculia bacterium
TGCTGTACCAGGGCTTCGGCGATGCCACTAAGGCGCTCGAGCGGATCAACAAGATCCTGACCAACGCCCCGCTCTCCCCGGCCGCCGAGAAGCTGCGCGACCGCGCGGTGCTGAGCGCCGACAAGTCCGGCTGAGCCGCCGGGCCGTCACCAGGGTCCGCCCGTTCTCGATCCGCCCTCGCCCCGCTGTACGGCTGCGGCCACATTTCAGCGGGAGAGTCTGCCGAGATTCATCAGGCTCTCGGTCTTCAGCAGGTCTCCGGGGGTCACGAAGTCGGCGGCAGTGGCGTAGAGGTTTGCCAAGGCGGAACCGCCTGCGAAACCTTCGGTCTTCAGCAGGTCCCCCGGGGTCACGAACTCGGCGGCAGTGGCGTAGAGGTTTGCCAAGGCGGAACCGCCTGCGAAACCTTCGGCGCTCGCCGTCCTCGCGGTTCGTCCGGCCGCCGCTTGCCACCGTGCTGCGAATCGCGACACCGCGCCTTCCAGGTCCGGGTTGACGACTGTTGCAGGGGGCGCCGATTCGAGACTCGGCTCTCTCACCTGACGCAGGTAGCGCGGGATCAGAGACGTTGGGCTGTCCGTCCTGGCGCCTTCGGTCCGCACGACAGCGCGGCCGCCGGCTGACCGTTGCCCCATCACCGCCGCGAGGATGCTGTCGGGATGGACCCGGTCGATGCGCACCTCCGGCACGCGGCTCCCCTCCGGCATCACCGCGCGGCGGATGGTCAAGCCGAATGGATCGAGCGCTCCCGGAGTCGCCTCTTCATAGCAGCGATAGACGAATTCTGAACATATCATCGGCTGCTTGCCGCCCGCGGTCAGCCTGAGCAGCAGCTGCGACGCCTTCTCCAGCACGGCGATGACCAGCCGCTTGAAGATCGGAGTGATCTTGGGTTTGCGGATCAGGCAGAGGAAGGCGAGCAGCAAGACCTGCTCGTAGCCATAGCGTTCCTTCTCGGCGAGATAATACTTTGCTCTGTCGAGGACCGGCGAGACGTCCGACGGCCGGGCCTTCAGCCGGCGGGCCATCACCCATGCGCTGTCGCCGACGCTGACCGCCAGCGACCGCTCGGTCAGTCCGCGAGCCAGGGCTTCGCCCACCGCCGGTGGCGTTTCGCCCAGGAAAAGCGATGCGTGGCTGACGTCGGTGCCGTCGAAGAATCTGATGGCATTGGAGATCAGGCCCGTGCCATGGTAGAGCAGGACGTCGATGGTCAGGAGCTGCTGCGGATCGAGCTTGCCAGATGAGGCCGCCTCCGGCAAGACCGACGCCCGTCCGCGCACCGCCGCCGCCTTCGGTCGTGCCTTGCTCCGTCCCTTCGCCGGTTTAGCTCTCCACGGCGTTGCGGCGCCGCGCGCGCGAGCCGGCCGCTTGGCAGCCGTCGAGATCACGGGGCGCGCCGTCCCGGCGGCGGCCTTCTTGGCGGTAGTTTTACTGCTGGTGGCTCTCTTCCCTCGGGTTTTACTGCCGCTCGGGCTCATCGCGTACTCCCTCGAATGTGGATTGCAGTCGTATACTGAATAGGAGGCGCGAGCCTCCCGGAGGTCGAAGATGGCGAAACTCACGTCCCAGCTCCGCCGGCACCTTGCCACGACACCCGAGGGTTACCCTGTCGAAGTGGTGGTCGAGCTGGGGACGAAGACCCACGCGCCCCGCGGGCGTGCCGTCGCCGGCCGAGCGGCGAAGATCGCGGCGCTGAAGCGGGTCTTCTCGGCGAGTGCCGAGCCCATCGAGCGCGCAATCGAGAGCTCCGGCGGCGAGGTGCTCGACCGGGCATGGCTCAACCAGTCCCTGAAGGCGCGCCTGCCGCGAGAGGCGGTGGTGGCCCTGGGCGAACGCGAGGACGTCGAGCGCCTGGACATGCCCGCACCCTTGCAGCCCGATTGACCCCCTAGCCAAGAACCACCAGACCCTTCCCCTGTAGGTTCTCGCTCACTCCTCGCATCTTGCGGCAGAGCCTGGACAGCGCGGTGCGCAGTTGCTCGGGCTCCCGATCGCGGTCTTGCTCCAAGAGCAGTGCAAGCACCCCTGAGACTGCCGCGGCGGCGAAGCTGGTGCCACAGTCCACCTGCCCGATCGTGCCGTCGATCCTGGTGCTCACGACCAGATCATCGGAGCTCCCGCCCGGAGCAGCACAGTCCGGATTCCTGCCGTTCGGTGCCGGGCCGCGGCTGCTCTCCCGATACATCTTCTTTCCCGACTTCTCGGTGGCGCCGACGACGATGGCACCGGCCGCGTCGGCAGGGCTGGTAAGGCCACTGGCGCCGTCGTTGCCGGCGCTCTTGACGATCGCCATCCCCAGGTTCCAGGCCTGATCGAAGCCTCGCGCCTCGCGGCTCGTCCCATCTTCCGCCCGTCCGAGCCCCCAGGAGCAGTTGGCGATGTGAGCGCCGTCCTCGAGCGCCTGCTGCAGGGCTTGAATGCCGCCGAAGTCATCCGCATGATTGGCTCCCGCAGTGGCAAGGACCTTGTAGTGGTAGATGGTCGCGCGGGGCGCAACGCCGGCAAACGATGGCGCGCGCGCGGCGATGACGCCCGCCACCGCGGTCCCATGCGGGCTGGGATGACCCCAGCCCTCGCGCGTGTAGTTCTCCTTGAGCTTCACCCGTCCGCCGAACGCCTTGTGCTTGTAAGCGACCTCGGCGTCGAGCACTGCCACCACAATGCCTTCGCCGGTGAGGTGCTCTCGCGCACGGTAGCGCGCGGCGTTCAGCAGATCCTCGGAGGGGGCGGCGTCCCGCGCGCGTGCGGCCTCCGGCATCAGCAGGCGTGGCAGCCCTATGCGCTCTACCTTGGAGTCGGACGCCACGTCGGCAAGGGCGGGGAGGTTTGCGACCGTCCGCAAGGTGGCGTTCAGCCAGCAGACCTGCGTTATGGAGCTCGGCGTACCGGGTGCAGCATCCTGCCGCGGACCCGACGCCTGTCCCATGCGCTCGCGGAGCGGCGCCGCTGCTTCGTAAAAGGACTCGCGCAGCCGCGCGGCGCGCATTCCGCGCAGCATCGTTGCGGCAGCCACCCCGCTCGCCGCGCCAACCCTCTCCAGCGTGGACGAGAGCTGCTCCCGGGCCGCATGGCCACCCTCCGGCAGCACTGGCGACGACGCTTTAGGCCGGCCGAGCTCGATGACCGCAGTTGCCGGACCGCTCGCAGCCACCTGCGGCGCTCCGGCGGCCCGGGCCGCTGCGCCCCCGGCCCCCTCCCCGACCACCATTGCCGACACCTCGAACGCGAAGCTCCTCGTCCGAGCGGCGCCCGACAGAAATGCCAGCGGCTGCGCGATGCTCAAGACGAGAGCATCGCTCGCCTTCGACTCGAGCGCTCTGCCGTACTGCCTACGTACCTGCTTTCTTGCGATCGAGAGTGCGCTCTCCGGCACAGAGATCACCTCCGCCAGACATGGAGGTCTCCACGGCCTGGCTCATCGGCCGAGGGCCCCACCTTGTTTGACGGACGAGAGGGTGATTTTCCGCGTCCCGGCGAAGACGGAGGACCGGGTTCCTTGCAGCCGCCGGCGCCTACCCCACGTCCACGTCGTCCGGGCCTTCGCCGGTGTCGGCGGCGGCATCGTAGGGGAGGCTCGGGGCCAGCTCGCGGCCGGCGGTCTCGATGCCGTGGACGAGGCCGCCGGTGAAGTCGCCGGCACGGAAGCGCTCGGCGATCGCGGCGGTCACGTCGTCCCAGAAGTCCTGCCCCACCCGCGAGTGGATGTCCTCGTCGCCCAGCACCACGAACTTCCGCCGCGCCGGCACCACGAAGATCAACACGCCGCGCCGGCCCAGGCGGGTGAACGCCTTCTCGGCGGCCCGCCGCACGTCGCCCCAGAAAAAGGGCGCCAGCGAGACCCGCACCCGGCCCGAGGTCTGGTGCTCCGCGGCGGCAATCGCCTCGCGCACCCGCTCGACGTCGATCTTCTTCAGCAGCCGGGACCGCGCCAGGAACATGGCTCGACCTCCTCGCTCATCGGACTGGTCCGGCTACGCGGCGGTCGCGAGCTACGACTCGACGTCGCGGCGCCGCTCACCACGACCCCGAGGCGCCGCCGCCGCCGGAGCGGCCGCCTTCTCCCGAGAAACCCCCGCCGCCGCCACCACCGCCGCCGCCCCCTCCTCCGCCGCCGCCGAAGGTCATCAGCAGCCAGAACGCCAGCGAGGGGTGGGTGATGAGGAACAGCAGGACCCCGATGATCAGGATCCACTTGACGACGTTGTACAACAGGCTGTGGTGGACCGGCTGCCGCGCGGCGCGACGCGCCCAAGGCGGCGGCGCTCCCTGCTCCGGCGCCGCCCCCAGGTCCGTGCTGGTCGCGGACTGCGCCTCGATCGAGCTCCACGGCTGGCCGTCGATCACCGCCAGGGTGGCGTCCACGCCGTGGGAGATCGCGCCGTCGTGGTCGCCGGCCTTGAGACGCGGCTCGATGACCTCGCCGATGATGCGCAAGGCGATGGCGTCCGGGACCTGCGCTTCGAGGCCGTAGCCGACCTCGAAGCGGACCCTGCGGTCCGCTGCAAAGACAAAGATGACCAGGCCGTCGTCGATGCCCTTGCGGCCGACCCGCCAGGCGGCAAAGGCCCGGACCGTGAAGTCCTCGAGCGGGACGACGCCGGTCGTGTCGCCGATCCACACCAGCACCGAGTGGCCGGTGCGCGCGTGGTAGGCCTCGAGGCGCGCATCGAGGGCTTGGCGAACCCCAGGCGACAGGAACCCGACGAAAACCGGGGGGGCGCCGGGAGGTTCCTGCACGGGCAACAAGGAGCCGTTGTCGGTAACCCAGCGCGCCGGCGCCGGCGGCACGGCCTTTGAATCGGCCGCCCCCGCCGCTCTCGCAGTCCCCACCGCCCCCGCCCCGGCCGCGGCCGCCACTGCCGGCCGGCCGGCCGCGCCGGCCACCGTCAGGCCGATCGCCAGGGCAACCGCCAGCGCACCCGCCAGCCGGGCCGGCACCGCCGCCGGCACCGGCCGCACCGCCTGCCGCAACCGGCAGCGAATCGACGCCGCGCGGGCCACTAAAACTTCACTTTCGGCGCGGTCTCGGCGCCCTCCTGCGCCTTGAAGTAGGGCTTGACGTCGAAGCGCGAGCCGAAGAAGCCGGCGATCAGCACCGTCGGGAAGCTCTGGCGCTTGGTGTTGAAGGCCTGGGCCGCCTCGTTGTAGCGCATGCGTTCGACGGCGATGCGGTTCTCGGTGCCCTCGAGCTGTGCCTGCAGGTCGCGGAAGTTCTGGGTGGCCTTGAGCTCCGGGTACTTTTCGACCACGACCATGAGGCGCGACAGCGCGCCGCCCAGCTGCGCCTGCGCCTGCTGGAACTTGTCGAGGTCCTGCTGCGATTTGGGCGGACCGCTCGCCACCTGCTGCGTCACCTGCCCGGCCTTGGCGCGCGCCTCGGTCACCTGGGTGAACGTCTCTTTCTCGAAGCTGGCGGCGCCCTTGACCGTCTCGACCAGGTTGGGCACCAGATCCGCCCGCCGCTGATAGGCGTTCTGCATCTGCCCCCACTGCTGCTGCGCCCCCTGGTCGAGCGCCACCAGCGAGTTGTAGGCGCCGATCCCGGCGCCGCCGACGATCAGCACCCCCAACACCAGCACCACCAGACATCCGACCGCCGCGTATTTCATGATCT
Source organism: Thermoanaerobaculia bacterium (assembly GCA_035949675.1). Classification (GTDB taxonomy): domain Bacteria; phylum Acidobacteriota; class Thermoanaerobaculia; order Multivoradales; family UBA5704; genus JASLEW01. Next base: position 5,618 of record DASZHY010000265.1, read on the forward strand.
CCCTTTCAGGCCAACCGACGTAACCGCGTTACCGACGTTACCGGGGCTCCAGGCCGGCCTCGCCCGAGGCGGCCGTGCCTGCCGCCGTGGCGGCAGGCGCCGGCGCTTCGATCTGGAAGCGCCGGAAGGCGAAGAGGTTCTGGCGCAGCCAGCTCTTCGGGAAGTCGACGTAGGTGAGGCCGTAGCCGGTCGGCCGGCGATGCCGCGGCAGGTAGAAGGTGCCGAACAGGTGATCCCAGATCGCCAGCTTGGTGCTGAAGTTCATCCCCGGCGGCTCGAGGTCCACGGCGTGATGCCAGCGGTGCGCCTCGGGGCCGTTGATCACCAGCTGCAGCGGCCCGCTCTTGACGTCGATGTTGGAATGGATGTACATGCCCCAGACCGCGCTGATCATCCCCTTGATCACCGGCACCACCGGCGCGGCGCCCAAGAGCACCATCGGCGCCGCTTCGATCGTCTGGTTGATCAGGATCTCGAACATGTGCGACCGCGTGCCGGCCAGCCAGTCGACGTGCTTGGTCGAGTGGTGCGCCTCGTGCAGCCGCCACAGGAACAGGTTGTGGTGCTGCCAGCGGTGGAACCAGTAGATGTACAGGTCGTGGGTGACCACGAAGAAGCCGACCTGGGCCCACAGCGGCCAGCCCGAGATCAGGTGCAGCCGCGACAGGTGCGTGGTGCCGTCGAGCCACTGGATGAGCTTGCCGATCACCACTGCCAGGATCAGGTTCTGCAGGATGGTGTAGAACAGCAGGTCGGTCCAGAAGCCCTCGCGGAAGAAGCGCTCCCCGCGGTCGTACGGCCGCACCCGCTCGAGCAGGATGAGCACGCCGACCGCGGCCAGGATGACCGCCGTCGACAGGATCGTCCAGCTGTTGAAGTTCATGCGAAGAGACCTCCGTCTCCGGCCCGTCCGGGAATCACTCTCATCCCAATCTTATGACCCGGCGCAGCTTGGCGATCTGCGCCAGCTCGCCTTCGTAGACCCGCTTGACGCCGTCGCCGAGCGCCTTCTCGATGTCGCGGATGTTGGCGACCAGCCGCAGGAAGCCGCCGATCTCGACCGACGCCGCCTGGTCGCTCCCCCACAGCGCCCGGTCCAGCGTGATGTGGCGCTCGACGAAGGCGGCGCCCAGCGCCACCGCCGCCCAGGTCGGCGCCAGTCCAGTCTCGTGCCCGGAGTAGCCGACCGGGCACTCCGGGTAGAGCCGCCGCAGGGTCTCGATCATGCGCAGGTTGAGGTCGCCCGGCGGGCACGGGTAGGTCGAGGTGGAGTGGGCGATCAGCAGGTTGTCGCGCCCCAGCAGGGCGACCGCTTCGTCGATCTCCGCCGCCGTCGACATGCCGGTCGACAGCATCACCGGGCGCCCGGTCGACCGCACCTTGCGCAGCAGGTCGTGGTCGGTCAGCGAGGCGGAGGCGATCTTGTAGCACGGCGGCTCCCAGCGCTCGATGAAGTCCACCGCCTCCTCGTCCCAGCAAGATGCGAACCACAGGACGCCGCGCTCGCGGCAGTGGCGGTCGATGGCGGTGAACTCGGCCTCGCCGAACTCCATGCGCCGCCGGTACTCGATGTACGGGATCCGTCCCCACGGGGTGTCGCGCTCGAGGTTGCGCTGCTCCTTGGGCACGCACAGCTCCGGCGTGCGCTTCTGGAACTTGACTGCCTCGGCGCCCGCCAGGTAGGCGCCGTCGATCAGCTTCCTGGCCATCTCGAGCGAGCCGTTGTGGTTGATGCCGATCTCCGCGATCACCAGCACCGGCTGCCCGGCGCCCACCCGCCGGCCGCCGATCTCTACCACAGCTGCACTCATCGGTCCTCCTTGTAGTGACGGCCAGCCAGCCCGGCCGTCTCCGGCTGATCCCCGTCGCGGCTCGCGCGCAGGCTAAGGAGCCACTCGGCGAAGTCGCGGAAGGCGCCGTGGCCGCCGCGTGCCGTGCAGCGGTAGTGACAGGCGGCCAGCACCTCGGGCATGGCGTCGGCGGGCGCCCCGGTCAGGCCCCGCTCGCCGATCGCCGCCATGATACCGAGGTCGTTGACGTCGTCGCCGATGTAGGCCAGCGCCTCGATCCCGAGGCCGGTCGCCGCCAGCACCGCCGGCAGCTGCGCCGCCTTGTCCTGGACGCCCTGGAACAGGTGCGGCAGGCCCAGCTTGGCCGAGCGCCGCTCGACCGCGCCGGCGCGCTCGCGGGTGATGATGGCGGTCGCGATGCCGGCGCCGCGCAGCCGCTCGACCCCCATGCCGTCGCGCACCGAGAAGCGCCGCATCGTCTCGCCGCTGTCCGCATAGTAGACCCCGGCGTCGGTGAGCACGCCGTCGCTGTCGGTCAGCACCAGCCGCAGCCGCCGGGCGCGCGCCCGCAGCTCCGCCGCCAGCGGCGCGCCGGGCGCGCCGGGGGCGATGATCGGGATCGGTCCCGTCTTCACCATGCCGTCACCATGCCGTCACCGTGGCGGCTCCGCCTTCACCGTCTGCACCATGCCGTCACCATGCCGGCTCCGCCTTCACCGTTTTCACCATGCCGTCACCATGCCGTCACCGCCTTCACCGCCGTCACCGCCGTCACCAAATCGTCCAGCCGCCGTCGACGACGAGGTTGGCGCCGGTCATGTAGCGCGAGGCGTCGCTCGCCAGGAAGACCAGCGCCCCCTCGTAGTCCGAGGGGTCGGCCATGCGTCCGAGCGGCGTGCGCGCGGCGTAGCGGGCGACGAAACCCGCGTCCTGCCCGTTCTCGACGCCGCCTGGCGACAGCGCGTTGACCCGCACGCCCGCGCGCCCCCAGTAGGCGGCCAGGAAGCGGGTGAGGGCTAGCACCGCCCCCTTGGTCGTCGGATAGGCCGCCGACTTGAAGAAGGTCTGGGTGCCGTCGGGCTGGCGGTAGAGCGCCTGGTCGGGGGCCACCACGGCGTAGGTCGAGGCGATGTTGATGATGCTGCCGGCGCCGCGCCGCGCCATCTCGCCGCCCAGCAGCTGGCAGCAGAGGAAGGTGCCGGTGACGTTGACCTTCAACGAGTCCTCCCACAGGGCGAGCGGGAAGTTCTCGAAGCGCAGCACCTCGCCGCCGGCCAGCGGGCTCTCCACCTTCTCGTTGAGCGCCGCGTTGTTGACCAGCACGTCGATGGCGCCGAAGCGCCCGAGCACGGCGTCGCGCAGCGCCGCCACCGACTCGGGCCGGGTGATGTCCGCGGCCCAGGCCAAGGCTTCAGGCAGCGCAGACGCCGCCGCCGCCGCCGGCCCGCCGCCAGTGCCTGCCGAGCCCGCCGCCGCCGCCAGCTCCCGCAGCACGGCCTCGCAGGCGCCGGCGTCGAGGTCGGTCGCCACCACCCGCGCCCCGGCCGCCGCCAGCGCCCGGCAGTGACGCCGCCCCAGCAAGCCGGCGGCGCCGGTGACCACGGCCACCCGGCCGGCCAGCGAGAAGTCCGCCGTCGTCGCCGCCGTCGCCGTCGTCGCCGTCGTCGCCGACCTGGTGCCCGAGGCCATCAGCTCCTGGCCGCCACCCGCGGCTTGAGGTTGAAGCCGGTGGTGCGCCGGAACACCGGCTCGACCGGCGCGCCGCGCAGCCGAGCGCGCACTCCACCCGCGCCGCCCGCGCCGCCCTCAGCCACCGCGTCGCGCACCACCGAGAGCGCCCCGCGCCAGGCGGCGAGGGTGTACTCGATGTCGGCGTCGCCGTGGGCGAACGACAGGTTGTGGAAGCCGCCCCACAGCACGCCGCGCCGGATCAGCTCCTGCTGCGCCAGCGATTTCAGCTCCAGCGGATCGCCCGCCTTGGCGTCGAAGGTGACCAGCGACCGGCAGCCATAGCCGACGCAGCGCGTGTAGTCGAGCCCCAGCTCCGCGGCCAGCGCGTTGTAGCCGGCCTTGAGCTTCCCGCCCTGGCGCTCGAGCTGTTCCGGCACCCGGTGGGCGCGCAGCTCGCCGATCGTCGCCTTGGCGGCGGCCAGCGACAGCGCCTCGCCGCCGAAGGTGGTGAAGAAGAACACGTCCTTCTCGCACAGCGCCATCACGTCGCGGCGGCCGGTCACCACCGAGATCGGCATGCCGTTGGCGATCGCCTTCGAGAAGCAGGCGAGGTCGGCGCGCACCGCGAAGCGCTCCTGGGCGCCGCCCAGCGCCAGCCGGAAGCCGGTCCACATCTCGTCGAAGACGAGCAGTGCGCCCACCTGGTCGCAGACCCGCCGCAGCTCGGTGAGGAAGCCGTCGCGCGGCTCCTCGAAGGTCACCGGCTCGAGGATGACGCAGGCGGTCTGATCGTCGATGGCGTCGACGACCGACGCCAGGTCGTTGTAGGCGAACGTCGCGGTCAGCTCCTGAACCGCCCGCGGGATGCCGGCATTGCGGTCGGTCACGCCGATGTACCAGTCGTGCCAGCCGTGGTAGCCGCAGCACAGCACGCGGTCGCGGCCGGTGAAGGCGCGGGCCAGGCGCACCGCCGCCGTGGTCGCGTCGCAGCCGGTCTTGCTGTAGCGCACGCTCTCGGCCCCCGGCACCAGCTCGCGCACCAGCTCGGCGACCTCCACCTCCAGCGGGTGCATCAGCGAGAAGGTGATGCCGTCGGCGAGCTGCTCCCGGATGGCGGCGTCGACCACCTCGTTGGCGTAGCCGAGCGACAGCGGCCCGATCGCCATCTGGTAATCGAGGAACTCGTTGCCGTCCACGTCCCAGACGTGGCAGCCCTTGCCGCGCGCCAGGTACTTGGGGGCGACGCCGCGCACGTACTGGCCGGGCCCCTTGGCCAGGGTCTGGGTGCCGGCGGGGATCAGTCCGGCGGCGCGCGCGTACCAGGCGTCGGAGCGTGAGATGTCGGGAAACGATTCGTTGTCGCGGACGCCGTTGGGCATCGCCGTCACCTCCAGCCGGCAGGGCGGGGACGCCCACCCGGAATGTCTACCAGGGTCTGGTCCAGCAGCGCCCGCTCGCCCAGCTCGGCCAGCACCTTGCCGGCGATGGCCGGCCCGGTGAAGCCCTCGTGCGCCAGCACCGCGGGCAGCAGCGCCGGCTTGAACCACCGCGCGCCGAGCGAGATCGAGCGCAGCCGGCAGAGCACGCCGTGCCGCACCATCACCTCGGCCACGATCGAGTACAGGCCGCCGGTCTGGAAGTGGTCCTCGACCGTCACCAGCAGCCGCGAGCTGCGCGCCGCAGCGACCACCGCCGCCTCGTCCACCGGCTGCAAGCTCCGCATGTTGAGGACGGCCACCGGCACGCCGTGGTCCTCGAGCACCTGGCGGGCCGCCGCCACCTCGCGCAGCAGGAAGCCATAGGTGAGCAGCGTCACGCCTCCCTCGGCGCCCGGCGCCACCAGCTCGGCGCGCCCGATCGCGAAGGGCGCGGTGTGGACCACCGCCGCCGGCAGGGCATTGTGGCGCACGTAGCAGGGCGCCCGGCTGTCGAGGATCGCCGGCAGCGCCGCGATCAGCTCCTCCTCGTCCGCCGGGCAGACCACCTGCATGTGCGGGATGCCCCGCATCAGCGCCACGTCCTCGAGCGCCTGGTGGGTGGGGCCGTTGCCGTCGGAGAGGAAGCCCGGGACCGCGCCGACCAGGGTCACCGGCAGGTTGGCGATGCCGACGTCGGTGCGGATGAACTCGAAGGCGCGCATCACCAGGAAGGTCGCCAGGGCGTGCGCCACCGGCGTGCGGCCGCGCAGCGCCAGGCCCGCGGCGGCGCCGATCATCGTCTGCTCGCAGATGCCGACGTCGATGAAACGCGGGCCCAGGACCGCCGGCAGGTTGCGGATCGCCGCCCGGTTCTCGGCGGTCATCACCACCAGCTCGGGACGCACCGCCGCAAGCGCCTGAAGCGCCGCCTCGTAGGTGCGCGGCGCCGGCCCGCCGGTGCCGGCCCAGCCGCCCGGCGCTGCTTCGGCCGCCAGCGTCCCCGGCGCCCCCGGCTCCGGAGCTCCCGCTCGCGTGGCTCGCCCGTCCAGCGGCTCCGGCGCCGCCGGCGCCGCCTGGGTCAGGCCGCTCATCGCACCACCAGCCCTTCCGAGGTGATGCCGCGCGACGGACCGCCGTGCAGCTCGGCGAGCAGCCCCTCGATCTCCTCGGCGGTGAAGTTGGCGAACCAGCGGTCGGCGCGCGCCTCGATCGACGGCAGCCCCTTGCCGCGCACCGTCCGCGCCACCACCACGCTCGGCCGTCCCGGCGCGTAGGGCGCCGTGCGCAGCGGCCCGAGCGCCGCCTCCAGGTCGGCGAAGTCGTGGCCGTCGGCGGTGCGGCAGCTCCAGCCGAAGGCCTCGAACTTCGCCGGGATCGGCTCGAGCGGCACCAGCTCCTCGGTGCGGACGTTGGCCTGGAACTCGTTGCGGTCGACGATCGCCGTCAGGTTGTCGAGGCGCAGGGCGCTCGCCACCAGGCAAGCCTCCCACACCGATCCCTCGTCGAGCTCGCCGTCGCCCAGGATCACCCATACCCGGTTGGCGCCGCCGCGCAGCCGGATGTCGAGCGCCACGCCGATCCCGACCGACAGCAGGTGGCCGAGCGAGCCGGAATGGAACTCCACCCCGGGCACGGCGCGGTTGGGGTGCCAGTAGATCGAGTCGTCGGTCTGCAGGTGGCGGCCCAGGCGCTCGCGCTCGATGTAGCCGAGCTCGGCCAGGGTGCCGTAGAGCGCCGGCACGTCGTGCCCCTTGGACAGGAACAGGTAATCGCGGCCCGGGTCGGCCAGCGTCTCGGGCGACAGCCGCAGCACGCGCGTGTACAGGTAGACCAGCAGGTCGGCGCACGACAGGGACGCGCCGATGAAGCAACCGCCCGCGGTCGCCAGGCGCACGATGTGCTCGCGCACCCGCAGCGCCAGAGGGGGCAGTTCCTCGAGCGCCCATGGCTCCGAGCGGCGCGGGTGCCGCGCTGGCTGCGATTGGCGCGAGTGGGGCGCTGGCTGCGATTGGCGCGAGTCGTCCGAGGCCGGGGCCGCGGCGGCGCCCGTAGCCGGCGATGGCGTCTCCATGCTCACGTGGCTCGTGCCTCCTCGGGTCGCCGCGTCTGGTCCGCGCCGACCGTCGCCAGCTCGCCCAGGTGGTCGCGGTACCAGTTGACTCCGGCGTAGCGCCGGTTGAGCTCGAAGATGTCCGGGCGCGCCGCGAGCAGATCGAGGATCTCGTTCAGGCCGAACCCCCCCGGGAGTGCGTCGAAGACGGCGCTCACGAAGGCATAGTCCTCCGGGTAGTCGACGGTGAACCGGTGCGTCATCGAGAGGTCGCGGCCGGTCTCCCAGCGCACGTTGCCGATCCGGAAGCGCTCCGGCTGGTCCCAGATGAATGGCGTCGTGTGCTCGCGCTCGTGCGGCCGCGTCGCCTCGCGCCAGGCGGCCGCCAGGACCGCCATCGGCATCACCTCCACGTCGTTGCCGTCGGGATAGGTTGCCGGGTGCAGGTTGCTGACGAAGTCGTAGCGCTCCGGCTCCGCGAGATGGCAGCCGATCACCCGGTCGATCACCGCCGGGTCGATCAGCGGGCAGTCGGACGGGATCTTGACCACCACGTCGCCGCCGCCGGCGGAACCCCCGGGCACCCCTGCCGGCGACAGCCCGCACTCGCGGGCCGCCTGGTAGTGCCGGTCGAGCAGGTCGGTCGGATGGCCGCTGACGCAGCGCACTCCGGCCAGCCGGGCGAGATCGCGCACCGGCTGGTCGGCGGCGTCGGTGGTGGTGGCGACCACCACCTCGGTGGGGGTGCGGGCGGCCCGCACCCGTTCGAGCATGCGCACCAGCAGCGGCGCCCCGGCGACCGGCAGCAACACCTTCCCCGGCAGGCGGGTCGAGCCCGTCCGAGCCTGAACGACGGCGAGGACCTTCACCGCAGCCTCGAGCGCCCGCGAAGCGACGCCCCCCGAGAGGAGCGGCGCCGGCCGCCGGGCCTTGGGGACAGCCGGGCGAGGCGTGCCTGGCGCGCCTGCTCGGTGAGGCGCAGCAGCGCCGCCGACCAGCGCTCGGGGAAGATCTCCGCCCGCGCTTTGCCCGGCGCCGCCGCGGGCGCCGCCTCCGCGAGCAGCTCGCGGCAGACCGCGGCGATGTTGCGCGCCGCGCTGCGGTTCTGCAGCGGCAGCAGCCGCCGCACCTCGGCCAGGTCGTTGTAGGAATGGACCTCCTTGCCCAGGGCGAGCCCCACGAACACGACCGAGGAGTACTGCGTGATCAGCACGTCGCAGTTGGCGATCATCTCCTCGGCGCAGCCGGTCGCGTAAACCAGGGCCGACGGGGCCAGCGCGGCGATCTCGCGCCGGGCGCGCTCGGCGTTCTCGTTGGGATGGAGCTTGAAGATCAGCTGCCGGCCGGCGGCGATCTCGAGACAGCGGCCGATGAACTCCCGGCGGTCGTCGCGCTTGAACGTCTCGCGGGCGTCCGACGAGCAGACCAGCACGAAATGGCGGTGCGGGAAGTCGTTGCGCTCGTACCTGCCGCAGTCGTCGAAGTTGGGGATGCCGGTCACCACGATGCGCTCGGCCGGCGCGCCGTTGGCGACGAACAGGTCGCGGTACCCGTCGCTCGCGACGCAGAAGCGCTGGTAGCGGCCCGAGAGGCCGGTCGTCGAGGTCCCGGCCACCCACAGCGGCAGCACCTTCAGCTTGCGGCAGATGTGGAACGGCAGCCCTGCCGGGTCGAGGATGCCCTCCTGCACCAGTACCACCGGCTGCTTGCGGATGTTGCGCGGCACGATCAGGTCCGAGCAGGTGAGCACGAGGTCGTAGCCGCCTGAGACGCCGTGGAAGTCGACCGGCAGGCGGTGGCGCTCGAGGTAGTCGAGGCAGCGGCGCCGCAGCTTGTAGCCCAGCACGGTGAACTCGAGGCAGTGCGCCCGCCGCAACGCCTCGATGTAACCGTGGCCATAGTAGGGGGTATAGGCGTGGTCGTAGTCCGGCAACTGCTCGGCGACCTGGTGCATCTGGGTCGTCTGGTTGAGCGACCCGCAGATGAACAGGATCTTGCGGCGGCGGCTGGCTGTCGCTTTGGCGGTCTGGCTCATGCGTCTCCCGCCGATCCTGGCAGGTCCCCTGCGCCCGCGGACGGGCGCCAGGCATGCCTGGCAAGCAGCAGGTAGCCAATGATAATCCAGAAGATCTCCTTCCCGCGTTTGACCACCACGAAAGCGCCCCAGACGTTGATTGCTTGTTTGACGCCAAGTCCTTTGATGAAAGCTAGATAGCCCAGATCCTGCACCCCCAGGCCGGAGGGGGTGAAAAAGGCCAGGCCGCGGGCCAGGGTGAGCACCCCTTCGAAGGAGAAAACCGCCCGCAGGGACAGTCCGGCGCCCAGCAGGGTGAGGATGAACCAGGTCTCGCCCACCTCGCAGGCCCAGATTCCCATGAAGCACAGCGTCGTCACCACCTTGCCGCTGCGGCGGCCGATCAGCGCCGTCTCGACCTGGCTGTCGACCTCCGAAAACGCCTCGGCCCGCCCTTCGAGCCACCGCGCCAGGGCCGGGACCGGCAGTGCCCGCAGGCCGCGGAACATGCGGCCGGCGAGCTCGCCGCCGAGCAGCGCGGCGCGCAGCCCGAAGGCGGCGAGCAGCACGCCGGCCGCCGCCGCCGGCACCACCCATTCCAGGCCGCCGCGGCCGATCACCCGCTGCGAGATCCTGGCCAGCAGCGGGTGGCCCGCCACCGCGCTCGCCGCCAGGGCGATGCCGAAGGAGAGGAAGATGAAGAAACGGCGCGCTGCCAGGCTGGCCACCGCCAGGCCGGCGGGGACGCCGCAGAGCTTGCGCACCAGGACGATGGCCACGCCTTCGGCCAGCACGCCCCCGGACGGCAGGGAGAGACCCAGTCCCTCGGCCGCGACCCTGGCCTCGAGCAGGCGCCGCCACGGCGGCGGCCGGCCGGGGCCCATGACCAGGCGCCGCCAGCCGAGCGCGTCGCAGCACACCACCCCGAAATAGAACACCGGCGTGGCGAGCAGCCACGGCGCCGCCGCCAGCAGGGCGCGGATGCGCCCCAGGTCGGCGCGGCGGAAGAGGAATGCCAGCAGCCCGGCCGCCGCCAGCGACCCCGCCGCCCGCAGGGCGATGCGTCCCCAAGCCCTGCGCCGCGGCCCGGCCGGCCGCTGCGACCCCGACAGCGTCACTGGCTGCAGCGGGGCCCCCGGACGGCGGTCAGAGTGCGAGCTTGTTCGCCGCGTCGAGCGCCGCGACCTTGTAGCACTCGGCGAGCGTCGGGTAGTTGAAGATGGCGTCCAGGAAGTAGTCGAGACCGCCGCCCAGCGCGAGCACCGCCTGGCCGATGTGGATCAGCTCGGTGGCGCCGGTGCCGATGACGTGCACGCCGAGCAGGGTGTGGTCGTCACGGTGGAAGAGCATCTTGAAGAAGCCGCTGTCGTCGCCCAGGATCTGGCCGCGCGCGATCTCGCGGTACCGCGCCTGGCCGACCTCGTACGGCACCTTGCCCTCGGTGAGCTGCTGCTCGGTCGCCCCCACCATCGACACCTCCGGGATGGCGTAGATGCCGACCGGGAAATGCTTGGCGAGCGGCTTCGCCGGCAGGCCGAGCGCGTGGCTGGCGGCGAGGCGTCCCTGCTCGCTCGAGGTGGCAGCGAGGCTGGGGTAGCCGACCACGTCGCCGGCGGCGAACAGGTGCGGCACCTCGGTGGCGAAGCACTCGTCGACCTTGAGCCGGCCGCGGGCGTCGGCGGCGAGGCCGGCGGCCGGGAGGTTGAGCGCCTCGGTGGCGCCGATGCGGCCGACCGAGAACAGCACCAGGTCGGAGATGATGCGCTTGCCGGACTCGAGGTGCAGGACGGCGCGGCGCGGCGGTCCGGCCTCGACGTCGAGCGTCTCGACCGCCTCCCCGCCGCGGAACTGCACGTTGCGGTCGCGCATCTGGTGGATCAGCTCGTCGACGATCTCGGTGTCGAGGAACTCGAGCGGCCGGCGCTGGCGGTCGATCAGCGTCACCTCGGTGCCGAGCGCCGCGAACATCGATGCGTACTCGATGCCGATCACGCCGGCGCCCACCACCACCATGTGCTTGGGGATGCGCGTCAGCTGGGTCACCTCGTCGCTGGTGATGACCGTCTCGCCGTCCACCGGCACGCCGGGAGGCGGCGTCGGGCGCGTGCCGCAGGCGATCACCATCTTGTCGGCGGAGACCAGGCGGGTGCCGAGCTCGGAGGTCACCGCCACCGTGTGCGGGTCGACGAAGCGCGCCTCGCCGCGCAGCAGCTCGACGTCGTTGCGGCTGAGCTGGCGCTCCACCAGCGTCGATTCGCGCCCCACCACCGCCGCCACCCGGCTCAGCAGCTTGCCGGCGCTGGGGCGGCCGCCGTTGCTCCCCTGGCCGCCGCCGAAGCCGCCGCCGGCGGACTGGGCGGCGCGGCCGGCGAACGCCAGCACCGCCTCGCGAAAGGTCTTGCTGGGGATCGTGCCGGTGTCGATGCAGACGCCGCCGACGACGCGCCGGCGCTCGATCAGCGCCACCCGCCGCCCCAGCTTCGCCGCCCGCACCGCGGCGCGCTGGCCGGCCGGGCCGCTGCCAATGCACACCAGGTCGTAGTTGAAGCCGCTCTCCAAAACCGGCGCTCCCCCTTGCGCAAACCGCGCAACCGCTCTCGCACTTTCGGACCCGCGTAGTCTATGCCACGCCCCGTCCTGCCGCACTCCGCCGGCCGTCACGTGCCGTCACATGAAAGCGACATTTTGGCAACGCTGATGTGATTCCCGCGTCTTTTCGTGCTAACCTGATGCAGCGCAAGAGAAGGAGATCTCATGAGCTGCCGCCCGGTCCTCGTCGATTTCCTTTGCCTCGCCGGCCTGGCCGCCCTCGCCTCTGGGGCCGGCCGGCAGCTCGCGGCGGCCCAGCCTTCCAAGCAACTGCTGCCGTCGCCCCAGCCCGCTCTGCTGACGCCGCCGGCAGGCCATTGCCTGCCGAGCAAGAACGTGGGCTGTTCCAACGGCGGCCGCTTCAGCGTCGCGGTCAGCTGGCAGAATCAGTTCAACAACACCAGCGGCAAGGGAGTCGTGGTGGCCAGCGCCTCCACCGACCAGACCCTGGCGTTCTCCTTCGGCGATCCCGCCAACATCGAGTTGCTGGTGAAGCTGCTCAACTTCGGCGACGTCGTGAAGCTGTTCTACGGCGAGCTGACGGACCTCCACTTCCAGATCACGGTCACCGATACCGCGCACGGGACGTCCAAGGTCTATACCAACACGCCCGGCGATTGCGGCGCCATCGACGGCAGTGCCTTTCCCGGCCAGGGAGTCGATCCCGGGGAGGACCCCGCGGCAGGCACCGGGGAGGCCGATGCCATTGCGGCCTCGCCAGCGGTCGCGGCCACCGCGGCAGACGCGGCCGACGAGGACTCCGCGGCGGTCGCGGCAACCGCGGCAGACGCGGCCTACGAGGACTCCGCGGCGGCCGCGGGTGCCACGGGCTCCTGCCGCCCCGGCGCCACGACGCTCTGCCTGCTCGGCGGCCGCTTCGCGGCCAACGTGACCTGGCAGAACCAGTTCAACGGCGGGGTCATCGGTTCCGGCATGGCCGGACCGCTGTCGAGCGAGACCGGCACCTTCTACTTCACCGACCCGGCCAACAAGGAGCTGCTGGTCAAGATCCTCAATTTCGGCAACCGGTTCGCGGTCTTCTACGGCAGCCTCTCGAACCTGCAGTACACGCTGCAGGTGACCGACACCTCGACCGGCGGCACCAAGACCTATTTCAATCCGCCCGGCACCTTCTGTGGCGGGATCGACACCGCCTTCCCCAGCAACCTCACGGCCTCGACGTCGTTCAACTTGATCGCGGTGGCCGTCGCCAACAGCGAGAACCGCTCCGACGACGTCGCCCTCGTGCCGTTCACCACCGCCACCGGGGGAACCCTGCTGGTCGATGCCGACTGGGTGTCCGCGGCGGACAACGTCCAGCTCGTTCTCTTCGGCGGCGATTGCACGCTTCAGGATGCCGTCCGGAATCTCTGCGACAAGAATCAGATCGCGGCAGCCCGCGGCATGGTCAAGCCGCAGCAACTGATCCAGACCGGGCTGGCGCCGGGGACGTACACCATCATGGTGATCGACTTCGGACCGGGCAGCGAGACCGGCACCATGACCGCCACCATCACGCACTGAAGCGGCCTGCCGCGATGAATGCGAGGCACGCGAGGCGCGCGAGCGCCGCGAGCGCCGCAGCCTGCCACCGCGCCGCGGGCCGGCTGCGCAGCCCCGCCATTGCTCCCCGCCTACTTCGCCCCCACCGTCACGGTCACGTCGCGCGGCTCGCCGCCGCGCAGGATGCGCAGGGTCGCCGGCTTGCCGATCCGCTCCTCCGCCAGCAGCGCGTGCAGCTGGCCGAGGTCCGCGAGCGGCTGGCCCTCGAACTCCAGCAGCACGTCGCCGAGCACCAGGCCCGCCTCCGCCGCCGGGCTCTCTGGCTGGACTCCGACCAGGATCAGCCCGATCGATTGGCCCAGCCGCTCCTCGAGCGCCGCCGGCAGCCGCACCGGGTAGGCGCCGATGCCCAGGAAGCCGCGCCGCACCCGGCCGTGGGCCAGCAGCGACTCCACCACCCGCCGCAGGGTCGCTCCCGGCACCACCAGGCCGCGGCGCCGCAGCAACCCGGAGCTGGCGATGCCCAGCGGCCGGCCGGCCGCATCGATCACCACGCTGCCCGAGAACCCGCGCTCGCGCGCCGCGTCCAGCTCGACGTAGCGCTCGAGCTTGGCGCCCGCCGGGCTGCGCCACGCCTCGCGGACGTCGCTGATCATCGCCAGCGCCGCCCGCACCTGGCGCCCCGGCCGGCCGACCAGCACCGCCAGCTGCCCGGCCGCCAGGCCCGCCAGGTCCGACCATTGCGGCACCGCCAGGCCGGTGGCCTCGACCCGCAGCACCGCCAGGTCGGTTGACGCGTCGCGGCCGACCAGGGTGGCCGGCAGCCGCCTGCCGCCCTCGAGGCCGACGATCAAGTCCTCGTCGCGCTCGACGTTGTGGCTGGCCGCCACGATCACGCCGTCGGCGGCGAAGACGGCACCGCTGGCGGACAGCCGCCGGCCGCCGTCGACCTGCGCCGCATAGGGGCTGGCGGCGGCCACCAGCGCGGCCGTCGCCTGCGAGAGATGAAGGAAAGCTGCCGAATCGGGATGGGATTGGGGGCTCGAGGTTGCAGTCTCAGTCGTCATGGCGGCAGCGTACCCGCGCCGTCCGGGGCCGCACATCCGCCGTTCGGGCAGGCCCCGACCTGGCCGATCGGCCAGGCCAAGGAGCTGGCTCAGGGCCGGCGCAGACGGACGCCGACCACCGCCACGTCCAGGAACTCGAGCCCCGGCGTCGACACCAGCCGGCCGCCGACCGCGCGCTCCCGCAGCTCGGCCATGCCGGCCGGCGACAGGCTGCCGTAGTGGCGCGAGAGCACGACCGTGGCCTCGCCGTAGCCGCCGCGCGCCAGCAGGTCCAGGGCGCCGCGGCAGGCGGCGTCGGAGCCGACCTCGAGGACCTCCCGCTCGAAGTACAGCGCGGCGATCTCTTCGGTCGCCCAGTAGGCGTCGGTGACGACGGCACGGCCGGGCGTCGCGCGGACCGCTTCGAGGATGCGCTCGGAGCCTGCCTTCTTGAGGGCGAGCAGGCGCAGGCCCCTGCCCTGCACGGCGACGCCGAGCAGGGCGAGCACGGCGGCGAGGACCGCGAGCGCGGGCCGCCGGGCCGTCCCATGCCCAGCGCCTGCGCCAGCCTGGCTGCCCATGACGCCAGGTGGCCCGCCGACCGCGCCGCCGGTACCCGGCTCCGCGGCCCGCCAGAGGTCACGCAGCGCGAGCAGCGACAGCGCGGCGAGCAGCGGCACCGCGTCGAGGAAGTGGCGCGGTCCCCAGATGATGCCGACGTCGGCGCGGTTGAGGGGCAGCACCACCAGCACGACGAACAGTGTGCAGGCGGCGGCGAGGAACCGTGCCGGCGGCTGCGGGCTGCCGAGCTGGGCACGCAGGCCCAGCAGGGCGAGCAGCAGGAAAGGGATGTGGGGCAGCAGGCCCTGGGTGAAGAGAGTGTCGAAAACGCCGCGCCGGTCGCCGGCGAGCAGGACGACCAGGAGCGCCGCGGCGGCGGCCGCCAGCCCGAGCAGCCAGACGTCGAGCCGGCCGATCCCCCGCGGCCGCCGGCGCAGGCCGGCCAGGAGCACCACGACGAAGGGCACCGCGAGCAGGCCGCCCACCCATGGGCTGGGATGGAACCGCAGCAGGAAGAAGGCAAAGTCTCCGAGCTTCGCTCCCAGCTCGCGGCCCAGCTGCTCCATCACGCCGGGGCCGCCCAGGCCGCCCACGCCGCCGCTGCCGGCACCGGCGCCGGCCGCCGCCGCTGCACCGAGCCCGCCGTAAGCGGCGGCGTGGACGCCTAGCGCTGTGCCGAACCATCGGTGCTGCGCCCACCAGACGGGAACCATGACGGCGAGCCATCCGACGGCCAGCGCCGCGCCGAGCCGCGGCGCGCGCCAGGTCCACAGACACGCCGCTAGCATCGCCAGGGTCAGCACGTAACCTTCCTCGCGCAGCACCGTCGAGAGCGCGAGCAGGAGGCCGGCCCACAGCGCCTCCCGCGGCCGCGCCAGACGGCCCCCGCGCAGCAGCAGGACCGCCGCCGCGAGGGCCGCCAGGACCGCCAGCGAGTGCTCCCAGAAGGTCAGGCCATAGAACAGCAGCGGCGTGCCGAGGCCGAGGCCCAGGGTGGCAGGGGCGCGCGCCCGATGCAGCCCCGCCTCGGCGAGCAGCACCGGAAACAGCAGCAGCGTGCCGATCGCCGCCGCCAGCGGCAGGATGTACAGGCCGGCGGCGCCGGCCAGCCGGTAGCCGGGCAGCGACAGCAGCGCGAACCAGGGCAGGTAGTAGGAGACCACGCGGCCGCCCCCGGCCGGCTGGAAGTGATGGCCGGACCAGGGGAAGAAGCGCAGCCCGGGGTCCAGGTGGCGCGCCGGGTAGACGATCTCCGGCGGGCCCTGGCGGTCGAAGCTCTGGACCTGGATGAAGCGGTTGCCGCCGTCGGTGATCCAGAAGACCTGCTTGGGAAGCAGCCAGGCAAAACCGCACAGGAGAGCCGCCGGCACCAGGACCGACGACCACCGCGCGGCCCGGGAGTCGAGCCACGAGAACCGCCGGGCGCCCGCGGGCGGGAGCTGCGGCTCGCTCAAAGCAGCACCAGCCCCAGCCTGGCGGCGCGGATGGCGGCGTCGGTGCGGGTCTGGGCGCCCAGCTTGCCGACGATCGAGTTGACGTGGAACTTGGCGGTGTGCTCGCTGATGCCAAGCCGCTCGGCGATGCGGCGATTCGAGAGCCCCTGGGCCAGGAGCTGCACGACTTCGAGCTCGCGCGGCGTGAGCGGATCGGGCTGGGTCTGCGGCGCCGCCGGCGGGCGCAGCAGGGACGGCAGCAGGCTGTCGTCGAAGACCAGGAGGCCGCGCGCCAGGGCGCGCAAGGCGGCGGCGAGCCGGCCGGCCTCCGCGTCGCGGAAGAGAAGGCCACGGGCGCCGGCGGCCAGGGCCGCCGCGGCGGGCTCCTCGTCGAGCAGCAGGGCGACCGCCGGCGGCCCGGTCTCGCCGAAGGCGCCCAGGCGCTCGAGCCAGCCGAGCGGATCGGCGCCCAGGTCCCAGACGGCCGCCTGCGGCTCGTCGCGCTCCGCGGCCGCGGCCGCGCCTGCCGCGTCCGCCTGCGCCACCACCACGAGGCCCGGTTCGCCGGCCAGCAGGAAGGCGAGGCCGCCGCGGGCGAGCGGGTCGTCGCCCACGAGCAGCACCCGGATGGCCGGCGGCGGGGAGCGCTCAGGCGGAGGAGGAGCCGGCGCGGACGCCGTCCCCCATGACGTCGTTGACATAGAGCATCTTCACCGCCGTCAGCACGGCGGCGACCAGCGGCACCGCGACCAGCAGGCCGAGGAAGCCGAAGACCACGGCCATCAGGGCCTGGCCGAAGATGGTGACCAGCGGCGGCAGGTTCATCCCGCGCTTCATCAGCATCGGGATCAGCAGGTGGCCCTCGATCAGCTGCACCGTGGTGAAGACGATGGCAACCGCCAGCGCCTTCTGCGGCGACACCAGGAAGCCCATGGCGATCGCCGGCAGCGCCGCGAGGATGGAACCGACGGTGGGGATGAACTCCATGACCCCGGCGATGATGCCGAGCGACAGCGCCGCTTCGACACCCAGCAGCGCCAGCGAGATCGACACCATCGAGCCGATGATCACCATGGCGATGAGCTGCGTCGCCAGCCATCGTCTGAGGGTCACCCCGATGGCGGTGATCACCTCGTCGGCGCGCGCCCGGCTGGGGTGCGGCACCAGGTGCAGCAGCCCGCGGCGGTAGACCTCGGGATCGACGCTGAAATAGATGGCGACGAAGGTGATCAGCAGCAGTCCCGCCAGCACCTCGAACGTGGACGACAGGAACGGAAAGAGATACCGGGTCGCCGCCCCCACCTGGTGCATCAGGCGGACGCGCAGCGACGTCGGCTGCCCCGCGGCCGCGGCGGCCCCCGGGACAGCGGCGGCCCCCGTGACAGCGGCGGCCCCCGGAACCGCCGCGCCACCCGCCCTCACTCCCCCTGTAGTCGAGGGCCCCGTCGTCGCCGGCTGCCCCGCTGCCGCCTGCCCCGCCGCCGCTGCCGGCGCGCGCCCGCCGCGACGGCCGCCGCTGCCAAACAGCGCCGGGGTCGGCGGCGGCAGGGAGGTCTGCGGTGCGGCCTGGGCGGGCTGCGCCTCCTGCGTCGAAGCAGAGTCGAGGATCTGCCCCCAGAAGCTGCCGCGGTTGGCGGCGACCCACTGGTCGACTCGGTCCAGAGCCTCAGGCAGCCGCTGGCGGAGCTCTCCGAACTGCTTCTGCAGCGTCGGCGCCGCGATCGCCATCACCCCGAACAGGGCGGCGTAGGTGGCCAGCACGAGAACCCCGGCGGAAACGCCGCGCGGCACGTGGAGGCGCTCCAGGTGGTCCGCGCCGCGCGCCACGCCGAGCCCGAAGAGCAGTCCGACGAAGGCGGTGAGGATCAGCGGGTGCACTTCCCAGAGCAGCTGCAGCCCGAAGTACAGCGCGAACACCAGCAGCGCCGCGCGCAAGAGGTCCTTGCTCGCCCATGCCGCCGCCCGGCGGGGCCGCCGCCGCTCCAGCTGCCGGCGCTCCGGCAGCTTCACCGGCGCGGAGTCAGGCGACGCCGCCACGGTCAGGGGATGGTGGGAGAGATGGGAAGGTTCGTCCACGGGAACCTCGGGGGCACCGCGGCGGGACCCGGCTAGCCGGCGGCGCCCGCCATCTGCGACAGCCGCCGCCCGCCCCGGGCGCCGGACAGGGATCTCGGCGAAGAATGACGGAAAAGCCGCCTCGCGGCAACCCCGGGAGGGGCGGGGGGGCGGGGTGCCGCGGGCTCCCGGACACCGGGAACCCGCGGCTGTCGAGCGTGTCGAGCGAGGATCAGTTGACGGCGAAGAACCGCGCCAGGATGCCGATCGTGCTCTGATCCTGGAAGCCCTCGTACGGCGACAGGTAATGACCCGCGCCGTCGGTGGCCAGGGCGCTACGGAACTGGGAACCGATCTGCTGGCTGTTGATCCAGACCTGGCTGCCGAGCGGCGCGCCGCTGCGATCGAGCTGCAACCCCGCCAGGCCTACCGGGAACCAGGTGTTGTATTCCATCCACACCATGGTGAAGGTGCCGTTCGGCGCCAACGCCACGCTCGGCGAGGTCTCGGCCCAGTTCTTGCCGGCGCCGTTGCTGATCGTCTGCCGCTTGCCGAGCAGGCCCCCCGCCTTGCCGACGATCTGGCCGCTGATGCGGGAGTGCCAGATGTCGTTGAAGTAGCCCTGCCAGGCCACCAGGTAGCTGCCCTGGCCGTCGTTGGCCACCGTCGGCCGCCCTTGCGGCCCGACCGTGTTGGAGGTGATCGCGAACGGCGCGGCGAGCGGCACTCCCGAGGCGGCGAAGACCCGGCCGTAGATCGAGGTGTTGAAGCTGTCGTTGCCCTTCTGGCTCGACCAGGCGATCAGGTAGCTGCCGTCGGGATCGACCGCCATTGCCGGGGTCGAGCCGATGGCGCCGCTCACGCTGTCGACCTGGGTCTGGCTGCCGGTGGGATGCCCGCTGCCGGACAGCTGGCGGGTGAACACCCCGAGCTCCCCGGCCGGCGTCGCCGTCGGTCCGTACTGGCTCATCCACGCCGCCACCACGTCGCCCGTCGAGCGCACCGCCAGCCGCGGACGGCTCTTGAGACCGGCGCCGCCCGAGCTGATGGTGACCGGAGAGCCGAGCGGCTGGCCGGCGATGTTGAACGCCTGCACGACGATCTCGCGGCTGTAGACCTGCAGGTTCTCGAAGTAGATGGTCCATTCGAGATTGCCCTGCTCCTCGGCCCAGGCCAGCAGGAAGTTGCCGGAGGGCAGGAAGGCGATCGCCGGGTCGCGATGGAAGGTGACCGGCGCGATGCCGGGCAGGACGGACCAGGAGGCGTTGGCGACCAGCGACAGCTCGCTGCCAAGAGGAGTGCCGGCGCCGTCGTAGAGGCGGCCGCGAACCCCGAGGAGGTCGTTCTCCCACACCACCATCGCGTGCCCGGCGCCGTCGAAGGCCGCCGCCGGGTTGTGCAGCTGGGAGAGGTTGTTGGTATTGACCTGGATTTCCGATCCGACGAGCTGGGGACTCGCCGCCGCACCGGCAAGCGGCAGCGCCAACAGACATGCGAGGACGGCAAAGGCGCAGACCCAACGCGACTTCTGTGTCATACCCACTCCTTCACGATGGAAAGATCCGACGTCAAAGAAACTGTTGAGCAACACTCTATGGGAGCAAAGCATAACTGTCAAGCACCCCCCCCTTGGCTCCGATGGGCTCCGATGGGCTCCGACGGGCTCCGATGGGGTCCGGCGGCCCCGGCTCCGGCTCGCCGATTGACAGCCTCCAGTGCAGCAGGTAGCCTCGCGCCGGCGTCCGCCTTTTGCGCATCCACGAGGTCTTGCCGCGTGATCCCGACACCCGAGCAGCTGGAGGAGATTTCACGGCTACACGAGGGCATGCTGGGGTCCACGGTGCCTTTCGCCGCCCTGCTCCTGGCCCTGGGGACCCACCGCCGCACGCTGCAGGTCGAGGTCCGGCGCAAGCAGATCGCGAAGCGGATCTTCTTCGAGAACGGGGTGCCGGTCGACTGCCGCTCGAACCTCGTGCACGAGACCCTGGGGCGCTACATGGTGGGCCAGGGCAAG
>DASZHY010000266.1:0-5060 GCA_035949675.1 Thermoanaerobaculia bacterium
GAGCTGCGCCGGACCGAGGCCGCTCTTGGCGAGCGCCTCCAAGGTCACCTCACCCAGCAGAACGGGAAGGATGAGCAAGTCGGGATCATGGACCTCGCGCCGGTAGGCGAGGACGCTGTTCTCGTAGATGACGTATGGCGATGCGAGCGCCGTCTCGGAGAGCAGCACCACGGCGGCGTCGCAGGCACCAAGCCAGAGGTTGATCCGGCAGCGCCAGCGGTCGCCAGGCTCGAGGGTGATGACGTCGAGCAGGACGGTATAGCTGCCGCTCGCCTCGAGCGCCGCCGCCAGCGCATCGCGGACGGCGGTCGCGGCCGTTTCCTGCGAGCTGTAGCTGATGAAGATGCGCGGCTTCACCGCGTGTGCTCCGAGAGCGTCGCCTGGCGAGGCATTGCTTCAATATATCTCTACCGCAGTATGGATAAGCTGTCCCCCGCTCCGCCTCCCGGGAGGTGGTATCCTGGCGTTTCAGGCACTCGCACGCTGCCGACAGTCTCAATCGGGCGCTGGACCGGGGGCCGTCCCCCGGGCAGAGGACGCCTGCCGCTCGCGCGCCGCAGCGAGGTGCCTGCAAGGAGAAACCCATGATCGCCAGCCGCACCTTTCTGCCACAGTGGGCAACCCTGCGCATCCCGACCACCCTGCCGACCCTCGCGCTGCTTTGCGCGGCGGCCTTCCTGGCCAGCGCCACCGCCGCCCTGGCTGCGGGCGACGCCGGCGGCGCCGGCGGCGCTGGCGTCAACGTCCATCCCGGCAAGTGGGAGATGAGCACCACCGTGGACGTCCAGGGGAGGCTCCCCGGCAAGGACAAGACGCCGGTCACCACCAAGTGCATCAAGCCCGAGGACGTCAAGGACCCCGACGCGATGGTGAAGGCCCAGCAAAAGGACAAGCGCTGCACGACGACCGTCAGCAGCGTCACCAGCGAGCACGTGGCCTGGTCCTACGAGTGCCCCACCGGCTCGGGTAGCGCCGATTTCGCCTACGCCGGCGACTCCTACGAGTCGACCTTCGTGTTCATCGTCCACGCCAAGGACGGCGACCACAAGACGACGCAGCACACCAAGGCGCACCGCATCGGCGACTGCTAGCGCCGACGCCGGCGCCGGCCGCCCCGAGATCAGCCGCCGCAGGCGAAAGCGCGGGTGTCCTGCAGGGGCGCGAACGCGGTGCCCTGGGCGTTCTGGTACACCCTCACGGCGCCGCTGGCGGTGTCGGTGACGGTGATCACCACGCGGACGTTCGTGAGGCCGCCGGCAAACAACCAGAAGTGGTTGCCGAGGGCGCAGCCGTTCAGCGCTTTGGTCACCACCTCGATGTTGGCGGCGCTGAAGAACCAGAAGTAGCCGGTGTCGGCGGTCAGCGCCGCCGCCTGGCCGTCGCCCGTGGCGCCGTCCGCCGTCTGCCAGGCCGCACGCACCTGGAAGCGCCCGCCCAGCAAGCAGAGCGTCGTCGCGTCGGCGACGCAGCTCGAGGCCGCCGCCGGCGCGTACGCCCACAGCTTGCCGTTGCCGTCGGCGACGTAGACCCGGCCGTCGACCACGATCGGGCTCTGCCAGTGGATCGAGGACGGGCCGCCGTCGCTCCACAGTAGCGCGCCGTGGCGCGCCGACAACGCCCGCAGGCCGGCGCCACCGACGTAGAAGACGATGGCGTCGGCCACCACCGGCGATGTGCCGCCGTTCGAGTCGGTCCACATCGGGGTCAGGGCCGGCGTGCCGTCGCCGCCGGCGGCGACCTGGATGCCCGAGAGCCCCGAGTCGTTGGCGACGAAGATCCAGGGAGTGCCGCTCGCCGGGTCGGTCCACACCGCGACCGCGGTCAGCACCTCGCCGCCCTGGGGCACCGGGATGCTCTGCAGCTCGCCTCCCACCTTCCCCGGTTGGCCCTGCCCGGACAGGTTGTCGAGGTTGAGCAGGCGCAGGTTGCCGTCCTTGCCGCCCTGCACCGCGAGGTGCGGGAAGCGGCTGCCGGGGACCGCCGGCAGGACCGCCGGAGCCGTGCTCCCCAGGTCGGCGTCCTGGTTCTGCAGCTGCTGGAAGTTGACCGGCGTGTAGCTGTCGAGCGGCCCGTTGGCGGCGGCGCCGTTGCCCGCGCCGCTGGGCCGCAGCTCGAGCACGCTGTCCCCCCAGTCGTGACCGCCCTGCGGCACGTCGAAGGGGCCGTTGCCGGTCGCGAAGAGGATGCGGTCCAGGTCGGAGTCGTAGACCACGCCGCCGCGCTGCCACACGGCCGTCTGCACGCTCGGGCAGTCCGGGTTGCCGTGGGTGAAGTGCACCGGCTGGTCGCTGCAGTTGGCGTTCCAGACGTGCTGGGCGCCGCTGCCCAGGTCCACCGCGGTGACGTGCCCCTGGTAGTCGCCGGCGTCGCCGGGATAGCCGCCGTTGGCCACGTACAGATAGGAGCGGCGGTTGGCGGCGGTCGCCACGGCCAGCGCCGGCGAGCATTTCTCGACCTCGGGCTTGAGCGTCGCGAGCTGCGGCCAGCCGCCGCCGGTCACCTCGCTGCCGTCACCCACCCGGTACCGGTGCACCCGGCCCTCGAGACCGTACGAATAGACCAGCTGGCGGCTCGGATCGACGGCCGGCGCCGAGGTGGTGTATTGCGGGCCGGTGGCCGGCTGGCGCGACCAGAGGACGCCGCCGGTGGCCGCATCCACCGCCACCAGCTGGCCGTCGGTCGTGGTCACGTACAGCACGTCCCGCACCCCGGCGGCGGTGGTCACCCCGGACAGGAAGACCGGCGCGTCGTCGACCGTGCCGGGCAGAGAGACCGAGTAGAGCAGGTGCAGGGTGCCGACGTTGCCGGGGCGCAGCGTCGTCTCGAGCGCCGCCGTGCCGCTATGACGAGGGTCGTAGCCGAACTGCTGCCAGTCGCCGGGGGTGCCGCTGGCCGGGATGCCGGCCGCGCGCGCGGGCCTTGGGGATAGGGCGATCAGCAACGGCGCCATGGCTGCAAGCATCGCAAGCATCGCGAACATCGCGAGCGTCGCACGCGTCCTACTCCGCATCCCTTCCGTCTCCCGTCAATCGTCGTCGAGGTCGCCTGCCCGCGCGCCGTCCAGCTCCGCGAAGTAGTCCGGCTTGACCAGCACTTCCCGCGGCTTGCTGCCCTGCGGCGGGCCCAGCAGGCCGTCGCGCTCCATGATATCGATCAGCCGCGCGGCGCGCGAGAAGCCGATGCGCATGCGCCGCTGTAGGAAGCTGGCGGAAGCCTGACGCTCGGCCACCACCAGGCGCGCGGCCTCCTCGTAGAGCTCGTCGTCGCTCTCGGCGCCGTCGCCGCCGGCGCCGTCGGAGCCGGCGGGCGCGCGCAGCACGTCGGGGTCGAGGTCGGGCTTGCCCTGCTTCTTGAGCCAGCGCACCAGCGACGCGGTCTCCTGCTCCGAGACGTAGGCGCCGTGCAGCCGCAGGACGCGCGACGAGCCGGGCGGCATCATCAGCATGTCGCCCCGGCCCAGGAGCTTCTCGGCCCCGATCTGATCGAGGATGGTGCGCGAGTCGTGCCGGCTGGCCGTGGCGTAGGAGATCCGGCACGGGAAGTTGGCCTTGATGGTGCCGGTCAGCACGTCCACCGACGGGCGCTGCGTCGCCACGATCAGGTGGATGCCGACGGCGCGCGCCATCTGCGCCAGGCGCGCGATCGAGGTCTCGACCTCCGAGGACGACACCATCATCAGGTCGGCGAGCTCGTCGATGATCACGACGTAATAGGGCAGCGGCTTGAGATCGGCGGCGGTGACCGGGCTGCTCGCGGCCTCCTCCGACAGCGCCAGCCGCTCGCGCACCTCGGGATCGCAGATGGCGCGGTTGTAGTAGGCGATCGACCGCACGTGCACCTCGGCGAGCAGGCGGTAGCGGCGCTCCATCTCGGCCACCGCCCAGCGCAGGGCGTTGGCCGCCTTCTTCGGATCGACGACCACCTCGGCCTTGAGGTGGGGGATGTCGGCGTAGACCCCGAGCTCGATGCGCTTGGGGTCGATGAAGATGAACTGCACCTCGTCGCGCGTCGCGCGGTAGAGGATCGAGGTGATCATGCTCTGCAGGCCGACGCTCTTGCCGGCGCCGGTCGCGCCGGCCACCAGCAGGTGCGGCATGGTGGCCAGGTCGGCGTAGTAGGGCTCGCCGTAGATGGTGGTGCCGAGCGCCATGGTGAGCACCGAGGGCGACTTGCGGAAGCGCTCGTCGGCCAGCAGCGAGCCCAGACGGATGATGCTGCGCTCGCGGTTGGGCACCTCGAGGCCGAGCGTCGAGCGGCCCGGCAGGCGCTCGATGCGCACCGACTCGGCCTTGAGCGCCAGCGCCAGGTCGTCCTGCAGGTTGACGATGTGGCTCACCTTCACCCCGGGCGCCGGCTGGAACTCGAACACCGTGATCACCGGCCCCGGGCTGATCGCCTCGATCGAGCCCTCCACCCCGAACTCGGCGCAGCGGCTGCGGATCGACTCGCCCAGGCGCACCAGCTCGGTCTCGTCGGCCGCGCTCCTGCCGTCGGCCAGCTGCAGCAGGTTGACCGGCGGCAACACCCCCGCCGCCGGCGCCGCCTGGCCGGCGAACGGCAGCCGGGTCTGCGGCGCCGGCTGCGCCGGATGCGCCGATTGCAGCAGTGAAGGAACCGATTGGGCGGCCCGCGCCCGCCCGGCGGCAAGGGCCGCCTGCGCTGCCTGCGCCGCGCCAGCCGGCGGCAAGGCGCCCGGCGACAGGCCCCGAGGCGCGGTGCCGCCCGCCCGCCAGGCGGCCACGTCCGCGGCCGAGTCGCGCGCCTCGGCGACCGACCGCCACGGCGCCTCGTGGCCCGCGGGAGCCGGTGCGCCCGCCGCGGGCGAGCGTCGCAGCCCCTGCCCCGCCGCCGCCTCCTCCGGGCGCGCGTCGGGTTCGGATCCGCTCACCCGGCGCAGCCCGTAGTCGATCGGACCCTGGCGGTTGAAGACGCGCAGCGGCAGATCGAGCCTGCCGCCGGTCATCGCCGCGATCGCCGCCGCCCCGGGGTCTTCTACCGCTTCTTGGTGGTCCGCCAGCGGCAGCTCCCGCGGCGCACCCCCTGCCGCCGGCGACGCCCCC
>DASZHY010000267.1:0-2180 GCA_035949675.1 Thermoanaerobaculia bacterium
GCGCCGGGAGGCCGCTTTGCCGCTCCGAGACGTAGTTTACGTCAAGTTGCGGCAAAAGTCCGGCGGCGGCCGCCGGAAGTGCCGGCCTGGCCATGACCCCACCCCGACTGGCGAGGCAGGCCTTGCACCCGCGTTAGGCGCAGCTTCCGGCGGCGTTGGACCACTCGGCCTGGACGGTGTACTGGCCTACCGTCTTGAGCTGGCCGACGCAGAGGTCGCCGATCTCGCCCTGGTTGCTCTGATCGGCGAACCAGTACCAGCCCTGGCCGGGAATCGCATCGGTGATGGCCTCGCAGAGCTCGTGCGAGCTGATCACGGTGACGGCGTCCAGGGTGGCGGCGGAAGGCGTCTGGCAGCCGGCGCAGTCGGGCGAGGGCACCACGGCGTAGAAGATGCTGCCGTTGATGGCGTCGTGATAGCCACAGAACACCGAGCACGAGAGGTCGGCGCCCAGGGACACGATCACCCCCGGCGGCGTGAAGACGAAGTAGAGGTTGGCGGGTCCGGCGGCGGGGAATGCGGGGTTGCTGCCGAGCTGCTGCTGCAACAGGTTCTGGATGTCGCCGTCGCTGACCTGCGCGGCCGGGTCGGCGTCGGCGATGGTGAACGTCCCGGCGAAGGAGCCCTGTCCGATCGGAAACGCAGGCACCTGGTACTCGGCGGCGAGCTGGTCGAGCAGCGGGCTGGTGACGATGAAAGTGAAGAAGTCGTTGATCTGGCCGGCGAGGTCGAGCTGCGGCGACTGGGTCCAGGCCGAGCCCCAGAAGACGGTGAAGACCTGCACGCTGCTCAGCAAGGGTCCGCCGTTGTAGGTCAGCTGCGGCACCGGACCGGCCGCCACCGCCGCCCTGAGCGCGGCGTGCACGCCGGAGCCCGGCATCGGCACGATCTTCAAAACGCCCATACCCTAAAGGTGTCCTCACCCAACCGCATCCGGGACGGGCCGGCGCTGGTAGAGTCCCACGACACTACTATCCTGGCGCCCGTTTTTTGCCGCGGGTCACCCACCCGGTATGATGCGCTGATCAGCATGAGCGACCTACCCGATCAGCGCGCGGCACCGCGCGTGGCGGTGGTGAGCGGTGGCGGCTCGGGGATCGGCCGCGAGATCGCCCTCGAGCTGGGCCGCCGCGGCTTTGCCCTGGCGCTGCTCGGCCGTCGCCCGGAGCCGCTCGCGGCGACGCTCGAGGCCGCCGGCCTGCTGGCAACGCCCGCCGGGCTCGCCCTGACCTGCGACGTCCGCGACGCGGCGGCGGTCGGGCGCGCCGCCGCCGCCGTGGAGGCGCGGTGGGGGGCCGCCGAGGTGGTGGTGCCGGCGGCCGGCGCCGCCCGCATCAGGCCGTTCGCGGAGCTCTCGCCCGAGGACTTCACCGCGACCCTGGAGACCAACCTGACCGGCGCCTTCCTGCTGCTTCAGGCGCTGCTGCCGGCGATGCGCCGGCGCGGCCGGGGCTGGATCTTCGCCGTGCTGTCGGTTGCGGCGCGCCGCGGCTTTCCCGGCTGGGCCGCCTACTGCGCCAGCAAATGGGGGCTCGCCGGCCTGCTGGCGGCGCTGCGCGAGGAGCTTGCCGGCAGCGGCGTGCGCCTGACGGCGATCTATCCCGGGGCCACCGACACGCCGATCTGGGAGGGCATCCCGGGCGCCTGGAACCGCGCCGCCATGGTGCCGCCGGCCGAGGTGGCGCGCGCCCTGGGCTGCGCCCTCGACGCCGATCCGCGGTCGCTCTACGAGGAGATCCACCTGGGGCCGGTCGGAGGCGCGTTGTGAGGCCGCTCCATCTCAGGAGCTTGCGGTGATCGCCGCGGGACAGCGGCGGGACTGGCTGCTGCTGGCAGTGACACCGCTGCTGCCGCTGCTTTCGGCGATCCCGGCGGTCGGCCGCTGGGCGCTGCCGTTCTGTGCGCCGCTCACCGTCTACGCGGCGTTCGCGGCGCGGGTGCGGCGCGGCGACTACGAGGCCGCGTGGCGGGTGGCGATGGCATGGGCGGCGCTGCTCAGCCTGGGAGTGATCCTGCTGGTGGAGCTGTGGCCGGCCGCCGCCGCCGCCGGCATCCTGCGCGGCGAGCCCTACCGCCGCGAGATGTTCGGCTGGATCGCCACCGGCGTGGCGCCGGAGAACGATTGGCGCCTGTTCCTGCCGGTGCACCTCGAGCACCTCGGGCTGTTCCTGCTGCTCACC
>DASZHY010000268.1:0-5213 GCA_035949675.1 Thermoanaerobaculia bacterium
GATCTTCGTGGCAGGCCGCTCCGTGACGACCATGAAGCCAAGCTCCTCGGATCGCGCCCTCGCAACCGAACGCGGATCGATCGGTACCGAAATCAACACTTGTAATATAATATATCAAATAACTCTAATACGTATGATCGCTTTTGAATATTTCGATTTCACTCGCCGCCGAGCGCGCACGTCGGGGCCTTTCCGAGCGCACGGCGGAGCGGGGCGGACCTTCAAGGTGGCCGTCTCGGGCGCCTTGCTGTTCGCCGCCCTCGCCCTGGCCGCCGCCGGGCGCGCCCAGCAACAGCAAGGAAACTGGCAGCCGGCGAGTGCGATGCTGATCCCCCGCCGCCTCCTGACCGCCGCGGCCCTCGAGGGCAAGGCCTACGCGCTGGGCGGCTGCGGCTCTGCCTGCTTCGAGCCTCCCCTCCACAACTCGACCTTCGAAGAGACGCGGGTCGAGGTCTACGATCCGAGCTCCGACACCTGGGTGGTGAAGAACCCGATGCCGACCATCCTCTTTGGCGCCGCCGCCGTGGCTCTCAAGGACAAGATCTATACGCTGGGGGGCGTCCTCAGCGGCAACGTCGTCCAGGAGTATGAACCGGCGTCGGACTCCTGGACCTTGCTTCAGCGGCTGCCGACGCCGCGCTACGGACTCGCGGCGGTCGCCTTGGATGGCAAGATCTACGCCATCGGCGGGAACGGCCCCAGCAACGCCGTGGAGGTCTACGACCCGGCGACCGACACCTGGAGCAGCCGGGCTCCTCTCAAGACCGCTCGGGTTTTTCTCGCCGCCGCGGTGGCCGGCGGCAAGATCTACGCCATCGGCGGTTCGCCCGACTGCTGCGGCAACTCGCAGACCGACGTCGTGGAGGTCTATGACCCGGCGGCCGATCAGTGGACAACCGCCGCTCCCCTGCCGATGGCCCTCCAGCTCTCGGCAGCCGTCGGCATTGACGACCTGATCTATACCTTCGGCGGCTTCATCCCCGGGTCCGGCGTGACGGGGGCAACCTTCCAGTACACGCCCGATCGCGACGCCTGGACAAGGCAGCCGGACATGCCCACGCCGCGCGACGAGGCGCCGGCGGTGGTGCTCGGCGGCGACGCCTTCGTGCTCGGCGGCGCCGTTCAATGCCACTGCCAGGCGCTGCCCCACAACGAGCACTTCAAACCGGCGCCTCTCCAGCCGCATCCGAAGCCACCGATGGCCGACCTGGCCGTCGACCTGACCGGCGGCGCGCTCAGCGCCTGCGCGCCGGCCCGCTTCCGCATCGCCGTCACCAACCATGGCCCGGATCCCGCCAGCGGCGCGCTGGTGGAGGACCGGTTCCCTCCCGAGCTGTCCGGCATCGCCTGGACTTGCGAGGCCTTCGGCGGGGCCCGATGCGGGGCGAAGATGGGTGGCGGGAGCGACAGAATCGAGGAGCGGGTGAAGCTACCGGCTGGCGGCATCGTCATCTACGAAGTAAGCGCAACGCTCGCGGCCAGTGCCTCGGGCAGCCTTGCCGACGCTGCCACGGTTGCGCCCCCAGCCGGCGTCGTCGATCCGCAGCTCGACAACAATCGGAGCACCTTCGCCGCCCCGATCGCCTGCGCAGCCGACCTAGAAGTGCTAACCGTCGCGCCCTCCGCCCTGGTCGCGGGCACGACGGCTCCCTATTCCGTGATGGTGACCAATCACGGCCCCTGCGCCGCCGCAGCCACGGTCCTCGTCGTAACGCTTCAGGCCGGCCTCGAGTTCGTCTCACCTCTGCCGCCCGGCTGCACTGGCGGCGGCGGGCGGCTCACCTGCACCTTCGGCACGATCGGCAACGGCCAGGAGAATCACGTGATCGCAACGGTGGGAGCTCCTTGCGACCAGCCCGCGGGCCCGATTGCCAGCCTCGCCCAGGTGACCAGCGCGACTTGCGACCCGGTCCTGCTGAACAACTCCCAGAGCAACGTGACGCAGGTCGAGGTGGTGGCCGATTACGCGATCGTCAAAGCGGTGAGCAGCGTGCTGGTGGCGGCTGGCTCGAGCCTCGCCTACCAGCTGGTAGTGACCAACAACGGGCCCAGCTGCCCACCCGGAGTAACCGTCGTCGACGCCTTCGCACCGGCGCTCACCGGGGTGCAATGGTGCTTGGGCGCCGGCTGCACCCCGACCCCCCAAGGGAACCTCCTGGCCGTGGTCGACTTGGCGCCGCTGGCGAGCGCAACCTTCCTCGTCACCGCGAAGATCCCTCTCGCCTTCTGTTTCAATTCTGTAGGCGGCCACTTCGTGCCCGCATGCACCTTCCTGCCGATCTCCCCCCCTCTGTGCATATGCGGCACCGTGAGCAACACCGCCTGCGTCGCGGCGCCGGCAGGGGTCGATCCCGATCCACGCAATAACTGCTCGACCGTGACCACGGTGGTGCTGCTGCCGCCGATGTGTACGTCAACCTGTGGGTAAAGCTGACGCTCCTTGATCGCCCGCCGGGGCCGGCGACTACTTCGGCCCGGTGCGCGAGGGCAGCAGCCCCACCACGCCCTTGCCTTCCTCGACGCGGTAGATGCGGTTGATCGGGACCGCCGCGGGCGCGAGCTTCTCCACCAGGCCGCTCGGCCAGCGGATCTCGATCTCGTCGATGCGGGCGGCGGCGCCCAGGCCGAAGTGCAGGCGCGTCGAGCTCTGGCTCTCGAAGCCGTTGCCGCCGTTGACCTCGCGGATGAGACGCAGGCCGCCGGCGCGCAGGGTGACGCGGGCGCCGATGGCGTCGCGGTTGGACTTGACGCCGGCGAGCTTCAGCTCGATCCAGTTGCCGGCGCCGGCGGTGCGGTTGTGATAGAGCAGCGACGGCTGCTCGCGGTTGGTCTGCACGAAATCGAGCAGGCCGTCGTTGTCGAAGTCGGCGACGCCGAGACCGCGGCCGTCGAGGTCGTTGTCCACCCCGGCCAGGGCACCGATCTCCTGGAAGGTGCCGTTGCCGGCATTGCGGAAGAGCTTCTTGCGCTGGTGGCCGCTCCAGGTCATGTCGCCGATCGCGGGCCAGGCATCCAGGTCCGAGAAGTCGAATCCCCCCGGCTGCATCAGCGCCTTCCCGAGCACCGGCACGTAGTTGGCGTCGGCCGCCGTGTGCATGCCGTTGGCCACCATCAGGTCTTCCCAGCCGTCGTTGTCGAAATCGGCGAACTTGGCGGCCCAGCCCCACAGCGTCGTCGAGGTGCCGGTCTCGCGCGCCACGTCGGTGAAGCTCAGCCGGCCGCCGGCGTCGAGGCCGTTGTTGTGCCACAGCATGTTGCCTTCCTGCATGAAGTCGTCGGTGATGTTGGTGACGTAGACGTCGAGCCAGCCGTCGTGGTCGTAGTCGGCCACGTCGACGTTCATGCCGTGCTTGCCGTCGTGGCCGATCGCCCCGGCGGTGACGTCCCGGAAGGTGCCGTCGTGGTTGTTCAAGAAGAGGAAGTCGGGACCGAAGTCGCCGGCCAGGTACAGGTCCTGCCAGCCGTCGTTGTCGAGATCCGCATGACCGACGGCGAGGATCCAGCCCGTGATCCTGCCGAGCCCGGCCTTCTCGGTGACCTCGACGAAAGTGCCGTTGCCCTGATTGCGCCACAGCGTCACGCCGCCGCCGTTGTCCGCGTGATCGATCGAGTTGGGCAGCACGTGCGGGTCCTTGAGGTCGAACAGGTCGACCGCCTTCTGATAGTTGCCGAAGAGCAGGTCGAGATGGCCGTCGTTGTCGAAGTCGAAAGCGATGGCCGCCACGGTGTTGGCGGGCTTGCGGTCCAGCCCGGAGGCGGCGGTGACGTCGCGGAACCTGCCGTTGCCCTCGTTGTGATAGAGGATCGGCGTGCCCAGGCGAATCACCAGCAGGTCGATCCGGCCGTCGTTGTCGTAATCGAACCACAGCGCGCCGGTGACCGCGGCGTGCGGATCGTTGCCGCCGGCCACTCCGGCGACCGCCGTCATGTCGGTGAAGGTGATGCTGCCGTCCTTGCCGGGCCCGTTGTTGTGCAGCAGGTGGTTGGGCAGGTTGTTTCCCGTCTCGGTCACGAAGACGTCGTCATACCCGTCGTTGTCATAGTCGCCGATCGCCACCGCCGCGCCGCCGCCCGGGAACAGGCTGAGCACGGCCCCGCCCTTGCCGGCGAAGGCGCGCGCATGATGCGGGATGCGGGCGCCGGCCCGCGCGCCGATCTCCTCGAAGCGGATGCGCTCATGCTGGCCGCCCTGGGCCATCGCCGGCGCCTGCACGGTTTCCGCCGTCATCGCCGGCGCCGCCGATGCCGTGCCCGGCGCCGCGGCCGCCAGGGACGCCATCGAGGTCGCCGCCACGAGCGTCGCCGCCGCTGCCAGCCCGCGCCGCATCGTCCGCGCCGGCGCCGCCACCGCCGCCCGCGGTGCCATCCGTGCCAGCCATGACGGCCGCGGCAACGGTGCCGGCACCGCCTCGCCGCCCCTGTGCCGGGAAGCGGCAGGGACCGGCGAGCGCAGGCATGGCATGACGATTGGACACACGTCCAGCAGCGAGGGCATGAATAGCCTCCATTTCAGGAGCTCGAGGAGCTCACAGCTGACTCCTGCTACTATTTGATGGTGTTTTATTAGGTAAAAAGCGAGCCTGCTTCGAGAACGGACCGGCAACCCCCTCGCCCTCACCGCGACGGTTCCCTGGCGGCTTTCCCTTACACTAGCGGAGGTGAACGCCGCCAACGCCCCCGTCCCGCCGGCCGCGGCACCGCCGCGCGGTCCTGGCGCCCCGACCGCCGCCGCCGAGCGCGTGGCGCCCGTGGACCTCGCCTGGCTGCGGATGGACGAGCCCGCCAACCTGATGCAGATCAACGGCGTGCTGGTGCTCGACCAGCCGGTCGCGGTCGAGCGGATCAAGGCGATCATCCGCCGCCGCCTGCTGCCCATCCCGCGCTTTCGCCAGCGCGTGGTGACCCGGCAGGGCGGCCCGCCGCGCTGGGAGGAGGACCCCGGCTTCGACATCGACCGCCACGTCGTGGCGGCGGCACTCCCCGAGCCGGGGGACGACAGTGTGCTGGCGTCCATGGTCGGCGAGCTGATGAGCACGCCTCTCCCCGCCGACCGGCCGCTGTGGGAGTTTCGTCTGCTGCAGCCCTACCGCGGCGGCTGCGCGCTGGTGGCGCGGATCCACCACGCGATCGGCGACGGCGTCGCCCTGATGCTCGTGCTGCTGTCGCTCACCGACCTCGAGCCCGGAGGCCCGGCCACGGTCAGGCCGCGACCC
>DASZHY010000269.1:0-3008 GCA_035949675.1 Thermoanaerobaculia bacterium
CAGGACCTGGTCAGCGCCGGCGGGCATCACTACGACGTCCTCGGCGCCCAGACGGACGCGCACGAGGACGCGACGGTCTATTTCAACATCGACAAGGTCGTCGCCATCGAGGACGCTCACCTCTCGGGCCACTGAGCGGCCAACGCGAAGAGTGGGCTTCGTCGTCGGCCGGTTGCGTGTCCTACAATCCGTCGGATCGGCGCGTTACCCGAAGGGTCCATGAACACACGCATACTGCTTCTCGTTGTCATCTTGCAGCTTCCCGCCGCGGCCCTCGCTCAAAGCGGCCAGCGCGACCAACTCGGGCTCCGTCCGCCGCAGGAGGACGTCGCCGCCATCGGGGCTGCCCGGGCGGCCGTTGCCGCGGCCGCCGCCGAGGCGCCGCGCATCGCCGAGCGCTACGGCCTGGCGCCGCTGGCCGAGCTAGGCGACGCCGCGATCGAGGCGCCCGCCCGCATCGAGAAGATGCGCACCTGGAACGAAGGCCATCACGTGCCCTTGCGCGACGGTTTCGAGCGGCCGCTGCCGGTGCCGCGCCAGGTCGAGCTGACCGCTGGCCTGGTGGCGACGAGCTCGGTGGCCGTGCAGGCCGGCGGCCTGGCCATCCGGAGCTCGTTCGACAAGCTGGCCTGGGGCGGGATGGTGCGCGTGGCCGACGCCTTTCGCGTGCGGCTGCACCTCTCCGCGGTGCAGCTGCCGGCCGGCGCGCGTCTGTGGGTCAGCGGCGGCGGCGAGACCGTCGGTCCCTTCAGCCGCGAGCTGATCGGTCCCGACGGCGGCCTGTGGACGCCCAGCATTGCCGGCGGCGAAGTGGCACTCGACGTCGAGCTGCCGGCGGCAGCGCTCGCCGGCGAGGCGCGCTTCGGCTTCACGCTCGACAAGGTGCTCGAGCTCTTCGACCTGGGCACGGTGGACACCGTGCCGGCTCAGACGGGCCTCTCCTGCAACCTCGACGCGAGCTGCTTCACCGCCGGCGACTTTCCCGCGCTTGCCACTGCCCGGCACGCGGTCGCCGCCATCCAGTTCACCGACAACGGCGAGAGCGGGCTGTGCACCGGCCAGCTGCTTAACAGCAGCACGCCCGACGTACCCTACATGCTCACCGCCAACCACTGCATCTCGACGCCGTCCGGAGCCGCCAGCCTCGAGGCGTTCTGGGACGACTACACGCCGTCGTGCAACGGTCCCGCCCCGAGCCCGGGCACGCTGCCCCGGAGCAACGGCGCCACGCTGCTCGCCACCGGCGTCGCCGGCCCGCAGAGCGACTTCACGCTCATGCGCTTGAACAGCATCCCGGCCGGACGCAGCTTCCTGGGGTGGAATGCCTCTCCCGGCGCCACCCCCGACGGCACCCTGCTCTACCGTCTGTCGCATCCCATGGGTCTGCCGCAGAACTTCGTGGTCACCAAGGCGGACTCGACCACTCCGGCCTGCCCCGAGAACCCGCGGCCGACCTTCCTCTATTCGGACCAGGTGAAGGGAGGGACCTTCGCCGGCAGCTCGGGCTCGGCGGCCATGCTCGCGAACGGCCAGGTGGTGGCCCAGCTCTACGGCTTCTGCGGCAGCAGCGACGACTGCAGCCCGGCGCAGTTCACCACCGACGGCGCCTTCGCGGTCAGCTTCCAGAACCTGCGGCAATTCCTGCAGCCCGGCAATCCGGGCGGCGCCTGCAAGCCCGACAAGTCCACTCTCTGCCTGATGGGGAAGCGTTTCAAGGTGCAGGTGGCCTGGACGAACCAGTTCGACGGTTCCTCCGGCGTCGGCCTCGCTGTTCCCTCGACCGACAGCACCGGGTTCTTCTACTTCACCGACCCCTCGAACTACGAGCTGATCATCAAGATCCTGAGCTTCGCTCCGATCATCAAGGTGTTCTACGGCGAGCTCACCAACCTGCGCTTCACCATCACCGTGACCGACACCAGCAGCGGCACGGCCAAGACCTACCAGAACACTCCGGGCGACTGCGGGGCCATTGACGGGAACGCCTTCACGGCCGCCACGGCGGCGTCCGCCGCCTCCGCTGTCCTCGGCGACCCCGGCGATCCGCTCGCCAGCCTCGGCGGCGTCGCCGGCGGACCCGGCTCAGGTCCGATGGCCACCGCGATCGCGAAGGGCCGCACCTGCGCGCCATCCAGCGGCACTCTCTGCCTGCTCGACCGGCGCTTCGCGGTGCAGGTGAGCTGGATGAACCAGTTCAACGGCTCGAGCGGCACGGGAAGCCAGCGCAGGCTGAGCGACGAGTCCGGACTCTTCACCTTCACCGACCCGACGGACGTCGAGCTGGTGATGAAGATGGTCGATTTCGGCGACCGTATTGCGTTCTTCTACGGCGCCCTCTCCGATCTCGAGTACGACATCACGATCCACGATACCGTCGGCGGCACCACCAAGACCTACCACAACCCGGCGGGGACCTACTGCGGCGGGCTCGACAACACAGCCTTTCTGCCCTAGCGCCTCGCCACGAGGCCCTAGCTTGGCTAGAGGCCGCGGCAAGCGCCGGCGCTCACTCCCTACGCAGGGCCGCCATGGGGTCGAGCCTGGTGGCGCGGCGCCCAGGTATCCAGGCGGAGAGCATGGCGGCCAGGGTGAGGAGCAGGGTGACCCCGGCGTAAGTCGCCGGGTCGGCCGGGCCGATGCCGTAGAGGAGGGAGGACATCGCCCGGGTCAGGGCGAGGGCACCGCCGAGGCCGATCGCCAGGCCGAGCGCGACCAGCACCCCGGCCTCGGCGATGAGCAGGCGCAGCACCTGGCGGGGCCGTGCTCCCAGGGCGATCCGCAGTCCCAGCTCCCGCGTCCGCTGCACGACGGAGTGGTAGGTGACGCCATAGACGCCGACCACCGCCAGCGCCAGAGCCAGCGCCGCGAACATGCCGAGCAGCAGCAGGGCAAAGCGGCGCGGCGCCACCGAGTCGGCGACCACCCGCTCGAGGGTGCGGACGCCCGCGATCGGCTGGTCGCGATCGAGCTCGCGCACCGCGGCGCGCGCCGTCGCGGCAAGGGCGCCG
>DASZHY010000270.1:0-12567 GCA_035949675.1 Thermoanaerobaculia bacterium
GTGTCCAGAGCAGCCCTCGCCCCAGGCAGCGGTAGGCGTCGGAAGCCTTCCCGACGATGGGTTCCAGCGCTTCCAGCTTCCCGTGGGTGAAGACGGCCATGAACTCGGCACCGTCGTCGCCGTACAGGTGGACCAGGCCGCGATAGGCCACTACGACGCCGCACGGCGCCACCAGGCGGCCATCCTCGCCCAGGCGAGAGGTGAGCATCCCCTCCCCGAGCTGCTTGGTCTGGAAGTCCGCGGAGAGCACGTCAACGGTCACGGTATCGAACAGGCCCATGGCTAGTCGGCCTCCTGCGCCGGAGGCTTCCTGCGGCAGGCCGTAAATCCGCATCAGCTCGGCTACCTGGCTAGGGCAACGTCTGAGAGCGGCTGGCGGCAGGCGAAGGCGTCCCGCACCAGAACCTCGAGGCGGCGAGGCGGGCCGTTCGGCGCCGACCCGCCGGCGTCGCCGAATGCGCTCCTCGGCGGGGCGTCTCCGTCTATATACATGGATGGCGAGTGGAGGTGAGAGCAGCGCCGTGGCGATCGAGTTCAGGGACACCGTGAAGGCCCGGATCACCCAATCGGTGCTCGCGGCGCTCCTGGAACGCTGCGGCTATCGGGTGACCAGGCTCGGCATCGAAGAGCTGTTCGGAGAAGTCAAGTTCAAGGAACTCGCACAGTACCGGGAGCTGAAGCTGCCCGAGCAGCTGCGGTACCTGCCCGACCTCCTGGTCGTGGGGCGCGAAGAGAGCCAGGCCTTCCTGGTCGAGGTCAAATTCCGGCGCAGGTTCGACGAGCGCTCCGCCCGCAGCCTGTTCGAGAAGATCAAGCGCCAGCGGCGGCACTGGCCGGAGTCGTATGCCGTGCTGATGATCGCGGAGCCTTTCGTGCCCCGGGGCAGGTTCCATCAGGACTACATCCGCGTGCTCCCACCCCATGAAACCCGCAGATTGCTCGACGCCTCCCTCGCGCCGCGGCAGCGCTGGGAGCGCATGCCCCGCCTGCATGGCGTCTTCAAAGCCCTCGCGGCCACCGGCGGCAACCAGGCGCTCGCCGACTTCGTGACTCTCGCGCTCAGGAGCCTGGCGGGCCTTTGAGACCGCAGGCCCGACTGTCGAGCATTCGCCGCTCTGGTTGTAGAACGCCCGAGGCGAAAGCCCGGCGTGGTGCGGTGGCAGGCCCTGTGCTAGCTTCTTCGCAATGGACCGCCACCGGCTGGCCGAAGAAAGAAGTGTCGCCTATCACCGTGTGATCGCCAGTCGCCTGGCCGATCAGCCGGCGATCCTCGCCGCGGCGCGGCGGCGCGTCTCTGGGTGGCTTGGCGATGGCACTGCCGCGCCCGCGGCGGCGGCGAGATGGGCGGCCGTGCTGGCGGGTGAGCCGTCCGCGATAGCCGCTTTCCTGATCGAGCGCAGCGAGATCGCCGACGACTTGCGCCAGTCGAGCCCGTTTGCCGGCGCGCTTGGGCCGCAGGAACGCTGGCAGATTTGGCGCGAAGTCCGCGACAGGACTTTACGGCAGCCGTGACCCGCCAGCAGCTGGAACACCTCATCCGCGCCTCAGCGGAGATCGCGGCGGACGATGAGATCGTCGTCATCGGCAGCCAGGCGATCCTGGGCCAGTTCCCCGACGCCCCGGTTGCCATGCGTACATCCACCGAAGCCGATCTCTACCCGCTGAACCATCCCGACCGTGCCGAGCTCATCGACGGCTCGATTGGCGAGCTCTCGCCCTTTCACGAAACTTTCGGTTATTACGCCCATGGCGTCGGGGAAGAAACCGCAAGCCTGCCGGCCGGCTGGAAGACGCGGCTCGTCGTCATCCAAAACCAAAACACGAGGGGGGTCAGGGGCTTGTGCTTGGAGGTCCACGACCTGCTCGTCGCCAAGGCAGTCGCCGGGCGGGAGAAGGACGTTGCCTTTGTGGAAGCAGCCGCCCAGCATTCCCTGGCCGACCCCGCGATCCTGTTCGAGCGTCTGGCTACAGTGGAGACTCAGCCGGAGGTTCTCGACAAAGCGCGCGAGCTGATCCAGCGCACCTTCCGCGGCGGTCGTGTCTAATTCGCCAGCGCCAGGTCCCCCTGCGATCGCGCCCACAGCGAGCTGGCCCTTCGTTCCCCAGCGAACTGCCGGTCCTACGGATCTGGGCGCCGTTCGGCGAGCATGGCATCGCCGTAGGAAAAGAAGCGGTAACCGCGGCCCAGGGCCTCGTGGTAGGCGGCCAGCACCCGCTCGCGGCCGGCGAAGGCCGAGACCAGCATCAGCAGCGTCGAGCGCGGGAGATGGAAGTTGGTGAGCAGCGCGTCCACCACCTGGAAGCGGAAGCCGGGTGTGATGAACAGCTCGGTCTCGCCGGCCCCCGCGGGCACCTCGCCTGCCGCGCCGGCGGCCGCCCCTTCCAGCGTCCTCACCACCGTCGTCCCCACCGCCACCACCCGCCGTCCGGCGGCGCGGGCGCGCGCCAGGGCCGCAGCGGCCGCC
Organism: Thermoanaerobaculia bacterium; assembly: GCA_035949675.1. Classification (GTDB taxonomy): domain Bacteria; phylum Acidobacteriota; class Thermoanaerobaculia; order Multivoradales; family UBA5704; genus JASLEW01. The sequence goes on from DASZHY010000270.1 coordinate 2,466, forward strand.
TCAGAGATCTCGTAGCGCTCGCGCTCCATGCGATGGTCCGAGACCAGCGGCGCGGTGACCGGCTTGAAGGTGCCGATGCCGACGTGGAGCGTCACCGTTGCGAGCTCGACACCGGCCCCGGCCAGCCCCGCCAGCAGCTCGTCGGAGAAGTGCAACCCAGCAGTGGGCGCGGCAATCGCTCCCGGCCGGCGGGCGAAGACGGTCTGGTAGCGCTCGCGGTCGGCGGGCTCGTCAGGTCGGTGGATGTACGGCGGCAGCGGGACGTGCCCAAGCCGGTCGAGGTGCGGCTCGATCGGCTCCGAAAAGCGCACCCGCCGGCGGCCGTCGCCGGTCAGCGCCGTCACCTCGGCGAAGACGCCGCTACCCGCACCCGGACCGCCGCCCGCCCCTGAACCGCTGTCAGCCCCCGGGTCACGGACTGCCGAGCTGCCGTCCGCCGCCGCGCCACCCGGGCCGCTGCCGGCGCGAGTGCCGCCGGGGCGCGCGATCTCGATCACCACGCCCGGCTTGGCGCGCCGCCCGGGGCGGGCGAGAGCCTCCCACTCGCGCTCGCCCACGCGCTCGACCAGCAGCAGCTCGATCTCGCGCGGCGCCTCCGGGGCGGCCGCGGCACCGGCGAAGCCCGAGATCGGGGGAGCGGCCGTCGGCGCCGCGGAGGCGCTGCCGCCGCCGCGCACGCCCCCGTTGCGGACAGCGCGCACGGCGCGCCCGTAGAGCCTTGCCGGCAGCACGCGGGTGTCGTTGACCACCAGCAGATCACCCGAGCGCAGCAGCGCCGGCAGGTCGGCGATCCGGCGGTGCCGCGCCTCGCCCTCGCGGTCCAGCACCAGCAGCCGGCTGGCACCCCGCGGCGCCGGCTGCTGCGCGATCGCCGCGGCGTCGAGCGGGTAGTCGAAGTCGCGCGTCAGCAAGGCACGATCCGCCGATCACGTCGATGCCTGATCACGTCGATGCCTGATCACGTCGATGCCACGATCGCAGCTCGCGCTCAGCTGCCGGACGGTTCAGGCGTCGCAACCTGCCGCAGCAGACCGACGGCGATCAGCATGGCGACCAGCATCAGCCCACCGGCGCTCCAGAAGGGCCACGCGGCGCCGGCGACGCCGAAGATCCAGGTGCCGGCAAGCGGGCCGACGACGCGCGCCAGGGCGCCGCAGGATCGCGAGACCCCGATCGTCTCGCCCTGAGCGCCCTCGCCGCTGAGCTGCGAGAGCAGCGCCAACAGCGAGGGGTTGTGGATCCCCGAGCCTACCGCCAGCAGGCCTGTAGTAAGCAGCAGCCAGGCGGCCCGCGACGGCAGCGGCAGGGCGAGCAAGCCGAGCGCCATCAGCGCGATGCCGCCGACGATCAGCCGGCGGTCGCCGAAGGTCTTGACCAGCCGCCCCAGCAGCCCTCCCTGCACCACCACCAGCACGACTCCGACGTACAGGAACAAGCCCGAGGTGGCGCGGGGCCCGAACCCGAAGCTCGCCTGGCAGAACAGCGCCAGCGTCGCCTCCATGATCGAGAAGCAGAACATCACCAGGAAGGCGAGCAGCATGAGGCTGCGCAGGCGGCCGTCGCTCCACAGCTGGCGCAGGTCGGCGAGCCCGAACAGCGGCTTGGCCCGAGCCGGCCCCCGCGCCGCCGGCGGCAGCGACTCGGGCAGGGCGGCCAGGGCGATCAGCAAGTTGACGGTCGACAGCGCCGCCGCGGTGTAGGGCACCGCCGCGATGCCGTAGCGGGTGAGCCAGACGCCCAGCCCCGGACCGATCACGAAGCCGAGGCCGAAGGCGGCGCCGACCAGTCCCATCGCCCGCGACCGCTGGGCCGGCGGCGTCACGTCGGCGAGGTAGGCCTGGGCGATGCCGTAGTTGGCGGCGGCGATCCCCGAGAGGCTGCGCGCCACGAGCAGCATGGCGACGCTGCCGGCGGTGGCGAACAGCAGGTGGGCCGCGGCGCCGCCGGCGATCGAGGCCAGCATCAGCGGCCGCCGGCCGAAGCGGTCGGAAAGCCTGCCGAGCCAGGGCGCGAAGAGCAATTGCGCCAGGCTGTAGGAGGCGAAGATCAGCCCGATCGTCAGCTGGCCGGCGCGGAAGGTCTGGGCGTAGAAGGGCAGCAGCGGCAGGATCATGCCGAAACCGATCAGGTCGAGCAGGATCGCCAGGAAAACCGTGAGGCGGGCGCCGCGCGGGGCTTGCTGGCCGCGGCTCCGCCTGTCGCCTGTCGCGGCACTCGTTGCTCGTCGCGGCGCGGGGGCGGCGCTGTCGTTCACGGGGACGGGAGTGTAGCAGGCGGGACGAGGCCGGAACCGCCGCCGCCCACCGCGCCCGCCACGGGGGGCGCCGCCGCCAGCGCTCCCGGCGCCGCCGCCAGCTCGGGCCCGCGCCAGTGTGGATCGAGGGCGTCGCGCAGCTCGTCGCCGAGCAGATTGAAGGCGATCACGGTCAGCGCCAGCGCCGCCCCCGGGAAGGCGGGCAGCCACCAGGCGCCGAGCGGTGCGTGGCGGGCGTCGGCGATCATGCTGCCCCAGCTCGGGACGGGCGGCTGGATGCCCAGGCCGAGATAGGAGAGCGTCGACTCGAGCAGGATGAGATTGCCGATCTGCAGAGTCGTTTGCACCAGCACCGGCGTCATCGCATTGGGCAGCAGGTGGCGCCACAGCACGGCCAGCGGGTGCAGGCCCAGGGCGCGGGCGGCGAGCACGAACTCGCGCCGCTGCAAGCCGCGCAGCTCGGCCCTGGCCAGGCGGCTGATGGCCATCCAGCTGCTGGCGCCGAGGATGCCGATCGTCGCCGCCGTGCCGGGCTGCAGCAGCGCCGAGAGCGCGATCACCAGGAATAGGTAGGGGAAGGCGATCAGCGCCTCGACGCTGCGCATGAGCACGGAGTCGAGGAGCGGTCCGCCGAGCGCGGCGAGCGAGCCGACGGACACTCCGAGCGTCAGCGCCAGGAGCACCGAGAGCAACCCCACGGCGAGCGAGATGCGGGTGCCGTAGATCAGGCGGCTGGCCAGGTCGCGGCCGTACTGGTCGCTGCCGAGCCAGAAGACGCGCCGGTCGGCGACGCCCGCGGCCGTCAGGTTCAGCACCCGGGATGCGGGCACTAGCTCGCGGCGGCCCAGGCGCTCGATCTCAAGGCCCTGGGACGTGCGCCGCACCCTTTCCGCCAGGCGCCAATGCTCGCCGGGGCCGCCGGCGCTGGCAGCGTCGCCGGCGTCGCCGGCCAGATGGACCGCCGCCAGCACGGTGCCGGGCGGCCGCAGCGCCGCGACCTCCGGATCGAGCTGGGCGGCAGCGTCGTACGGTGCGATCACCGGCGCCGCCGCCGCCACCAGGAGCAGGCAGGCAACCAGGCCGAAACCCCAACGCGCCGACCCCGGCCAGCGCGGTGATCGCAGCCACGGCGGCGCCGATCGCAGCCAGCGCGCTGATCGCAGCCAGGGCGGCGATCTCAGCCAGCGCGGCCAGCCTGGCGGACGCTCGGACGGCCGCCGTCCCGCCGGCGGCACGCCGGGGGGGGCGGAGTCAGGCATCGCGCACCCGCGGATCGGCAGCCGCGTGCAGGAGGTCGGCGACCAGGTTGCAGCCGACGACCAGGACGGCGGAGATGGCGGTGGTGGCGAGCAGGACCGGCGAGTCGCGGGCGAGGATGGCGTCGTAGGTGACGCGGCCGAGACCGGGCCAGGCGAAGACCACCTCGGTGATCAGGGCTCCGGACAGCAGGCCGGTCACCGACAGCGCCAGCAGCTGGATGACCGGCACCAGCGCGCCCCGCATGCCGTGCACCCAGATCACCCGCCGCTCCGGCAGCCCCTTGGCGCGGGCCGTGCGGATGTAGTCGCGGCCCATGACGTCGAGCAGGCTGGCGCGCACGAAGCGCGCCGCGCCGCCGGCCTGGGCGAGCCCCAGGGTCATGGCCGGCAGGACCAGGTGCTTGCCGAGGTCGGCGAGCTGTGCGCCGCGTCCCATCTCGTCGGCGCCGACCGACTGCATGTGCGATGCAGGCAGCCAGCCGAGCCAGTAGGAGAACACCAGGACCGCCATCAGCCCGAGCCAGAAGACCGGCTGCGAGTAGAGCAGCAGCGTCACCACCCGGATCGACTTGTCGAGCGCCGAGCCGCCGTGGCGGGCCGCGGCCACCCCGAGCGCCGTGCCCACGCCGTACTCGATCAGCAGCGCGGCGGCGGCGAGCAGCAGGGTGGCCGGCAGCGCCTCCGCCACCACCGTGCTGACCGGCCGCAGCTGGGCGAAGGAGAATCCCCAGTCGCCGTGCAGCACGACCGCGCCCAGCCAGCGGACATACTGCTCGGGCAGCGGGCGGTCCCAGCCGTAGGTGTGGATGATAATGATTTTCTGCTGCCGGGGGATCGGCAGCTCCGACACCATGGCGGCAGGGTCGCCCGGCACCAGGCGCAGCAGCACGAAGGTGGCCGTCAAGACCAGCCAGAGGAGCAACGCGGCGGCGGCAAGGCGCCGTAGCAGGTAGCCGGGCAAGGTCAAGTGTCCCGCACGGGACACCAACGCGGGGCCGGGGTCAGCGCTTGGGCGAAGGCTCGATCCACCAGTCCTTGAGGTCGTAGAAGCTGTACAGCATGCTGGGCTCGACGCCGTGGAGCCGCCGGTTCAGGCCGCTCAGCCGGTCCGATTCCCAGAGGAAAGTGTATGGCTGGTCGCGGTGCAGGATCTCCTGGATGCGGTCGAGGTCGGGTGTGGCCTGCGCGAGGTCCACCTGGCTCATCGCATGGTCGATGAGACGGTCGACTTCCGGGTTGGAGTAGCGGGTGAGGTTGGTGCTGCCGATCTCCCTGCTGTGAAACGGCGTGGTGAGGTCCAGGCTGGTGTCCATCGAGAAGCCGGTCAGCGTGGCGTCGAAGTCGCCGGCCTCGAGCCGCTGGTTCAGGGAGTTGAACTCCATCTGGCGGGGTTCGGCCCGTACGCCGATCCGCCGCAGCTGCTCCTGGATCATGACCAGGGCGTCGACGCGCTGCTGGTTGCCGAGGTTGGTCGATATCTCGAACGCGAAGGGCTTGCCGCCGCGGCGCAGGACCCCGTCGGGGCCGGCGGCGAAGCCCTTGGCGGCGAGGATGCCGCGCGCCGCCGCCGGATCGTACGGCAGCGGCCGCAACGCCCTGTCATACGCCCAGACCACCGACAGGATCGGCGATTCCCCGACGCGCCCGAACTTGCCCCAGATGGTCTCGACGATCGCCGGGCGGTCGAGCGCCATGGACAGGGCGCGCCGCACCGCGGGGTCCGAGAACGGCTGGCGAGCGTTGTTCCACCCCACCGCCACCCAGCTGCGGTACGGGTAGGCGAGCAGGCGCAGCCGCGGGTTGCCGGCGATCTGCGGCGCGTCGGCGGGCGAGAAGGCGGGCGTGAAGTCGAGCTCCCCGCTGCCCAGCTGCGCCAGGATGCTGGCCTGGTCCGGGATGATCCGCATCACCACCCGGTCGAGGTGCGGCCGGTTCGGATCGAAGTAGCCGGGGTTGCGCACCAGCACCAGCTCCTGCTTGGGCTTCCAGGAGGCGATGGTGAACGGTCCGTCCACCACCAGGTGCTGCTTGAACCAGTCGGCGCTCTGGCGCCAGCGCGAGAACGGCACCTGCGCCCAGACGTGGCGCGGCAGGATGCCGCCCTCGTTGATGTCGAGCATCTGCTTGGCGTAGACGCGCTTGAAGTGGACGCGGACGGTGTGAGGGTCGACCGCCTCGACGTCGGCGATCTGCGTCTTCATGTAGGAGTAAGCCCAGGCGACCTCCGGGCTGGTCTGCGCCTGCCAGGTCCAGCGCACGTCGTCGGCGGTCACCGGCACGCCGTCGCTCCAGCGCACGTTCTCGCGCAGGTGGAAGGTCAGCGTCTTGCGGTCGGGCGACCACTCGTAGGAGCGCGCCAGCGCGGGCGAGAAGGTCGGCGGGTGCTTGTCGAAGTTGGCGTCCTCACGCACCAGCCGCAGGAACAGCTGGATGATCACCTCCTGCTGCGCGCTGGTCGCCGGTGCGATCAGCTCGTTGACGCCGTTGGGCTCGGTGGTCCAGCCGGTGACGATCGTGCCGCCGCGCCGAGGCTGGCCGGGGGCGCTCGGGGAGCTGGCGGCCGTCGCGCCGGCGCCCGCCTGGGGACCGGGCCGGGCCGCCCCCGCCGCCCCTTGCTGGACGCCGCCGGCGTGGCGGCCGCAGCCGGCGCCGGCCAGCGCGCCTATGAAGACGGTGAGGACGGTGAGGACGGCGAGGACGGCGAGCCGGAGCCGCGCCGGGAGCCGGCGCGGACGCGACTGGTTGTCGAGCGCAGAGGAGGGGGAGTCCCATCGGGATCGCTGCAGGCCGTGGCGCATGATGGGGTCCGGCCGCATGCTACCGCCGGCCGCGGCAAGGGTCAAACGATGCGGGTGGTATCCTCAAAGGGTTATGGCCAGGGCCGTCAAGGCTGACCTGTCGCGCCAGCTGCTCGCCGCCTCGCTGATCTTCGTGGCGCTGTTCCTCTCGGTCATCGCGCTCTTCAGCTGGCTCATCTTCCGTTCGCTGTCGCAACGCGAGGTCGAGCGCGTCCTGCTCGAGACCCGCGCCGACGCCGAGAGCCTGGCCAGGCAGATCGCCCGCCAGGCGGACCGCCAGGGCAAGGACCTGTTCACCGCCGTGGCCGTCGAGCAGGAGACGCAGACCTCCATCGACGCCATCCTGCGCAAGCGCGACTTCGTGCGCACCGTCGAGGTCCGCGACCGCAACGGCGTGCTGGTCTACCAGAGCTGGAGCAAGGCAAGCTTGCCGGCGGGGCCGCCGCTCGCCGCGCGCTCGCCCGAGCTGCCGGCGCAGCGTCCGGTGGAGTTGCCGTCGACGCCGCCGCGCATCGAGAGGAAGACCTACGAGACGTCCTCGGCAACCGCCATCCGCAACATCGAGGTGCCGATCGGCGACCTGGGCTCGCTGCAGATCGGCATCAGCGCCGGCGAGCTGTCGAAGCGCGTCGAGGTGCTGCGTGGCGAGCTGATCCGGCAGGCGTCCCTGGTCGGGGCGGCCTCGTTGCTGGTGCTGGCCGCCGCCTATACCGCGGTCTGGATGCTGCTGCGGCGCGCCCGCCGGCTCGAGCTACAAGCCGCCGAGGCCGAGCGCATGGCCTACATCGGCACCCTCGCCTCGGGGCTGGCGCACGAGATCCGCAGCCCGCTCAACTCGCTAAACCTTAATATGCAGATGCTCGAGGAGGAGATCGTCGAGCAGGGCCCCGGCAGCATGCCCACGGGCAGGCGCCTGCTGTCGATCACGCGTTCCGAGATCGACCGCCTCGAGCGCCTGGCCACGGACTTCCTGGCCTATGCCAAGCCCCGCGCCCTGGAGCTCGCGGAGATACCGGCGGTGCGGCCGCTCGAGCGCCTGCGCGAGGTGCTGGCGGGCGAGATCGAGAAACGCGGCGCGCGAGTGGCGGTGGAGGACCGCAGCAACGCCGCGCGGGTGCGGCTCGACCCGGAGCAGATCGGTCAGCTGCTGATGAACCTGGCCCAGAACGCGCTGGCCGCCGCCGAGGAGGCGGGGCGCCCGCCGGTGCTGACGCTCACCGCCTATCGCCGGGGCACGGCGGTGGTTCTCGAGATCCTGGACAACGGCATCGGCATTCCGGCGGGCCAGGAATCGAAGATCTTCGACCTCTTCTACTCTACGCGCAAGGGCGGCACCGGGCTGGGGCTGGCCATCGTGCAGCGCATCGCGCGGGCCCACGGCGGCAAGGTGAGCGTCAAGAGCGTCGAGGGTGCGGGCACGGCAGTGAGCGTCGAGCTGCCGGCGGTCGCCATGCTCGAGCCGGCCCCGCGGCCGTCCCTCAAGCCCTCACCCGTCTGAAGCCGACCGCAAAAGAAAGGCCCCGCTCCCCCTCGGCCGCCGCTGATGACCGGCGGCGGCCGAGGGGGAGTGGGGCGCTTGCCTGCGTTGCTGCTATGTCAAACGGCGATCCCTGGAGACTGCCGGTGGGGTCCCGGCGCCCGTTGCGGTGAGGCTCGGGGCGCTCAGGGGCGCTCAGGAGACGGCGATGCGGCGCGGCTTGGCCTGCTCGGCCTTGGGCACCACGATCGACAGGACGCCGTTCTCGAACTTGGCCTCGACCTTGTCGGGGCTCACCTGGGTCGGCAGCGCGAACGACCGCGTGAAGGTGCCGTAGGTGCGCTCGATGCGGTGGTAGTTCTCCTTGTTGACGTCTTTTTCGAACTTGCGCTCGCCCGACAGGCGCAGGACGTTGTTCTCGAGAGTGATCTGGACGTCGTCCTTGGTCATGCCCGGCAGCTCCGCGTGGATGCGGTACGCGTCATCGGTCTCCTGGATGTCCACCGGCGGCGTCCAGGTGCGGCTGGTGAGATCCTCGCCACCCTCGTTGAAGAAGGTGTCGAAGAGACGGAAGAGCGGCTCGCGTGCGGCGACGGCCATTTGCTGCGAGGGGTTCCAGCGGGTCACGAAGTTAGTCATGGTTCATTCCTCCTTTGAAGGCTTGGGTTGGAGCAAATCTCTTAGTCTGATTTGCTCACTTTCAGGGCAATGATATGCCTCAACTAAGATCCTGTCAAGAGCCTTGACCTGAGATCTTAGTGGTAGGTAATCAGTTTTTGGCCGTTCTGTCCTGACCGAGGGCACCCCCGGAGCCCCCGACGAGCCCGGCCGGAGGGGCATCCCGGAGGCCCCCCGGAGGCGCCGGGGAGGTAGACTGGCTCCTACCTGGGACTTGGAGGTGCGGCGATGGCTACCCCGGAGTACCTGGTCTGCCTCGAGTGCGAGACTCCCTGCTACGAGTTCGAGTGGGAGGACGGCAAGATCTCGGAGGTGCTCTGCCAGGTCTGCGGCAACGAGGACCCCGAGGAGTTCATCCAGCCGGAGGATCTCGAGGAGTATTAGCCGCCCGCGGCGAGCGGCAGGTCGTGGCGGACCTGTTCGAGAGCGCCGGCGAGGGCGCGCGGGCACTCCAGGTGGACGGCGTGGCCGCAGTCGCGCAGCACGTAGAGACGTGAGCGGGGAAGCGCCGCCGCCATGGTGCGCGCGACGTCCACGGTGAATAGCCCGTCGTGGTCCCCCCAGATCAGCGCCACCGGCATGGCCAGCCGCGCCAGGTCCTCGTTCCGGAAGGTGTCGCGCTCCCCTAGCGAGGCAAGGAGGTTGCGCACGCCCGGCGAGGTATAGGCGCGCAGGAAGGCGGCACGGGAAAGGCGCATCACCCGCGGCGCGATCCTGAACATGGCGCCGTAGAGGCGGTTGACGCCGGCCATGTCGTCGACCTTCACCAGGCTGCCGATGCGGTCCCAGTCCTGGTCGCGGTAGCCGGCGGCGTCGACCAGCACCAGCCTCGCGACCAGCTCCGGCCGCGTCTGGGCCAGCCGCATGGCCATCCAGGCGCCCATGCTCAGGCCCGCGACGGTCACCGGCCCGCCGCCCAGCTCCTCCTCGATCAGCCGCGCCGCCAGCTGCGCCCCCTGGTCGAGGTGCAGCGCTCCGCCCGGCGCCTGCGTGCCGCCCAGCTCCGACAGCTCGGGCACGACGAGCTCGCAGCGGCGCCGCAGCGTGTGCAGCGCCCGCCCCCAGGTGGCGGCGACCGAGCCGAGCCCGTGCAGCAGGATCCAGGGCTCGGCGGGACGGGAGCCTCGCCCCCCCCACCGCCGCCACCACCTGCGCCAAGGCGGCGGCCCGAGCCGGTAGTAGACCAGCGACACCTCCCCAGCCGTCAACCGCCGCCGGCGGCCGCCGCTCGCCACCAGGTAGAGCACCGTCGCGATCATGTAGAGCCGCAATAGCACCGAGGGAGGATAGCAGGAGCCTCCCGGCCACCGCAGAGCCTGGCCGCCGCATTTATCCACCGCCGCAAGGGAATGACGGAGGTCCCGGGGGGCGACGGAGGCCGTGGACCGCGACTCAAGAGGCGAAGCACTGCAGGCGGATCTCGCGAAGGTGCCTCGCCGAGCCTCTGCGTCGCGGTCCGCGGCCTCCGTCGCTCACGGGACCGGCCGGAAAGGGCGCCCTGTAGGCTATCCTCCCTGCCAGGAGGAGACCGCATGGCAGAGACGCGAATCGAGAAGGACAGCCTGGGGGAGGTGGAGGTTCCGGCCGGTGCTTACTACGGAGCGCAGACCGAGCGGGCGCGGCGCAACTTCCCGAT
>DASZHY010000271.1:0-55561 GCA_035949675.1 Thermoanaerobaculia bacterium
GGCGGCTCGGCCGCCTCGGCTTCGTCTGCCTCCTCGGCCTCGTCTAGCTCAGGCAGCGCGCCGCCCGCTCCTCGGTGAACGTCGAAGACGATAGTGCGAAAGTTTCAATAAGTTTGGCAGCAAAGCGCTTCTTTTGTTAAGGTGCCTGCACCTTCCCGTGCAGAGAGGTCCGTCATGGCGATGTCGATCCTCGTCCGGTTAAGCCCTGCGACGTTCCTGTGCCTGCAGCTCGCCTGGGCGGCGGCGCCGGCGGCGGCGCTCCAGACAACGCCCGCGCCGAAGCCAGCGGCACCGGCGCCTGCCGCCTCGCCCGCGCCGGGGCCGGCGGCGCCGGCGGCTGCCGCCTCCCCCGCGGCCGCCGCGCCGGCGCCGGCGGCTGCCGCCTCGCCCGCGGCCGCCCCGCCTCCGCCGACGGACGAGAGCGCCATCACGGCTGCTTGCGCCGGTGACGAGCCGCCCAGGCCGTCGAGCCGCAAGCTGGCCCGGGTGGTCGGCGTCATCTCGGCACCCGAAGAGGAGGTGCACCGCCGCTACACGCTGACCTTGCAGGACCGGCTGACCGGCAACCGCTGGGTCGTCGATCAGTTCGAGAAGTGCAGGGGAGGGAACAGCCGGTTCGACCGCTTCGGCTACTCGACCGAGCTGCTGCCGGGAACTTATGACGTGACGCTCGGCGGCAAGACCTACGACTCCGAGACCGCGTCGGGGGTGCCGCTCGCCGCCAGCGAGGTCAAGGAGATGGATTTCACCCTGGTCCAGGAAGACACCACCGTGCATCCGTTCGTCTACTCCCTGCCCCTGCTGTTCCTGGTCAGCATCTGGCTGATCCGCTGGAACAACATCGCCAAGCCGAGCCGGCTGGCGGTGATTGGTCAGCTCGGGGAGCTGCAGGGCCGCTTCCCTCAGGGCAGCTGGTTCGGTGACGCCCTGGGCGCGGCGCAACGGGAGCTGGAGAAGAAGGTGGTGGTGCTCGACTGGCTGTTCTGGTCGCGGGGGCAGGAGAACGCCAGCTGGAACCTCGCGCACAAGGCCGAGCTGGCCTTGCTGGAAGACCCGGCACAGACCTCGCTCGACAAGATCAACGCGCGGCTCGCCTCGGCCGAGCAGCGACTCATGGAGCTGGACAAGGGCGCCGCCAGGAGCCTGGGGCAACGGGTGGCGGCGGCGCTCGAAGCGGACCCGGCGAAGCTCGGCGAGCCGGCGAGGCGGCAGCTGCTGGTCGAGGCCACGGGCTATCTCCACGAGAGCGGCGACAGCGGCTTCGCGGCGCTGACCGCCTGGCAGAACAAGGCCTTCTGGCTGACCCTGGTCGGCGTTACCCTGATCTGGGCGGTCGGCATCACCGAAGGGCATCCCTCCCTCTTCCTCGCCGGGGCGGTTGGCGGCTTCCTGAGCCGCCTCACCCGCGAGCTCAAGCGCGCGGACGTGGCCACCGACTACGGGGCGTCGTGGGCAACGCTGTTCTTGAGCCCGGTCGCCGGCGCCATCTCCGGCTGGTTCGGCGTGGCGCTGATCATGTTGATGACCGATCCCACGGTCGGCGTGCTGGGCGGGCCGCTCAAGGTGATCAACTGGGACTCCGCCAACACCGCCGCCACCCTGGCGGCGGCCTTCGTCCTGGGCTTTTCGGAGAGGCTGTTCGACCGCATCGTGGCGCAGCTCGACGTCGCCATCGACAAGAAGAAGGAAGCCGCGCAGAAGACGGTGGCTCCGGCGTCGCCGGCCCAGAGCGCGGCGGCCGCCGGCGGCCCCGCGGCGGCCGTCACCGCCCTCGTTCCCAATCCCGCTGCGGCCGGCGGCGAGGTGGCCGTCCAGCTCGGCAGCCTCGACGGCGGCAAGGTGACCGGCGTGGTGCTGGCGGCGGCGAGCGGCGAGCTGCCGGCGGTCGAGTCGCGATTCGAGGACGGGCAGCTCAAGTTCACGGTCGCCGCCGGCACCGCGCCCGGAACCTATCGCGTCGTCTTATTGACGCCTGAGCTGACCCCGCCGCGCATCGAGACGGACCAGGAGCTCACGGTCTCACCCCTGGCCGCCGGTTGACCGGCCACTCTCGCTCCGGTGTAGCGCGGTGTCCACGCCTTCGCCGCCGCCGGCGACCGCACCTTGCTGCCGGCCTACAACCTGCTGGGCGATCCCGGGTTGGCGATCAAGTGAGCCATTGGTAGGCGCTCGCCGCGCGCGTCGCCGGCAGCTCGACGCGGCAGGCTGGTAACGGGAAGGAAAGAGCAGGGGGGCGGGAACGCATCCCCGCCCCCGGGCCAGACCGCAGGACCGCAGGCGCCGCTACTGCAGGCAGCCCGGCTGGCCGCTGCTGTTGAGGAAGCCGGTGCCGGCGTTGAAGGCGTTGTTCGACCACTCCATCTGCAGCTTGAACTGCGCGCCGTTCGCGAGCGTCACGACGTGGTTGAACGACCATGCGCACTTGTCGCCGTTCTCCTGGCCGTTGGCGTCGTACCAGCCGCCGTTGCGCGGGTCGGTGATGGTCTCCGACAGCTCGTGCGCCGTCACGTTGGCGAGCGACGCCAATCCCTCGGAGTTGGTGGTCCAGGTGTCGCTCGGGTTGCAGCCGGCGATGCCGGAGGTGTTGGGCATGTTGGCGACCTGGACCGGCGCGCCGTTGCTGCAGTTGCCGTAGCTGTGCCAGGCGCAGAAGCTGTTCTGCCTGGGGAAGTTCGAGGAATAGATCAGATACAGGGCGTTCGGGTCGGGGTTGTTGTTGGTGATCTTGCAGGCCTCCGCCACCATCGTCGACACCGAGGGAGAACGCTTGGGCGGGGCGCTCGAGTCGATGACGTGGCCGAGGTAGGTCGAGCTCGACGTCACCTGGCCGTTGCTGCCCGTGTACTCGGTCGAGTCGCCGGCGTAGGCGCTGCCGCCGAAGCCCTGGAAGAAGCGGTCGAGGCCGGTGATGATGTCGCCCGGGCTGCCCCAGCTGCCCCAGAAGATCGCCATCGTCTTGTTGGCGACGAGGATGGTGCCGCCGTGCCAGGTCATGTCGCCGGCGGCGGCAGCCTTGGGGTGCGGCCAGTTTTTCGGCCGGAAGATGTGCATCGGAGCTTCGCTGCTGAGGAACAGCGGCGTCGCGGTCCGCGCGAAATCATGGACGGCTGCGCCCTCGGCGTCGGTGACGTAGAGCGCCTGGTCATTGGCCAGCTCCTGGTTGCCGCGGATGAGGCCCTCGGGATCGTTGAGGGTGGCGACCACCCGGCCCTCGCGCAGCCATTGGACCTGGCCGTTGCCGATCAAAACCAGGGAGTCGCCTTCTAGGAACGGCGTCCCCGCGATGGCCATCGGCCTGAACTCGTGGCGCGGAGTCTGCGCCGTGAGCGCGGATGCCGCGGCCAGCAGCGCCCCCACCATGAACACGCAAAGATAGCTCTTCTTCATTCTGAGTCCCTTCCCGAATCAAGACAGAGCGCTCCACCATGAAACGCTCGAGTGACCTTCGAGAGCTCGCCACGGCAGGGTCGCGCTCAGCAGCACGGTGATGCGCCACGCCGGGTTGCAGATCGCTGAGCGCGAGCCGCGGGTCGATCAGAAGCTTGAAGCTGGGGAAGCAGCGCTTACGCTGAAAGCGCTTTAGATCATATGCGGTGGGAACTGTCAACTACGGCCGCGACGATCGCGACCGTCGGTCTTCCAATCCGGATGGGCCTCACCCCCGCCAGTCGAGGATCTTGTCGACCGTGGCCTGGGTCACCGGGTGGTAGCCGGGGCGGGCGCGGCCGTAGATGCGCAGCGCGGTCTCGGCGCCGGCGGGGGTCTTGGCCAGCTCGGCGTAGAGCGGCTGCAGGTACTTGCGGCGGCCGACGGTGAGCAGGAAGCGCTCGAGCGCGGCGTCGGCCGGGGCGTAGGCGTTGCGGATGGCGAGCAGCAGCCAGGTGTCGAGGATCTCGTCGTTGCCGGTGCCGGTCAGGTGGAAGGCCGCGTCGAGCTCGGCCATCTGCTGCGGCGTCAGCTGCGGCAGGTTGCGCAGGAAGCGCAGCCAGTGGTGGGTGGTCCAGCCGCCGGTGTCGAGCTGCGCCGGCGGCGTGCCGCCGGCATAGGCGGCCACGGCCCGGTCGACCCGCGCGAAGGCCGCCGAGCGGACGGCGATCGCGGTCGCCGGCACGCCGGGGCCGTAGAGCCACTCGTCCAGGCGCAGCGACTCGGCGAGGCCCGGGCTGGCGTCGAGCAGGTGGGCCTTTAGATAGGCGACGAGGCGCCGGGTGTCCATCGATTGGAAGGCGAAGGCGTCGAAGTAGCCGCGCAGGAAGCGATCGAAGCGCTCGCGGCCCACCGAGGCCTCGATGGTGGCGAGCAACAGCGCGCCCTTCTCGTAGGCGACGTCCGAGACGGCGTCGTCGGGATCGCGTCCGGCCAGGTCGAGGTGCAGCCGCGTGTCCGGGTTGTCCGCCCCTTTCTCGCGCACGGTGTCGTCGAGGTCCTGGCGCCCGAGCGCCGCCAGCATGTCGACGTAGTCCTTGCCGTAGAGCGACTCCATGATCCGCCGCTCGAGATAGACGGTGAAGCCCTCGTTGATCCAGAGGTCGTTCCAGCTGGCGTTGGTGACCAGGTTGCCGGACCAGGAGTGGGCGAGCTCGTGGGCGACCAGGGAGACCAGCGAGCGGTCGCCGGCCAGGATGGTCGGGGTGGCGAACGTCAGGCGCGGGTTCTCCATGCCGCCATAGGGATAGCTCGGCGGCAGCACCAGCAGGTCGTAGCGGCCCCACCGGTAGGGGCCGTACAGCTTCTCCGCGGCCGCCATCATGCGGGGCGTGTCGGCGAGCTCCCAGGCGGCGCGCTCCAGCATTGACGGCAGCGCGTAGACGCCGCTGCGGTCCGACAGCGGCTTGAAGGCCAGGTCGCCGACCGCCAGTGCCAGCAGGTAGGAGGGGACGGGTTGCGGCATGCGGAAGCGGTAGACGCCGTCGGCCGCTATGGCGGTGGGGTTCTCGGCGCTCATCAGCGCCAGCATGCCAGGGGGCACCCGCACCGTCGCCTCGTAGGTCTGGCGCACCGCCGGCGTGTCCTGGCAGGGCACCCAGGTGCGGGCGAGGATGGCCTCTGACTGGGTGAACAGGAGCGGCAGCAGGCTCCCGGCCTGGGCCGGGGTGAGCCACTGCAAGGCCGCCGCTTCCGGCCGCGTCGCGTAGTCGACGTGGACCCACTGCGTCCCGGGCGGGATGCGGATCGCCAGGGAGCGCCCCAGGTGCGGCACCGGCTCGCCGAGCACGAACGGCGCCGCGGTCTTGCCGTCGCCCAGGGTTACCCGCTGGACGTCGAGGTCGCGGGTGTCGAGAACCAGGGTGTCGGCGCCGCTCTTAGTGCGCAGCCGCAGGCTGGCGCGCCCGCTCAGTCGGCGGGCCTCGAAGTCGACAGTCAGGTCGAGGACCAGGTGCTCGACCGCCACTTCCGCGGGCCGGGCAAAGGAGTGCGGGTCGGGTTCGGCGGGGAAGGCCGCCGCGGCGGCAGGGTGGGCGCCGGCGCCTGCCGGCCCCGCCGCAGCGCCGGTCCCCCTCGCCGCCGATGCCGCCGGTCCCGCCGGTGGCGCGGGCGGCCGGGGCGCGGAGGCGCAGGCGAAGAGCCACGGCATGCCGCCGGCGAGCACCGTCAAGGCCAGGGTCGAGAGCTCGAGAGCACGCATCGAAGAACACCTCGTCAAGCAGGGCAGCATGCCGGCAGCCGCCGCGGTTCGTCAGGGGTCGCAATCGGTCGCAAGCCGGCAAGCAGCCTGGCATGCGGGAGGCAGGGTGGATTATAGCGGCCGCGGCCGCTTCTCTCTCGCGGCCGCCGGTGCCCCTCAGCGCCCGGGGAGGAGCTCGTAGATCTGCGCCGAGGAATCGGCGTAGCGCAGCGCGAAGCGATCCGGGCGGGCCGCGGCCCAGGCGGCCTCGACGGGCGGCGGCTGCCCCCAGAAGTGCATGAGGAGAACCCAGCGCACCTCGAGCTTCTCGAGGTTCGCGGGCCAGGCGTCCGGGTCCTGCTCCGTGCGCGGGTCGCAGCGCTCATAGGCGACCGCGCGCCGCACGTCGCGGCGATTGACGTTGACGTACAAGGCCCGCCGCTCGAAACGCATGCCCATCGCCGGGTAGACGAAGAAGTTGGCCGGGTTCGACGCGACGGCCACCGTGCCGCGATCGCCGTTGGCGTCGAGCCAGCCCCAGGCGCGGGCGAAGTACATGGCCTGCGTTTCATTGGCGGTGTACTCGGTGCCGAGCGCCCGCGTGCGGTCGGCGGCGCGGAAGCTCCCGAGCCAGGGGGCGGCCAGGCAGAGCGCCGCCACGGCGGCGGCGGCGAGCGTCGCGAGGTGACGCCGGGCACGGGCGCG
Source organism: Thermoanaerobaculia bacterium (assembly GCA_035949675.1). Lineage (GTDB taxonomy): Bacteria > Acidobacteriota > Thermoanaerobaculia > Multivoradales > UBA5704 > JASLEW01. Next base: position 6,311 of record DASZHY010000271.1, read on the forward strand.
CAGCCCGGGCGAGAGCGCCAGGGCCGCCGCGACGCCATCGGCCAGGGCGACGAGCACTCGCACCCCGCGCGGCATCGTCGCGTGCAGCATGAGCAGATCCTGCCCGAGCAGCGCGGCGCCGAGCACGAGGAGGGCCGGCACCGAGCGTCCTCGCTCCTCCGCCACGGCGAGCAGACCCGCGAAGCCAAGGCCCAGCGCGGTGATCGCAAAGCGCGGGGCGAGCGCACCGATCGGCACGATGAGCACGAGGACCACCTGGATGAGGATCTGGCTCCACAGCACGAGCAGCGGGCGGCGCCTGCCGGCAGGGGCGAGCCAGGGGAGTGCGAAGGCAGCGGCGAGCAGCACCACCTGCGGCCCAATGCCGAGCTCGAGAGCCACGGGTTGCGCGGTGAAGCCGAGCAGCTCGTCCAGCAGGCTCCCGTCCTTGAGCTTGGGCAGCAGGTTGGCCAAGACCGACGCGTTGCGGAACGCCGGTCCGGGGAAGCCGAGGTCATTGCAGGTGCGCGCCAGCGCGCCGGCGCCGGCGGCGAGATTGCGGAGGTAGAAGTAGCTCCCCAGGAGAGCGGCGAGGAGAAGGGCGAGGGCGGCCTGCCGGCGGCGGATCTTCCAGGCCCCGCTCGCCCCGGCTGCGAGCGCCACGGCGAGCGCGGCGGCCAGCACCGGCCCCTGGATCTTGGTTCCCGCCGCGACGCCGAGAGCCAGACCGCCGACTGCCGCGGCCGCCGCGTCGCCGCCAGGGGCGCGCATCCAGAGCAGGCCAAAGTAAGCTGCAGCCACCAGCATCGCCGCGAGGAAGATGTCGACATACTGGGTCGCCGCAAAGCGGACCACCGGCGGGCAGAGCAGCACGAGGTAGGCCGCGAGCGGCCAGCTCCGGCGCGCGCCGAGCTCGCGCGCCACCCCGCCGGTGGCGAGCCCGAGCAGCAGGCATTGCGGCAGGAACGCCAGGTTCACGTAGAGCTCGCTGTGCGAGGGAGCCATCCACCACCAGAGCCAGAGCGAGCCATTGGCGGGGAAATAGCCGTAGAGGGTCGGAAACATGTTGAAGACGATGCTCAGCGCGTGGTCCTGCAGCCAGGTCGCGGCGAGGAACAGGTGATAGCTGAGGCTGTCCCACGAGAGCGGCGGGCGCAGGAGCCCGCGCAGCGCCTCGCTGCCGATCGCATCGGCGGCGATCACCGCCAGGAATGGATGCTCGCGCAGGCGCTCGACGAAGCGAGCCGCGAGCAGCCGCAGGGGCGGCGGGGCGGCGGCTGCCGTTGCCGCGGCGGGCGCGGCGCGCCGCGCGCGGCGCCGCTCGAGGACGGTGAGGGCGGCGACCAGCAGCGCCTCGAGCGGCAGCGCCACGCCGAACCAGAGGGTGCCGCTCGCGCCGAGGACGATGGCGACGAGGACCGCCTGCGCGGTCGCCGCGACGAGAGCCGCCACCGCGAAGCCGAGCGCATCGCGGCGGCAACGCTCCCGCCCCAGCAAGAGCTGCGCGAGCTGCACGCCGGCGACGAGGACGAGGCCGACGGTATGGACCGTCGCCGCCGCGCCCCATGCATCCCCTGGGTCCATCGCGCTCCTCGCGGGATCTTCAGGCGAAGTCTAGACGACGGCGCGCTAGTAAATACCAGCGCCCGGAGGCACGGCCGAGATCGGCGGCTCGCCGCGGTCCAGGGCGCGGTGGACCCCCTGGACCAGGGCGTAGACCTCGGGGCGGGTGAGCTTGGCGCCGGCGCCCGACGCCTCGACGCGGTCGAGGGTGGCGCGGGCGAGCTCGACCGGCAAGGCGGTGAAGGCGACCAGGCCGCGCTTGGCGCCGAGGCGTTGCAGGAGGAGCACGTACTCGGCGGCGCCGCGCAGGTTGGCGCGGGCCAGGGCAAGGATGTCGGCCCGCGGGACGGCTGCCGGCAGGTAGCGCCGCCCCTCGACGGCGTCGGCGGCGGAATCCTTGAGGATGTTGACCAGCTGCAGCCCCTCGCCGAAGGTGCGCGAGCGCTCGCGCAGGGCGGCGGCGCCGGGCGCCAGGGCGGGCTCGCCGAGCAGGAACAGCTCGGTCAACAGCTCGCCGACGATGCCGGCGACGACGTAGCAATAGCCGCGCAGGTCGTCGAGATCGCGCAGCCGCAGCTCGCCGCGGTCGTCGGTGCGGGAGACGAAGGCTGCCATGCCGCGGGAGGTGCGCAGGGTGTGCTCGCGGGTCAGCTCGACGGCGGCCGGCGCGAGCGAGAAGAAGGCGTCGAGCACCTGCGGCAGCTCGGCGAGCAGGTCGCGGTAGCCGGGCTGGTCGCAAGGCACCTCCGCGGCCCAGACGCGGGCGGTGGCGGCGGTCGCGCAGGGATCGGGAGCGACCAGCAGGCGCTCGAACGTCGCCAGCGCCTCGATCCGCCTGGCGCGCGGCCAGCGCGCCGCGTCCTCGAACGTGTCGGCGATACGGAAGAGCAGGTAGGCGATCGTGACCTGATGGCGGGTCGGCTCCGGCAGCAGCGGGATCGCCAGCGCGAAGGTGCGGCTGGTGGCGATCAGCAGCTGCTCGAGGTCCGGGCGGACCTCGTCGTCATAGCCGCCCCCGCCGGCCTCGGCAGGCCGGAGCGGCTGGTCGGGCGCGCCTTCCACGCTGCAAAGGATAGCAGCTGGGCGGCTTGCCGCCGCCGGACGGGCGATGACCGGCCGGCGCGCGCGCGGGGGGGCGGATCAGCCTCCGATCTCGGTGCCGGGCACCGGCTCGCCGCGGAGGGCGGCGGCGAGCAGCCCCGGGGTGGTGCCGTTGGCGATCAGCGATGGGATGCCGCAGGCGGCAAGCGCCAGGGCGGTTTCGACCCGGTGCAGCATGCCGCCGGTGACGTCGGTGCCGGCGGCGCCGCCGATCGCGCCGCGCAGCTCCCCGCGCCGCGCCCAGTCGCCGGCGTCGAGCCTGGACAGGGTACGGCCGGCGGCATCGTAGACGCCGTCGGTCTCCCCCAGCCAGAGCACGCGCCGCACCCGGACGCCGTGCGCCGGCAGCTCGCTCGCGAGCAGCTCGAAGAGGCGCTCGGTGGAGCAGATGGCGATCCCCTGCCGCCGGTCGAGGACCACGTCCCCATAGAGCACGGGCAGCAGCCCGTGCGCCAGAGCCAGCACCAGCGGCTCGACCGCCATGGCGAGCGGCCGGCCGCCGGCCGCCACCACCGAGCTCGACGGCGCGAGGGAAAAGGGGTGCAGCCCGGCAGCGGCGAGCGCGGCGCACACCTGCCAGTGCAGGGCGGCGGCGCGCTCCTGGGTCAGCGATACGCCCGGCAGCTGGCTGCCGTCGCTCAAACCGGCGGCAAGGCCGTAGCGGCGAGCGGCGACGTGCCCGAAGGAGCCGCTGCCGTGGGCAATGACCAGAGCCGGCGCGGCTGCGGCGCCCGTGGCTGGCGGCGCCCCGGCCGCGATCTCCGCGATTTCCGCGATTTCCGCGATTTCCGCCGCCAGGCGGCCGAGGACGGCCGGACGGAGGGCGTCGACCGCGCTCTTGTCGGTGAGCAGGCTGCCGCCCAGCTTGACCAGCGTCACCTCGGACGGTTTGCCCATGGCCGTGTCCGAGCCGCCGTGCGCGCCACCCGGCGGAATCAGAACAGATGCTCGGCGTCCGCCTCGGGGCCGGCGCCGACGGAGTCCTGGATGACGAAGCCGACCACGGACAGGCTCTCCAGGCGCTCGGCGACGTCCTCCTCGGAGTCGGCGTCGCAGATGACGTGGACGTTGGCGCCGGCATCCATCGTCGCCCAGGCGGCGAGCCCTTCCTGGCGCAGCTCGCGCACCGTGCGCAACACGGCTACCGTGCCGGGGGCCCAGTAGAAGATCGGCGGCCGCGACGACATGGCGATCAGATGCAGGTCCACCGCCTCCTCCTCGATCACCGGTCCGAGCAGGGCGAGGTCGCGCTCGCCGATGGCGCGACGCACCTTGTCGAGCCGCTCCGGCAGCAGCTCGAGGCGGCGTGCGAGGTAGGGGCTGGTGACCGCGCGCCGATGGCCTTCGAGCGAGGGCACGGCCTTGGGGCCGATCTCGACCACGGCGATGACGTCGCGCAGGTCCCAGTGCTCGGCATCGGCGAGCTGCACGGCGTCGCCCCCCTGGTTGCCGTCGCCGGCCGGCCACTCGACGTAGCCGCCCATCACCGAGCGCGCCGCCGAACCGCTGCCGCTGGTGCGGGCCAGGCGCGAGAGCTCGGCGGGCGTGGCGCCGTCCTTGCCCAGGGCGCCGGCCGCCGCCAGCGTCAGGGCCGCGAAGCCGGAGGCCGAGGAGGCGAGCCCGGCGGCGCTGGGAAAGGTGTTGCGCGTCGCCACCCGGAAGCGGTCCTCGCAGCCTGCCCACTGCCGTATGCGGTCCAGCTGCTGCTTGACCCGGCGCTGGAAGTCCGGCTCCGGGGCGCTGAACCCGCCGTGCGGCTCGGCCAGCCAGATCTCGTCGAGGTCGCCGCCGATCGGCTCGACCGTGCACTGGCTGACGCAGCGGTCGAGGGTCATCGAGATGGAGGAGTTGAGCGGCAGCGTGCGCTCGAGGTCACGGGCCCCCCAGTACTTCACGAAGGCAATGTTGGCGGGGGCGGAGACGGTGGTCTTGGTCATGATGACTCCCGCCGGAATCCGGCGGCTCCGAGGTGGACGGGATGGTGCGCGAAGGGTCGCAGGAACTCCCAGGCCGCGGCGGCCTCCGGTTGCGGGTGGTAGACCAGGAGCGAGCCGGCGCCGGGACCGGCGAGCGAGCCGGCGCCCGAGACCTTGGCGGCGCCGCCTTTGGCCTCGACCTGCCGGACCAGCACGCGCACCGCGTCCGGCACCACGCCCAGCGCCTCGAGGCACGCCTCGTGCTCGCGAATCAAGGCGATCACCTGGGGCGGCCGTTCCGCGGCGGCGCCAAGCTCGGAGCGCAGGGCCAGGGTCGCCGCCGCCATGCGGTCGAACAGCCGCTCGTGCGCCTGCGGGTCGCGGTCGCGCCGCGTCCGCACCGCGGCCACCACCGCGCCGGTCGATTCCGGAGGTGTGCCGGTATGGTAGACCCGCAGCCGGCCGAGCAGCGGCGAGCCGGCGGCGAGGCGCTCGCAGACCAGCTGCCCTCCCTGCGCGGGAGGCAGGCGCTGCGCCCAGAGCAGGCCGCCGTGCAGGCTGGTGGCGGTGTCGACGCCCGAGGGCAGGCCGTGCTGCCGCCGCTCGGCCTCGAGGGCAAGCCGCGCGATGGTGCCGGCGTCGAACCCGGCGCCCCCCCTGAAGGCCGCATAGCCGGCCACGACCGCCACCGCGGCAGCCGCGGAGCTGCCGAAGCCGGCGCCGATGGGCAGCTCGGAGTCCAGCCGCAGGTACAGTCCCGGCGGGATGCCGGAGCCGGAGTCGGCCTCCTCGCCGAGCGCCGCGGCGGCCTCGCCGAGCGCCACCTTGACGACGTGGGCGGGGTCGTTGCCGCGCAGGGCGAGGAAGCTCTCGAGGCCGGGGCGCGCCGCGTAGGCAGCCCAGCCGTCGCGGGCGGCGCGGGTATAGCCGAGCACCTCATCCCAGCCGACGGTGGTCCGGCAGCCCAGGCCGGGCAGGTCGATCTCGACCTGCGCCGCCGCTCGGGAAGCTTCCGGGGGCGCCGAGAAGCGGGCGCGCAGCCGCAGGTCGATCGCCGCCACCAGCGCCGGACGGCCATAGACCACCGCGTGCTCGCCCATCAGGATCAGCTTGCCCGGAGTCGACACGGTGACTGCCGGCCGCGCGGCCGTGGCTTTCGTCCGCGTTGTCCGCGTCGTCCGCGTCGGGCGCGTCGTCCGCGTCGTGGGCGCTGTCGGCGCTGTTCGCATGGTGTCCTGTCGAACGTGATGGCCGCCGGGCCGCCGGGGCGCCGGGCCGGCCGGCGGGCCGGGGCGCCCTCAGGCGGGCAACGGCTTGGGACCGGCGGGCTCGCCGCGGCCCAGTTTTTCGTGCGCCCGCGCCAGGTCCTGGGAGGTGAACGCCGCCATCAGCGACAGCTCGCCGGCGAGCACGATCGCGCCCAGGATCTCGGCCAGGCGGAGCGTCGCCTCGCCGCGCCGCAGCGGATCGGGAGAGACCCCGAGCACCGCCAGCGCCTCACGCTGGGTATCGAGCGCGGTGCCGCCGCCGATCGTGCCGAGCGGCACGTCGGGCATGAAGATGGAAGCGAACACGCCGTCGTTGCCGCGCGGCTCGATGCAGGTGACGCCGAGCGAGCCTTCGACGACGTGCGCGGCGTCCTGGCCGGTGGCGATGAAGAACGCCGCCAGGACGTTGGCGTAGTGGGCATTGAAGCCCAGGGAGCCGGCGGCGATCGAGCCCAGGAGGTTCTTGCGGTACTGCACCTCCACCAGGTCGCGGGCGTTGGTCTTCAGGTTGTGGTGGAGCACCGGCGCCTCGAGCAGGATCTCGGCGTAGATGCGCTTGCCGCGCCCCTCCTGGAAGTTGATCGCGGCGGGCTTCTTGTCGACGCAGTAGTTGCCCGACAGGCCGATGCAGGCGACGCCCGTGGCGGGCTCGATGAGATCGGTCACCACCCGGTCACAGGCGATGGTGGCCATGTTCATCCCCATGGCGTCGCCGGAGTCGAAGCGGAAGCGCAGGAAGACCGTGGAGCCGAAGGCGAACGGCCGGACCTCGATCAGCTTGAGGTAGCGGCTGGTCCCCTCGGTGACCCGCCGGACGTCCTCGTGGTGCTCCTGGATCCAGCGCAGGAAAGCCTGGGTCTGGACGATGCCCGAGGTGCGGAAGACGGGTGCGCGGGTCATGCCCACGTCCTCGACCCGGACCACGGCGCCGCCTGCCTCGCGGATGGCCGAGCAGCCGCGGTTGGTGCTGGCGACCAGCGCCGCCTCGGTGGTGGCGAGCGGCACGTAGACCTCGCCGTCGATGTAGTTGCCGCGCACCCGCAGCGGGCCGCAAACGCCCATCGGGACTTGCGCCACGCCGATGAAGTTCTCGCAGTTGCGGCGCGAGGCGCGGGTCACGTCCAGCGAGTGATGGGCGATGTTGCTGAGCGGCGTCCGGGTCATCCCCTCCAGGGCCCGGCGGCGAATCTCCGCGGCCTCCTCGGGGGCCAGATCCTTGGGCAGCTCGTGGAAGCGGCGCTCTCCCTCGATCAGGGAACGGACCAGCTCGGCGCGGGTCACGGGAGCAGCCGCGGCGGCGGCGATGGAATTCGTGGCGTTGGTCATCTCACGACCCTTTGCGAAGCCTGACTCGACGCAGCTCCGCTACCGTTTTCACCCCCAGGCAGAACATGCAGATCTTCAGCTCCAGCACAATCCTCTTTACCTTCGCCTCCACCCGCTCCGGCGACTCGGTGGCCGCCTGCAAGAAGGGAAAGGCCATCCCTGCCAGATCGGCGCCCAGGGCCAGGGCCTTGGCTACGTCGATGCCGTTGCGGAGGCCGCCGCTGGCGATCACCGTCAGGCCCCCGGCGCCCGCCGTGCCGTCAGCGTCAAGGGCAGCTCGCACCTCCTGGATCGAGAGCGGCGTCGGGATCCCCCAACCGGCAAAGATCTCGCCGAGATCGAGGTCGCCGGCGCGCTCGGCCTCGATGCGCGCCCAGCTGGTGCCGCCGACGCCCGCCGTGTCGATGATGCGAATCCCTTGCCCGGCGAGGGCGCGCGCGGTCGCCGCCGAGATGCCGCAGCCGATCTCCTTCGCCACCACCGGCACCGGCAAGCCGCGCACGATCTCGCCGATCTTCGGCAGCAGGCCGGCGAAGTTGCGCTGGCCTTCGGGCTGGATCGCCTCCTGCAGCGGGTTGAGATGCAGGATCAGGGCGTCGGCCCCGATCATCTCCACCGCCTGCAGGCAGTCGCGGACGCCCAGGCCGTAGTTGAGCTGCACGGCTCCCAGGTTGGCGAGCAGCGGCACCGATGGCGCGACCTCGCGGACCTTGAAGGTATCAGCTTTCGCCGGATCCTCCAACGCCTTGCGCTGGGAGCCGAGGGCGACCGCGATGCGGGTGCGCTCGGCGCCGGCGGCCAGGTTGCGATTGATCAGCCCGGCCGCCTCGGTGCCGCCGGTCATCGACGAGATGAGCAGCGGCGCCGCGAGCCTGCGGCCCAGGAAGTCCACCCCCGGATCGATGTCGTCGAAGTCGATCTCGGGCAGGGCGGCGTGCTCGAAGTGGTAGGCGTCGAAGTAATTGGCGCCCAGCTGCATGCGCTCCTCGAGGGCGAGACGTATGTGCTCGGCCTTGCGGTCGCGCTCGAGCGCGGCGTGGACCGGCGGGGGCGGTGTCTGCGTGGCCGGGCTCACTGCTCCCGCTCCCAGAGGTAGTCCAGCAGGCCGGCCAGGAACCGTAGCCCCTCGGCGGCGGCTTCGGAGCTCCCGGTATGGTCCGGGCCGGCGGCCGCAGTGCCCGCGGCGGCTGCATCGGCCCTCGCGGCCGCATCGGCCGCGGCGGTTGCATCGGGCGCGCCGCTCGCAGCGGAGGATGTCGGAGTCAGCGGCGCCGGAGCCTGAATCTTCTGCAGCGCGTGGCGGGCCTCGGTGAGGCGCTCGGCGATCATGGCGTTGACCGCGCGGCGCGCCCCGGTCCGTTCGAGCGTCTCCTGGACCTGGGCCACCGCGGCGGCGCCGAGATCGGGATTGCCGAGGGCCTCTGCCACACGCTGCCGGTCGGCGGCGGCGCCGTGAACCAGGGCATGGTGGATCAGCAGGGTGAACTTACCCTCGCGCAGGTCATCCCCCACCGGCTTGCCCACCGTTTCGGGATCGCCGAACATGCCCAGCAGGTCGTCCTGCAGCTGGAACGCCTCGCCGACGGCGGTGCCATAGCGCGACAGCTCGGCGCGCAGCTCGGCCGGGGCGCCGGCCAGCAGCGCGCCAAGCTGGATCGGACGCTCGGCAGTGTAGCGGCCCGACTTGAGACGCAGCACGCGCAGCAGCTCCGATTCGCGGGGAGCGAGCAAGGGCGGCGCGGCGTCCGGAGCTCCGGCGCCGGCGGCGGTGCCGGCGGACGGCCCGTTTGCCGGCCGGCCGGTAAGGCGGCGGTGGGCGAGCAGGTACTCGAGGTACTGACCGGCGATCACCTCTTCGCACATCAGCGAGAAGCAGCGGTTGAGCTCGACCCAATGGGGCACCGGCGACGCCGGCCGTGCCGACGGGGGCGCCGCGAGGCTGGAGAAGAGCTCGACGGCATAGGTGTGAGCGAGGTCGCCGAGCAGGATCGCGACGGAACGGCCGAAATCGTCGGCGTCGCCGCGCAAGCCGCCGGCGCGGTGCAGGTCGCGGAAGCGTGCATGGGCTGCCGGCTGGCCGCGCCGCACCTCGGCATGATCCATGATGTCGTCGTGGATCAGCAGGTAGGTGTGGAGGAACTCGACGGCCAGCGCCAGCGGCAAGACCTGCCGGTCGGAGCGGCCGCCGCAGGCGCGGTAGGTGTAGTAGACGAGAGCCGGGCGCAGCCGCTTGCCGCCCTGGGTCATCAGCCGGCCGACCCCGTCGACCAGATCGCGCGGATCATTGGGCAGCTCGCTCGGGGCGGCCGGCCCAGCCTGGCTGCCGGGCTCGCCGAGCTCAGGCAGGCCGGTGGCGGTAAAGGCGGTATTGGCGGCATGGGCGGCGCGCTTGGTCGCCAGGAAGGCCGAGATCTCCCGGTCGAGCCGGCCGCGGAGCTCCTCCATCAGCCGGGCGAAACCGGCGGATGCGCCCGATGCTCCGGAGGCGCCCAATGGGGAAGCGGCGGCCGCGGGCACGGACGCGGCTGGCAATGGCAGGGACGGTGCCGACTTTAGCAAGGCGATCTCATGGGCGGGGTGCGCTGGCGGGATTGAGCTGATCCAGGGGCTTGCGAGCCGCCAAGGTGCCGTCGCCAGGGTGCCATCCATCTGGGAAAGCGCATTCCCGAGCAGATCTCGATACTCCGCCGATGCCACCCGGCGGGGGTATCCCGGCTGGGGTATCCCCAAGCCAAGTCTATCCGAAGTCGAGCCGCCCCCGCTTAGATCGCCCCCTGTTTTCCTGGCCGCCACCCCTGGCCGCCACCCTGTCCCTGACCTCTCGTGCTCGCATCCGTATGCTCTGGCCTGCCGGTCCCCCCCGGCGCGCCGCCCGTTTTGCCTGGCGGCTCGACCTGATTGGGCGCCTTGGCGGGATCGCCCGCGCGTGCCGCCGCCAGCACCGTGAGGCAGCGATGCCAATAGCGGAGCAGGTTGTGGAAACCCTCGAGCATCTGGGCCAGGGCCAGTGCTTCCTCCTGTGGAAGGGGAAGCCCAGGCGCGGCCGGTGCCCGTCCTTGACTTGGCGAGTCGGGCGAGTCGGGCGCATCGAGCGCAGCGACCGAATCGATCGAATCGACCGGGGCATGGACGCCTAGCACCTGGCGAAGCTCCTCCATTGCCAGGGTCGCCGGCGTCGCCGTGGTCACGGCGGTCGCCGGGGTCGCCAGACCCTCATGACCGCGCGCCGGCTCGTGGACCTCGCCAGCTAGCGCGGCCGGCCCGACCGCCATGCTTGGATAGGTCCAGATGCCCCCTGGGATCCCTTGGGACACGCCAGAGACGTCTGCTCGGACAGTCAGATCGCGTGTTGCGGCATGCCAGCCCTTCATCTGCTCGGGCCGGCCGTTGACGATCTGGAGAGCGTTGTGCAGGTCGTTGAGGTCGCAGCCAAGGGTGTCCAGCAGCTTGTCCAGGGTCTCGAGCGACGGCCGCTGGCGGCCCGTCTCGTAGGCCGACAACATGCCCTTCGTGATCCCGGCGGCGGTAGCCACCTGGTACTGTTTTCGGGCTTGGCGTTCGCGCAGCCAGCGCAGCGCCTGGCCCAGACCGGTCAGCACGGGGACGGGAGGAATGGGAGGGTCGGGAGGATGAGTCGCGGTGTGCACGTCTGATCTCCTGATTGCAGTCAGCCAACTGGCGCCAGTGGCGCCAGTAGCCCAGCAGCGCCAGCGGCTTCCATCCGAGCCATGCGGACCTCGCTCGCGGTCCGCAGGTCGAAGAAGCGACGGCGACCCGCCGGAAGATCGGCTGCCGGTAGGTGTCAGCCGCTTCCGGTGAATGCCCTCACTCTAGGCGTAAACAAGGCGTAAGTCAAGATCGAATTTACGCCCCTTCCGCCTCCCGAAATGCCGGCCTTCGGGAGTCGCCGCCAATGCCGCCAGTCGCCGCCAATCGGCCGGCAGTTGGCCGGCAGTCGGCCGGCAGTCGCCGCCAATCGCCGGCAGTCGCCGCCAGTCGCCGGCAGTCGCCGGCATGGCCGCGACCGTGCCCAGTGAACATTTCGATATCCTTCAGATGTGGCCCCGCGATACCTCGTCAACGAGATGTTCTACAGCCTGCAAGGCGAAGGGGTGCGTGCCGGCACGCCGAACGTGTTTCTCCGCCTGGCACGCTGCAACCAGGAGTGCCGGGTGGAAACCCACGGCTTCGATTGCGACACCGAGTTCGAATCCGGACGCTGGCTCACGCCGACGGAGATCGTCGTCGAGGCCCGCCAGCTCTCCGCCGGCTGCGGCTGGCTGGTGCTGACCGGCGGCGAGCCCGCGCTACAGGTCGATCGGGAGCTGATCGACGCCCTGCACGCCGCCGGCTTCCAGCTGGCCATCGAGACCAACGGCAGCGTCGAGCTGCCCCTGGGCATCGACTGGATCACCGTCAGCCCGAAGGTGGCCGAGCACGCGATCCGCCAGCGCACGGCCCACGAGGTCAAGTACGTTCGGGGCTGCGGCCAGGCGGTGCCGCGGACGGTGGTCAAGGCCGAGCACTATCTGCTCTCGCCGGCCTTCGACGGCGCCGGGCTCGATCGCCGCGCTCTCGAGTGGTGCATCCGGCTGTGCCAGGAGAATCCGCCCTGGCGGCTCTCGGTGCAGCAGCACAAGCTCTGGGGCGTGCGCTGACGGACCGCTAGGTAGTCCTGGTCTGACCAGGACTACTAAGGCGAAGGGGCCAGAATTGCCAGCACCAGCAGCCGCTCCCGGCCGGTGTTGCGGATGCCGTGCAGCACCTCGGCGGGAGCGATGAGCAGGGTGCCGGCGCTCATCGGTTCCTCCCGACCCTCGAGCAGGAAGAGCCCGCTGCCGGCGAGCACGTGGTAGACCTTGTCGAGGCCCGCGTGAGCGTGCAGCCGGTGCTCTTGTCCGGGCTCGAAGGCGTTCAGGCCCACGAGGATCCTTGCGGACTGAAACAGGGTGGTCTTGCCCATCCTCTCGGTGTCGAAGACCGCGTGCTCCTCGGGACGTATCGGGAGCGGCTGCTCGATATCCATGGCTGTCCCCTTCGTCGCGCCCTCGTTGCCCTGATGCCCCGTGAGGTCCTACTGTATCCGAGCCGATACAATGCCGCCGCGTAGGTCCTGCTCCGAGGAGGTGCGACGATGACCAACCGGCCGTCAGAGCGGTCGACATCCCGGCTCGGCCGCCCGGTGCCCGCGCGGGCAGCTGCCGGCGCCCGTGCCTGCCTGGCTATGCTGGTAGCGCTGTCCGCGGCTGGCGGCGCGCCGTGGGCGGCCGCCTCTCCGGCTACGGGCGCCGCGCCGCCCGACCATGCCGCCGCGGCGCCTGACCGCACCGCCGGGGCAACACCGTCCGGCCGCAGCGCCGCGCCTCCCGGGCGCACCGCCGCCGCTCCGGCATCGGCGGCCTGGCGGCCGCCGGACCCGGCGCTGGTCGAGCGGGTCCGCGGCCTGCTGCGCGAGGTGCCGCTGATCGACGGCCACAACGACCTGCCCTGGCAGCTTCGCGAGCGCTTTCACGACCAGCTCGGGAAGCTGGACCTGCGGCTCGACGCCTCAGGCCTGCGGCCGCCGCTGCACACCGACATCCCGCGGCTGCGCCGTGGCGCCGTCGGCGGCCAGTTCTGGTCGGTCTACGTGCCGGTCGATCTCGCCGGTCCGGCCGCGGTGCAGGCGGTCTTCGAGCAGATCGACGTGGTGCACCGGCTGTCCGAGCTGTATCCCGACACCTTCGAGCTGGCCGCCAGCGCCGGCGACGTGGTGCGCATCCACCACGCCGGACGCATCGCCTCGCTCATCGGCGTCGAGGGCGGACACTCGATCGGCGACTCGCTGGCGGTGCTGCGCGAGCTGTACCGGGCCGGCGCGCGCTACATGACGCTCACCCATTCCAAGAACGACGACTGGGCCGATTCCGCCACCGATCAGCCGCGGCATGACGGCCTGACGCGGTTCGGGACGGAAGTGGTGCGCGAGATGAACCGCCTCGGCATGCTGGTCGACCTGTCGCACGTCTCGCCGCGAACCATGCAGGCGGCGATCGCAGTTTCGGCGGCGCCGGTCATCTTCTCGCATTCCTCGGCGCGGGCGCTCGACGGCCATCCGCGCAACGTGCCCGACGATGTGCTGGCGATGCTGCCGCGGCAGGGCGGGATGGTGATGGTGAGCTTCGTCACCTCGTTCACCTCCGAAGCGGTGCGCGCCCACGACGCCGAGCGCAGCGGCGTCGAGGGGCGCCTGAAGACCCTCTATCCGGAGGACTCGGTCCGCGTGGAGCGCGAGCTGGCGGCATGGAGCGCCGCCCATCCCGCGCCGCACGCCACGCTGGCCCAGGTCGCCGATCACATCGATCATGTCCGGCAGGTGGCCGGCATCGACCACATCGGGCTGGGATCGGATTTCGACGGCATGACCTCGTTGCCCGACGGCCTCGGCGACGTCGCGCAGTACCCGGTGCTGCTGGCCGAGCTGCTGCGGCGCGGCTACGGCGACGAGGACGTGAAGAAGGTGGCCGGCGCCAACCTGCTGCGGGTGCTGGGCGAGGCCGAGCGGGTTGCGGCGCGTCTGCACGCCGAGCGCCCGCCGTCGGATGCCCGCTACGAAGAGGACGGCCGCCCGGCGGCTCCCTGAAACGAAGCGCGCTGCCGTCAGTCTAGCTGCAGCCGCTGCCCAGGCTGGCGGCCAGGGCGGCGCAGGCGTCGATTTGATCGATCGAGGTGGGGTCGCCGGGTGCCGCCGGGATGGGATGGCCGGTGCGGTGGAAGAGCGCGGCGACCTGGTGCGGAGTCATCTTGGGCTCGCGCTCGAGCAGCAGCGCCGCCGCTCCCGAGACCTGGGCGGCGGCGAACGAGGCCCCGGAGAAGAAGTCGTAGTGGCCGTGCGGCACGGTGGTCAGGATGTCGACACCGGGCGCCGCCAGCGTGCCGGCAGCCAGCCGCCGCGTCGGGAAGCGCAGCCCTCCCTGCAGGTCGTCGCTGCCGGCCACACCCAACACTCCCGGCTGGCTGGCCGGGAACGAGCGCGCGGCGTCCGGGCCGTCGGCGGCTACCACCACGATGCCACGCCCCAGCGCGGAAGCGACCAGCTTGGCGATCATCGGGTCCTCCGGCCCGGCGAGGCTGAAGTTGAGCACCTGGGCGCCATGGATGATGGCGAAGTCGATGGCCTTCGACAGCGTGTAGCTGTCGCAGACCGCCTCGCGGGCGCCGGGCCGCTCCTGCCAGCAGGCCTTGAGGGCGAAGACCTGGGCCTGCGGCGCGACGCCGACCAGGCCGATCGCGGAGTTGAGGGCGGCGGCGATGACGCCCGCCACCGCCGTGCCATGGATGTCGCTGTTGAAAGAGGGATCGCCGCGGCCGATCTCGACGAAGTTGCCGGTCTTGGCGATCCTCCCCCGGAGCTCGGGGTGCTCGACGTCGACGCCGGTGTCGATCACCGCGACGCGGACGCCCCTGCCGGTGGCCCAGCGGTGCGCCTGGGCCAGCCGCAGGGCCAGCGCGCTGTGCTGCAGCGGCACCTGCAAACCAGCGGTGTGGGAGTCCTGGGTGGTGAAGCGCTGGACCGGCTGCGCCAGCTCGACTCGTGGATCGGAGGCCAGCCGGTGGAGCAGGGCCTCGACGGAACGGTCGGCGGGCGCCTCGAAGACGATGCAGCGCTCGCCCAGCGACTGCATGGACCATGCAAACACCGTCCGCAACCGGTAAGTGCGCTCGAGATCGAGGGTGATCTGGTCCCAGATCGGCGGCGGCGCCGGCGCCAGGGTGACCATGACCCGGGTGGAGGCGGTTGCGTCCCGCGGCGATGCATGCGCCCCATCGGCGATCGATGCGGCCGGGTTCATCGCGGCCTTGGCCGAGTCGGCTGGACTCGCCGTCGCCGCCCCGGGCGCCGTCACTCCCAGGTTGCCGGTGGCGCCGGCCTCGCCGGCCTGAGTCAGGGTGGCAGGCACGCTGCCCGCGCTCCCCTGGGCGCCCGAGCAGCCCAGGCAAACCAGCAGACCGAGAGGAACGGTCCAGGCGAGGACGCCTGGACGGGCGCGGACCATGGCGTATCTCATATCACGGGCGCGGCGGCGCGGGGGAGTTCGTCCCCTCGCCGGCCGGCACCCCCGGCCGGGCCGGCGAGGGCGATGGTGAGACGGTGCCGGCGACCGGTTCGGCGAAGCGCACGATCGGCTGCGCGCGCAGATAGGCGAGGACGGTCCCCACGGAATCCGGGGCGGCCTCCGCCAAGGCGGCGCGCGGCGCGGACGGTGCGGGTGCGGCCTCGCGGGCAGCGGCGGTCCGGGCCGAGCTCGCCGGGGTCTCCGCGTTCGCCGAGCCCGGCGGCAGGGAAACGGAGTCCGCCGGAGCGGCCGTGGCAGAGGTGGGCGCGGGCAGCTCGAGCGTGTAGGCGCCAAGCGGCGAAGGCCCATCCACCAGCCGGCCGCGAGTGCACAGCAAGACGTCGCGCATCTGCTTCTCGCTCGCCGTCTCGACGAACACCAGCCGGATCTGCGGCCTCACCGCCGCCGTGGACGATCCGACGGCTGCCGGCGCGGAGAGCGTGATGTAGTCAGCGTTGCGGGCAGAGGCCGCACTTGCCGGCGCCGAGCTTGCGGACTGCAAGCGGCGAGCCGGACCGAAGGCCAGCGCGGCCGCGAGCAATAGCATGGCGGCCAGTTGCCCGGCGAGCGCCCACCGTACGGGCCGCGGCGTGCTGCCGAGCAGCCGTGCCCCAGGAAGCCCCTGCCGGCCGCGCCGGTCGTGCTCCCCGCGCCGCCGGTCAGCGAGGTCCGCCGGCAGGGACGCGAAGCCGCGCTCGCCGGTCCCGCTCGCGTCGCCGGCCTCGCTCGCTTCGCTTGCAAAGCTCGCTTCGCTCGCGTCGCTTGCCAGGCTCGCTTCGCTCGCTTCAATGCGCTCCATCAGCCGGGCCAGCTGGATCGGATGCGGCGAGGGCGCGCTATCCTGGCGGGCCCGCAGCGCGGTCGCCAGCAACTTGCTGCGCGCCAGCTCCTCGAGGCAGTTGGGGCAGGCGGCGAGATGGTCGTCGACCAGGCGCCGTTCGGCCGCCTCCAGCGTGCCGTTGACGTACCAGGGCAGCAGCAGCCAGACGTTCTCGTGCCGCTCCGCGCCGTTCTCAGGATTGCTCATGACGCCTCCTCTCGGGTCCTCCCCCGGGACCCGTTCTCGCCCCGTCCTTCGGGACGGCTCTGCGACTAGCCCACATGACTCGACACTCCCATATCCGGCAGCAAATCCTTGAGGCGGCGGCGGGCATGAAACATCCTGGTCTTGACCGTGTTGACCGGGCAGCCCACGATCTCGGAGATCTCCTGATACGAAAGGCCATGGTAATAGGTCAGCTCGACCACCGCCCGCTGCTCGGCCGAGATCGCCAGCAGCGCGCGGCCGAGAGTGGTGGCGAGCTCTCGCCGCACCAGCAGGCTCTCTGGCTCCTCATGGTCGACCGGCTCGGCCGGCTCGCGCTCCCGCTCCTCTCCCGACCGCTCCGGCAGCCGGCGTTGCCCCAGCGCCTTCATCGCCTTGTGGTAGGCGATGCCGAAGATCCAGGTCGAAGGCCGTGAGCGGCCGTCGAAGCTCGCCGCTTTCTTCCAGATCACCAGCATGACGTCGTTGAGCACCTCTTCGACCATCTCGGCGCGGCGCGTCAGCTTGAAGAGGTAAGAGAAGATCCGGCGGTAATACAGCGTATAGAGCTCTTCGAAGGCTCCACGGTCTTTCTCGGCGATCCGGCGTAGCAGCGAAAACTCGCCTTCTTTGGTCATCGTCGCGTCATGCCTCGGGCAGACCCAGGGTCATCGTTCACGAGTATGTACCCGTCGGGCGCTCGAAAGTTCATGCGAGAACCTTTTCCCGGCCCCAAGGACATACCGCATGACCATCCAGTAGCCGATGTGGTGGTCGATCACGGGGCTCCGGGCACCGGCATGCAAGCCGGTCCATCGCCTCCTCGGGCGCAGAGCTCCGATCCTCGCAGGCACAACTGCGGAAACGGATGGAGGTTGACATGTCTCGACTCACTTGGCTCAATTGGTGCTCACGCTCGGCCTCGGCGGCAGGTCTCGTGCTGCTCCTCTCCTGCGGTGGCGGCGGCGGCTCCAGCCCCTCGGAGCCCGGCACGCCGGCTCCCAAGATGGTCACCGTGCAGATCGTGGACTTCGCCTTCAACCCCAAGGACGTGCAGATAAACCCCGGAGACACCGTGCAATGGGTGCTCGCCAGCACGACCTACACCCATACGGTGACCTCCGAGGACGGCTCCTTCGACTCGGGGATGGCTTTCAAGAGCGGCGGCGCCACCTTCATGCACACCTTCACCAAGCAGAACGTCACCGTCCAGTATCATTGCAACACCCATTGGCACACCAATGGGATGCAGGGGTCCGTCGAGGTCGGCAGCGCCGCGCCGCCGCCGCCTCCCGGTTACTGAACCTGGCGTTGCCGACTGCCGGAGTCCGCGCGATGGACAGGGCAAATGCCGCCGCCCGCTGGGCGACTGCCCCGGGGCGCTCGCGTCTCCCGGGCGCCGCGCCTGCGGCCGCCTCGCTGGCGGCGCTGGCGATCCTGACGCTGGCGATGCTGGCGATGGTTGCCTGCGGCGGCAAGGTGCTTTCGCCCACCGAGCCGCCAGGCGGAGGCCCGGGCGCCCAGGCATTCACCTTCGCTCAGATCCAGGCCGGGATCTTCACTCCGTCGTGCGCCAAGGCGGGTTGTCATGCGAGCAGCGCCGCCTCCGGCGGCCTGGTGCTCGAGGCCGGGCTGGCCTATGGCAACATCGTCGGCCGGGCCGCGCCGGAAGCGCCCCAGCTCGACTTCGTCCGGCCGGGCAATCCCGAGGCCAGCTACCTGCTCAAGAAAGTGCGCGGCGACGCGGACATCAGCGGCAGCCGCATGCCCCGTGACGGGCCGCCGTTCCTGACCCCGCAGCAGATTGCCGGTCTGGCGGCATGGATCCAGGCCGGCGCTCCTGATAATTGACGCCTCCGCCCGCCGAGGCAACGAGGGAGAAGCCGCCGTGCTGCGCCCGCCGCGACCCTGTCTCATGATGCCGCAGCCTGCGCCGCATCCGGGCGCGCCTTGCCCGGCGCGGCCGGCGCTGGCCGCCGGCGTCGTGGCGCTCCTCCTTGGCTGGTCCGGCGCCGCCGCGCCGGCCGCGGCGGCGGCGCCGGATGGACCGGCGCCAAGCGCCCCTCCGGCCGTGGCGTCCGCTGCAGCCGTGACCCCGGCGCCGCCTGCCGAGCCGCGGTCGGAGCCCACGGCGGCGGCGTCCGCTCCCACCGCCCCCGCCGTTCCCGGGGTGCCGCCTGCCGAGCCGCCGCGGGAACCTCCGGCCGGGGCACCGCCGGCAGGCGCCGATGCGACGCCGCCGGCCGATGCGACGCCGCCAGCCGATGCGCCGCCGCCGGCCGATGCGACGCCGCAGCCTCCGGGAGCCTCCACGCCGCCGGCGGCCGGCTCGGCGGCGGCAAGCTCGCCGGCGGCGGACGAGGCCTACCTGGCGGCGCCGGTCCAGCCCGCCGCCAGCGAGCCGGTCGGCAGCCGCCTGATCGATCTCGCCACTCCCTTCACCATCGGCCGGCGGCGGCTCGAGCTGCTGGTCACCCACCGCTTCAACCAGCCGGTCAACCAGGGGTCGAGCGCTCACAACCTGTGGGGCCTCGACAGCGGCGCCGACGTCGGGATCGGCTTCGCCTACGGACTGCTGCGCCAGCTCGACCTGTCGGTCTACCGCTCCCAGTTCCAGGAGGACTACGAGCTGGCGGCCAAGCTGCAGGTGCTCGACCAGTCGCCGCACGTCCCCTTGTCGGCGGCCGTGCGCGGCGGCGCCGATCTGCTGGGCCGCCGGGGGGTCCAGGATCCGCACCGGCCCTTTGCCCAGGTCCTCCTCAGCAGGCACCTGGCGCCCGGGTGGAACGTCTTCCTCTCGCCGTCCTGGGTGCGGGCCACCCCGCTGCTGCGCGACGCCTGGAACGTGCCGGTCGGGCTGACGGTGCCGTTGCCGGGCAAATGGCTGCTGGATGGCGAGGTGATCGCGGCCAACCGCGCACTGCGCCACGTGTCGGGCGCCAGCCGCCTGGCCTGGCATGCGGCTTTCGCCAGGCGGGTCGGATGGCACCTGTTCCAGATCGTGCTCGGCGACTCGCGGGCCACCACCGTCGACCAGATGGTCGGCGGCGATTTCGCCGGCGGCTTCACCACCCGCGACGTGCGGCTCGGCTTCAACCTCATCCGCTATTTTTCGCCCTGAGCACCGGCGCGTTCCGGAGGCGCGCTGCCGAGACTGTCCCGTGCCGCTGCGTGCGTTCCTGTGGCGGGCTCCCGTGCCGCTGCCAGGCGGTCCGGAAGACCGGCCTTTTCCGTCTATACTCTCAGGACATGAGCGTCGCGCTGCTGGAAGACACGCCTCTCGTCGCACCGTCGGAGCTGGGGCCCTACCGGCGCGAGGACTACGAGGCCCTGCCGGACGAGCCGCACTGCGAGCTGATCCGCGGGAGGTTCTACCTGAGCCCGGCGCCGGCGCTGCTGCACCAGATCGTCGTGCTGTGGTTGGCACGGTACTTCGCCGACCTTGCCGAGGCTTCGGGCGGCTTGGCCGCGGTTGCGCCGGTGGACGTGCCGCTCGCCATCCATTCGATCGTTCAGCCCGACGTCATCTACGTGACGGCGGCGCGCCGTCGGATCGTGGGCGCTCGGCTCGAGGGTCTTCCGGATCTCGTGATCGAGGTCCTGTCTCCCGGCACCAAGCGCCGCGATCGCGGCGAGAAGCTCGCTCTCTATGCCGAGAGCGCGATCCGCGAGTACTGGATCGTCGACCCCGAGGCGAAACAGATCGAGTTCCTGGTCAACGAAGACGGGCGCTTCGTGGTCTCGGTGCCGAGCGGTTCCGAGTACCGGTCCGCGTCCATTCCCGAGGTGCGCCTGGACCTCGTAGTCTTCTGGCATCGCGTCGCGGCGATGCTCGCGGGCACGTCGATTCCCCAGATACAAGCGCCAGCAATGAGCGGCTGAGCCCGCGCCCCTGGCGTCTTCAGCGTCTTCAGCGCTTTCAGACACGCCGCCGGCGGGAGCGGCGCCGCCAGGCGGCGAGGCCGCCGAGCAGGAGCACCGCACCCAGGCCGGCGCCGAGAGCGAAGCGGCGCCGCCGGGCGGCCGCGAGCTCGACGGCCATGGTGGGGCCGATCTCGGCGCCTCGAGCCAGCCGAGCCAGGCTGTCCAGCTCGTCGAGCGGCGGGCCAAAGAGAAAGCGGGAGACGCGTGTCAACACCGGCCGATGATCGGCGACCCACCGGTATCCCCACTCGCACACCGGCCGGGCGCCGGGGACGTGCAGATAGACGGCCAGCCAGCGGCTGCCCTCATGACCTCTGGCCAGGGCGAGGGTGCGGAACACGGCCTCCGCCCCTGCGCTGACCTCGCCGTCCGGCGCGATCAGCTGCACAGCCTGGCGGAAGCGCGAGCGCGGGATCGTGGGGAAGCGCACCCAGGCCGTCTGGAAGGGCTCGTAATCGACCTGCTCGCCCACCGTGCGGCGCCAGCGAGCGATCCAGGTGCGGCAGAAGCCGCAATCGCCGTCGAAGACCAGCAACGGCCTGGCGGGTGGGTTCGGCACTCTCATGGGTCTGACCGATGGTGCTGCCTGGCTCCGATCGATTCTGATCGATTCTGGTCGATTCTGATCGATGCCGATCGATGCCGATCGATTCCTGGTCGGGTCCAATCGACTCCGATCGACTCGATTGACGCCGATCCTCACAGACGGCACCCGCGCAGTGCCGGACCCGGAGAGCGGCGCCGGCGCGCAAGATCCTTTCGCATCATACTCTTCGCCGACCACGGCGACGTGGACGTCCCCGGGCCAGAAGCCTCGGCCGCGGCGCGGCGTGACCCCGCTCCCTGGTTGCCCGCGGCCGCTGTCAGATGACCTCGGCCTACCCCGGTGGGACCGCGGGCCGCACGGGCAGGGTGCCCATGCGGCATTCCCCTGTGGGCTCTCCGCCCTGTCGCCAGCCGCGGCACTCGTTGCTCGTCGGATTTCCCGGGCGGGCTCGAGTCGGCATATCCTGGAGGGGGACGCCGGACTGGCAATGCGGAGGCCGATGGAATGAACCGACGGCGGAGCGAACGCGTCTCGCGGCGGGTAGAAGTCCAATTCTGGCAGGCCGGACAGAAGATCCACCGCGGGTACAGCACCAACATCTCCGCCAGCGGCATGCACATCTCGACTGCCTACCCGCTGCCGCCGCACTCGCGGCTGCGGATCGAGGTGATCCATGGCGACCGCGGCTTCCTGATCGAAGGCGTGGTGGCGCACCGCCGCGCGGTGCACCCTGAGCTGATGAAGGTGACGCCGCCGGGTATGGGCGTGCGCTTCCTGAACCCGGAAGAGCTGATCCGCGAGATCTTCCCCCCCGAGGGCGGCCAGGCGCCGGGCCCGAAGGCGGGGGAGGGAGCGCATGACGCCGCGGTCGAGCCGCAGCAGGAGGACCTGCGCACCTTCGCCGTCCGCTTCGCCAGTGCCAAGGATTTCCTGGGAGTCTACGAACGCGACATCGTCAACGGCGGGCTCTTCGTCGCCACCAGCCGTCCCGGCAGGATGCGCGAGCTGGTCCGCATCGAGATCCACCCTCCGGGACCGGTGCCGGCGCCGATCCCGCTCCCGGCCCGGGTGGTGCAGCGGTTCGAGCCCGAGCCGGGCAGCAGCGCCATCCTGGTGGGCATGGGCGTCGAGCTGCTCGACCTGCCCTCCGCGCTGGCCCGCTTGCAGCCCATCGCCGACCGCCTCGCCAGCATGATGGGCGGGTAGTGTCAGGCGTGCGCCGGCGTGGCTCCTGACCCCGGGGGCCGTGGCGAGGCTGGAGCTTCGCGATCTCCTTCGAGCCCCAGGCTGGCGATCTGCTGTGCCACCCTCGCCGGGGCGCCGGCGCTGTTGTCCATGAACACGATCTTCCCCTGGGCGTGATCGGCGACGTACTTGAGAGCGTCGGTGTACTCGAGGAAGAGCAGGAAGTTGGCGTCGACGCCCGCTTGCCGCAGGTTCGCTGCCGCCTCCTTCATGCCCTCGGCGATGTTGCGCCGGAAGAGCGCCAAGCCCTCGCCGCGCAGCGCCGCCGCCTTCTTCTCGGCCTCGGCGCCGATCGTCTTGTAGGCAGCCTCCGCCTCGGCATCCTTGGTGCGCTTGATCAGCAGGGCGGCCCCCTCGTTGGTGGCCGCGGCCAGCAAGTTCTTCGACGACACCACTCGGGCCATCGACTCGATGATTTCCTGGTCGAAGGTCATGTCGGTGATCTGGATGTCTCGCACCACGTAGCCCCAGGAAGACACGACCTCGTCGAGGGTGCGCTTGGTGTGGTCGACGATCTCGGCGCGCATGGCGAGGATGTCGGCCTGCATGGTGGTGGCGACGAACTGACGGATCGAGCCGTCGATGGTGCGTTGCAGAGCGAGCTGGAACTCGGGCGCCGACGCGAAGCTGAAGACGGCGCGCTTGATCGTCTCGTCGTCGGCGTTGGCGACGGCGTAGACCACCATCGTCGAGAACTTGACGTTGGCCTGGTCGCGGGTGATGGCCTGGAACTCCATCTGCAAGGCGCGGTTCTGCAGCGACAGCTGGATCGCGATCTTCTCCCAGGGCAGCTTGACGTTGAGGCCCTCGCGCATGACGCGCTGGTACTTGCCGAACACCGTGACCACGGCAATGGTGGATTGCGGGATGCTGCGCACCTGCCGCATCACGAAGATGACGGCAAAGAACAGCAGCACCAGAATCACGAATGTCTGCGGTCCCATGGCTCCTCCCTGGACGCGGTCGCTGGACATCCTATCAGCACGCCTCCGGACGCCTCCCCTGGGACCCCCTCGGCCGGTCCGGCAGGCGCCTGCTGGGCGAACAAAAACGACGAGCCCCCGCCAGGGCGGGGGCTCGGTTGCGCACGGACGGCAGCAGTGGACTTCGTTATCTGGTCTTGACGCAGCCGTTGTTGGCGTTCGACCACTCGTACTGATAGGAGTAACCGCCGGTGCCGATGAACGGCGTCGGCGACCAGGCGCACTTGTCGTCGGCCTCGTTGCCGCGACTGTCATACCAGGCGTTGAGCTCCGGGTCGGTGATCGACTCGCGGCTCTCGTGGCAAACGAAGTGTTCCTGGTTCTGCACCGCCGTCCATCCCGCAACCTGGCAGCCGCTGCAGCTCGGGTAGGGCTCGATGGAGTATTTCACCGCGTTGGAGCCGCTGTTGAAGAAGCCGTGGTAGGCGCAGTACTGAAGGGCTGGTCCGCCGCAAGAGGTGGCGCCGCCGTCCGAGGAGTACGAGGTGCTCGGGATGACGACCTCGTAGGTGGCGCTGTTGTCGAAGGCGTTGCTCGCCAGGTACTTCTGCACCTCGGACTGCACGATCGCGTCGGTCACGTTCGTCGGCGGGGTCGAGCTGTCGAACATGTCGGCCGTGCCGCCGCCGAGGTTCGTCTGCTGGATGCCTGAGTACTGGGTGATGACGTTGTACTCGCCGGTCGTCCCGAACTGATTGCGGAAGGCCTGCAGAGTCGTGGCGTACGCGTTGTCGGCGCCACCGGGCCCGAAGCTCGGCCCCCAGAAGATGAAGATCACGTGCGCCAAGGTGGTGGTCGGGCCGCCGTGATAGGTCAGGTTGTTGGTCCTGTGGGCCTGAGGCGTGAAGGCGCCGAGGTCCGGGGAGACGATGGCCAGGCCGCCGGTGTCGGGGCGGAGGTAGTGCCGCGCAGAGACCGAATCGACCGGGCTCTCCGCTACGGCTGCCACGGCAAGGGAGGCGAGGAACAGCGCTGCCAGTGCTCTTTTCACTTGCTCCATCCTTTCAAGTTGAAAGTTGCTTTAGCGTCTCCGATCACCCAAGACCACATGAACCATTCAACCGAGCCCACGGCGCGCCGGCGAGCCGCGCGGGGAACCCTGAGCACCTGGGCGGCTGCCAAGCGAGTGGACTGGTTGCTAGTGGTTAAGGTGCGCTTCGCTAGCGCTCGCGGGACAACTTGTCAACCGCCTGTCAACCCTGCCTTGACTCCTCTTTCTGCCCGCGGCAACCGGCGCCGCCGTCGCTTGCCATCCTCGTAGCACTGAGGCGGACGCTAGCAAGAAGCGTGCCATGGTGCGCTTCGGGGACGCCTCCCGCCCCGGTGGGCGCCCTCGAAGCATGAAACGGCACGAAGGAGGGCCCCTGGGCGATCGGTTCCGAGGAGCGCGACTCAAAGCGGGCGAGGCAAGACCGTCGATGTCGGCAGGTAAAGCGGGCACGTACCCGCGGCGAGCCCGCTGCGTCGCGATCCTCGGGACCGGTCGCCCCCCGGGCCCGGCCGGTGGGAGTTTCTTCTAACGCAAGGAGAGGATCGCGAGGCTCGAGCTGCGGATGTCCTGGCCCATGCCGGAGGCGCTGTCTTCGACCTCGTGGCGGGTGGCGAACAGGCGGTTGCCCTTGTGCGCGAAGGTCCAGGTCTGTTTGCGCAAGCTCTCGAAGAAGAGCACCAGGAACCGGCCCCTGGTGTGCTCGAGCTTCTCGGCGCCGAGCGGCAGGCCGTCGGCGCCGATCCAGATGGAGAGCTGGCTGTCGGCGGTCCTGACGTGCTTGCGCGCCTCGGCCGACAGGCGCGGCGGCAGCGTCAGGACGAGCAGCCGGGCAGGCTTGTCGAGATAGACGGCCGGCTGCACCTCGGCGGTGTGGGCCAGCGAGAGATCCTGGGCGAGCGTCGCCGCGCAGTCGAGGTCGCCGGACACCTCGTTGAGGTTCAGCGCCTGCAGCGCGTTGTGGAGCGGCGTGTGCTTGGCGGGGTCGAGGGTCTGCTCGCGCAGCTCCACCAGCGCCTGGCGCCCGGTGGACCGCGCCAGGCCGACCTTGATCCCCTGGGGACCATCCTCGACCTCCACCGTCGCCCGGGACAGGTCGCTCCAGTGCTCCTCGGCGCTCTGACGTGACAGCCGCAGCTCGAGCGAGCCCGAGATCGGGTCGGTGGCGGGGAAGCGTGCCAGCGCAGCCGCCAGCTCGCCCAGCTCCGCCAGCCGCGGCGTGGCTGCTGCCGCCTTGGGGACAGGCGTCCCGCCCGACAAGCCTGAGGGCGCCACGGCTGACAGGGCGGCCAGCCCGAGCAGCAGCCAGAGCCCGCTGGTCCGCGGATTCGCGGTCATCGAGCAGGACTCGGGCGGTGCATTTGCCAGCTGGTGCTCATCGCTTCCCGTCGAGACTCCTAAGCGCCCGTCCGCCCGCTGACGTCTTCCGTCGCCGCCGTCGCCGCCGTCGCGCCCTCCCCGGGCGTCCGGGTGCGCGAGAGCGTTTCGCGGCGCAGATTATCATCGGCGCCAGCGGCGCCAGCGGCGCCACAGCGCCTGCCGAGCCGGCCGGGTGAGCCGGGAATGCCGGCTCAGGTGGTACCGTTTGTACGTTTGGCCTCCCGGCTTGGTTGCTTCCGACGCCGCGCTAAACGCCGATCGCCGCTGATCGCCGGCATGCGCCGCCGCCAGGGGGTAGAATGGTCCCTGACGAGCCACTTTGGAGGTATCGAGATGCCTTACAGTCCGTTACTGGTCAAGCCGATGCGCGAAGAGCTGACGCAGATCGGGGTCAGAGAGCTCCTGACCGCCGCCGACGTCGACGCCTTCATGAATGAGAAGACAGGCACCGCGATGCTGGTGGTGAACTCGGTGTGCGGGTGCGCGGCGGGAATGGCCCGCCCGGGGATCCGCCTGGCGCTGCAGCACGCGCGCCGGCCGGACCGGGTCGCCACCGTCTTCGCCGGCCAGGACCTCGAAGCCACGGCGCGGGCGCGAGGCTACTTCCCCGAAATCCCGCCGAGCAGCCCATCGATCGCCTTCGTCAAGGACGGCGAGCTGGTGTACTTCATGCCGCGGCATCGCATCGAGGGGCGCGACGCCCACATGGTGGCGCGTGACCTGATGAGCGTGTTCGACGAGCACTGTGCGCCGGAGGCTGCCACGGCGTCCGCCGGGCAGGGAGCGGCAGCCGCCGCAGCCCACTGATGCCCGGCGTTCCGCTGGCGCCATGCCGAGCCTTGGCTCCACATGGCTGTACCAGGCTTTGCCTGGCTCTGCTTGGCTCTGAATAAACGCCCGAGCTTCCAGCCGCCGCCATGGGAACCTTCCATCGCAACAAGAGTCCCCTGCACGGGATCACGGTCGTGGTGGACACCACCGGACCGGAGGTCTTCGTCGGCCGCTGTGACGACGAGGACGAGCGCGGCATCGTGCTCGACGACGTCGACGTCCACCGCGAAGGCGAGGGCGGCCGCTCCAAGCAGCAGTACGTCGAGCGCGCCGCCCGGCTCGGCGTCTGGAAGAAGCACGACCGGCTGTTCATTCCGCGCGAGCGCGTAGCTTCGGTGCGGCGCCTCGGCGAGGTCTAGCTGGAGGAGAAACATGGCCACCTTGGATCGGCTGGACGACGCGCCGGAAACGGATCTGGATCCGGAGACGGAGGAGGTCCTGGCTGCCGCGCTGGTGCAGACTGCCCAGACCCGGCCGGCGCGAGCTGCCCGCCCTCGCATCCGGGAGTTCGAGGCCATCGTCGAGGAGGCGATCCGCGAGACTCCCGACACCACGACACTGGTGTTCTTCACCGGCAGCGAGCGGATGGAGTACGAGGCCGGCCAGTTCCTGACCATCCGGCCGCACCAGTTCCCGGCGCTGGACCGCTTCGTCAAGTTCTTCGAGGACGTCAAGGGCAAGCGCGAGCCGGCGCGGGCCTACTCGATGTGCTCGGCGCCGCACGACCGCCGGCTGGCGGTGACGATCAAGGAGGAGCTGTACATCACCGGCGCCACCAAGTACCCGCCCCTGATGTCGCCGTTCCTGACCTACCGCGTGCCCCCTGGCACCCGCATGGTGCTCACCGGTTTCGGCGGTCCCTACGTCATGCCGCCCGACATCGAAGCGCGCACCGACCACTTGATCCACATCTGCGCCGGCTCGGGCATCGTGCCGAACATGAGCATCATCCGGCACTGCCTGGAAACGGCGATGAAGCTGCGCCACATCCTCATCTACGGCAACAAGACCTGGGATGACATCATCTTCCGGCGCCAGTTCGAGGAGCTGGCGGCCCGCCATCCCGGCAAGCTGGAGATCGTACACGCGCTGAGCCGCGAGCCCGACGCCGCCAAATATGGTCCCAACGTCAGCGCCGGCAGGGTCTCCGAAGCCTTGCTGCGCGCGCAGATCCCCGATCCGGCAGCCGCGCACGTCTTCACCTGCGGCCCCGGCATCGGCAAGTTCGAGCGCCAGGCCGCCCGCGAGAAGGGCGAGGAGCCGCAGCCGCGCTTCCTCGAGACCGTGCTCGCCGGGCTCAAGGCGATCGGCGTGCCGCGGGCGCAGGTCCATCACGAGATGTACGGCTGACCGGCCGGCCGCTGCCCGCGCACCCCGGCCGGCCGCAGACGCTTTAGGAGGAGCTCCATGAATTCCATCTCTCCGCTGGCCGTCCCGGCCAACGAGCCGGTCCGCGGCTATGCCCCCGGGTCGCCGGAAAAGACCTCGGTCAAGCGCCGCCTGAGCGAGATGCTGCGCGAGACCGTCGACATCCCGGTCATCGTCGGCGGCCGCGAGGTGCGCACCGGCGACACCGAACAGGCGGTCTGTCCGCACGATCACGGTCACGTGCTCGCCACCTTCCACCAGGCCGGCCCGGGCGAGGTGGACGCGGCGGCAGCGGCGGCCAGGAAGGCCTGGCGCGACTGGTCGGAGACCACCTGGGAAGAACGCGCGGCGATCCTGCAGCGTGCCGCCGAGCTGCTTGCCGGGCCGTGGCGCGACACGCTCAACGCCGCCACCATGCTCAACCAGTCGAAGACCGTGCACCAGGCCGAGATCGACTCGGCGTGCGAGCTGATCGATTTCTGGCGCTTCAACCCATACTTCATGCGGTTGCTCTACCAGGAGCAACCGTGGTCGCACCCCGGGGTCTGGAACCGCGTCGATTTCCGGCCGCTCGAGGGGTTCGTGTTCGCGGTGACGCCGTTCAATTTCACCGCCATCGGCGGCAACCTGCCGACGGCGCCGGCGCTGATGGGCAACACGGTGCTGTGGAAGCCGGCGTCGACCGCCGTGCTGTCGGGTTACTACATCATGAAACTGCTGCAGGCCGCCGGGCTACCCGATGGAGTGATCAATTTCCTGCCCGGACGCGCCAACAAGGTGGGCGATCCCGTGCTCGCCCATGCAGACCTGGGCGGCATCCACTTCACCGGCTCGACGCCGGTGTTCCAGGCGATGTGGAAGACGCTGGGCGACAACATCGCGCGCTACCGCAGTTACCCGCGGGTGGTTGGCGAGACGGGAGGCAAGAACTTCGTGTTCGTCCACCCCTCGGCGGACCGCGAGGCGGTGGTCACGGCAGTGGTGCGCGGCGGCTTCGAGTACCAGGGGCAGAAGTGCTCGGCGGGCTCGCGCGTCTACGTGCCGCGCTCGGCGTGGCCGGCCGTGCGGAAGGATCTCGCCGACCAGGTGAACGGCATCCGCATGGGCTCGCCGGTCGATTTCCGCAACTTCATGGCGGCGGTCATCGACCAGTACGCCTTCGACCGCATCAAGCGCTACATCGATTACGCCAAGGGCTCGCCCGACGCCGAGATCCTGGCAGGCGGCGCCGCCGACAACTCCCAGGGGTTCTTCATCCAGCCGACGGTGGTGGTGACGACCGACCCGCGCTTCAAGCTGATGACCGAGGAGATCTTCGGTCCGGTGGTGACGGTGTTCGTCTACGACGACGGGGATCTCGACGCGACGATCGACCTCTGCGAGTCGACCAGCCCGTATGCGCTCACCGGCGCCGTGTTCGCCGAGGATCGCGGCGTCGCCGAGACGCTCTGCCGCCGCCTGCGGCACGCCGCCGGCAACTTCTACATCAACGACAAGCCGACCGGTGCCGTGGTCGGCCAGCAGCCGTTCGGCGGCGCCCGCGCTTCCGGCACCAACGACAAGGCGGGTTCGATGGCCAACCTGATGCGCTGGACGTCGCAGCGTTCGATCAAGGAGACCTTCGTGCCCGCCAAGGACTACCGGTATCCGTTTATGGCGGCGGAGTAGCCGAGTAGAGATGGGGGACCGCCGCCTGCCATGATCGTCGAGAAGCGTCAGCTCCCGGGAGGCATCACGCTGCTCGACGTCGAGGGCGTGATCAAGCTCGGCGAGAGTGCGCAGTTCTTCGCCCAGGCTTTGGAGCGTGCGCTTTCCGAGGACAAGGGGCACGTGATCATCGATTTCAGCCGCATCAACTTCATCGACTCGACCGGGATCGGCGAGCTGGTCGGTTACCTCGGGCGCTTCCGCAGCTTCCAGCGTGAGCTGGTGCTGGTGAACCCCACGGAGCGCATTCGCAAGCTGCTGCAGGTGGCGCGCCTGGACAAGCTCTTCCTCACTTACGACTCGGTGGACGCGGCGCTGGCGGCGGTGGCCGCTCAGTCCGCCGGGCGCTGACGGGCGGCGTGATGAGCCGGCGGATTTGCCTGCGGTCGAGCGTCGCCGCCGTTGCCGTGGCGGTGGCTCTTGCGGCGTCGGGCTGCGCCTCGGTCGGCCGCTGGCTCGAGGCGCGCAAGGCCAGGGAGTCGCAGTACCGCGTGATCAGCCCGCCGGTCGCCAACGAGATCGTGCGCGATGCGCCGGACGTGTTCATCCTCGACCTGCGCACGCCCGAGCAGTTCCAGGGACCGAAGGGCCACCTGCGCAACGCCCAGAACCTGCCGCTTGCCCGCCTTCCATACCGTCTGCTCGAGATCCGCAGCTACCGCGGCGAAACCTTCCTCGTCTACTGCGACGGCGACGCCTGCGGGCGCGCCGGCATGCGGATCCTGCAGGACAGCGGCTTCCAGGACGCCATCCTCATCGCCGGCGGAATCGACGGCTGGATCCGTTCCGGATTCACCACGTTCGTCAGGGCCAGCGCCCTCCACCCGCCGAACGCCGAGATCAGGACCGTCAGGCATCCGGAGCTGGTGCGCGACCGCCCCAAGCCGATGGACGAGCTGCCGGTGGTGCCGCCCAAGGAGCGGTCCTTCCCGCCGCCTGGCGCCGCCACCCCGCCGCCGGCCAATCCTCCGCCGGGTGCCGCCGGCCGCGCCGCCTCCGGGTGCGCCGCCGCCGGGTGCGCCGCCGGCGTCCTGACCAGCTTGCGGTGAGCATAGAGACTGGTTTAAAAGGGGATTCCATGACCGTACAGAGCCCGACTCCGACCGCCGAGGCGCTCCGCGAGATCAGGGAGGCGCTGGGCGAGCGGATCTTGCTGGACGAGGAGGTGCGCGCGCACTTCCGCTCCGACTTCGGCCGCATGGTGGACCGTCTGCCGGGCGCGGTGGCCCGCTGCGCCTCGGCCGAGGACGTTGCCGAGGTGGTCCGCTTCTGCCGTGCCAAACACATCCCCGTCGTGCCGCAGGGCCAGGCGCACACCCAGAGCGGCCAGGCGACCACCGCGGGAGGCGTCCTCCTCGATACCTCCGCCATGGCCGTCATCCACGAGATCGACGCTGCCGGCGAGACCGCCACCGTCGACAGCGGCGTCCTCTGGCGCGACCTGGTCGCCGCCACCCTCGCGCACGGGCTGTTGCCGCGGGTGCTCACCAACAACCTGGGGGTCTCGATCGGCGGCACCGTGTCGATGGCCGGCCTCGGCGTCGCCAGCTTCCGCTACGGCACCCAGGCCGACAACGTGATCGAGCTCGAGGTGGTGACCGGCACGGGCGAGATCGTCACCTGCTCGCGCCAGCAGCACCGCGAGCTGTTCGACGTGGTGCGCTGCGGGCTGGGCCAGTTCGGGGTCATCACGCGCGCCAAGATTCCGCTGCGGCGCGTGAAGCCCACGGTGCGCATGTACTACCTGCTCTATGACGACCTCGCCACGCTGATGGCGGACGTGCAGACGATCATGCGCCCCGGCACCGTCTGGTCCTCGGTCGAGGCCTGGTGCACGCCGTGCGTCCAGGGCATGCGGCACATCGGCGAGGGCCTGGAGCTGGGCGAGGGGATGCAAACCTTCGCCTACTGGCTGTATCCGCTGCACCTGACCGTGGACCTCGACGCCGGTGAGAGCGTCGACGACCAGGCGCTGCTCGCCGGTCTGCGGCCCTACCGGGTCGTCCATACCGAGGACTTCAGCCAGCACGAGTTCTGCAATCGCATGGACCCGGTGTTCGAGCTCTGGCGGCGCAGCGGCTACTGGGACATGCCGCACCCATGGATGGAGACCGTCCTGCCCTGGGAG
The DNA here is from genome assembly GCA_035949675.1 of Thermoanaerobaculia bacterium. Taxonomy (GTDB): domain Bacteria; phylum Acidobacteriota; class Thermoanaerobaculia; order Multivoradales; family UBA5704; genus JASLEW01. Next base: position 37,685 of record DASZHY010000271.1, read on the forward strand.
ACCGCGCGCGAGTACATCGAGCAGGTGCTGGCCGCCACGCCGCCGCAGGCGCTCGGACCGGGAGGGCACATCCTGCTCTGGCCCGCCTACGCCCCGACCTCGGAAGTGCCGCTGTTCATGCATCCGCCGGGTGAGCTCGTGATGGGCTGGGGGATCCTGCCGGCGGTGCCCCGCGCCTTCTTGCAGCGCGGGCTCGCGCAGCTCGACATCGCGAGCGAGATGTCGATCCTCTACGGCGGCAAGCGCTACCTGTCGGGCTACATCACCTTCGACACGGTCGAGAAGTGGGCGCAGCACTTCGGCGACCAATGGCCGCGCATCCTGGCGGCGAAGCGGCAATTCGATCCCGACGGCATCATGGCCCCGGGATTCATCGTGTACGAGTAGCCTGGCGCACTCCTGGCAGCACCAGGCCGATTAGCCGCGCGCCAGCCGGAAGTCGTGAGCCGCGGCGGCCGCGTCGGCCTGGCGGCGGTACTCGTCCGCTTCCAGCTGCTGGCGCAGGCGGTCGCTGGCCGGCACCACCACCTGCATGGGGTGCCAGACGAGCGGCGTGCCGGTCGCGCCGTCGAGCACCTGGCCCCGTTCGACGGCGAAGGCGGCGGCGGGCAGTGGCAGCCCGGCGAGCACCGGCTCGAGGGCGCGGAACAACCCTTCGTCGGCGGGATGGAGGAAACGGCTGGTGCGCCGGCCCTGGGCGGCGGTGTGGTAATGCGCCGGGACCCACAGCACGCCGTCGAGCTGCAGCCGCTCGCAGGCGACGATGAGCAGCGCGATGACGTCGCGCAGCATGCCCAGGCCGGGATGCTCCTGGCCCGGCAGGCGCGGCCGCGCGGGGGTGAACGCCTCGCGCGGGTTCTGCAGCAGCAGCCACTCGATGCGCAGCAGCGCCAGGCCGGGAGCGGTGTTGCGATCGATGCGCAGCCGCAGCTCGGCGAGCAGATCGCCGCCGTCCGGATCGCCATGGATGCGCACGGCTTCGCCGCCCGGATGCTCCAGGTCCAAGGTCACCGCCGGATTCGGGAAGCCGAGCTGGCGGAACCGTTCGAGCAGGCCAGCCCGCTCGAGCGTGAGCTCCACCTGCTGGCGGGAGCAGGCGCCGAGCAGCCGTTGCGGCCGCTGCGGGCCGCCGAGGTTGGGCAGCAGGTCCTCGAACGAGAGCTCCCAGTCGGCCTCGCCCGGCGAGTGGCGGCGCCGGCCGGGGCGCCGGCGGCGCTCGGCCTCCTGCTCCGGCCGCTGCTCGCCGGCTCGCAGCTCGCCCGCCAGCTGCCGGTACCGGGTCAGTGTCACCGCGGCGGTCGTCGGCGGCTCGAGCGCGCGGCCGCCGGGCCGGAGGCTCGAGAAGAAGCGGGCGGTGTAGCGCCAGGCCTCCTGGCCGTAGCCGCCGGCGAGGACGATGACCACCGGCACGGGGCGCTCGCGGCGGCGCGCCAGGTCGATCACCAGCCGGTCCCGCCGCAGCATGCCGGCCGCCGAGATCTTCCAGTCGCCGATGGCGTCGTCGGCGGCCGGGTCGCAGCCCGCCAGGTAGTAGACCAGCTCCGGATGCGCGGCGGCGAACACCGGCGGCAGCCGCTCGCCGAGGATGCCGAGGTAGGCGTCGTCGTCGACCTCCGATCCCAGCTCGATCGCCGTCGCGGCCACCGCCCGCACCTCCGAGGTGGTGCGGTTGTGGACGGAGAAGGTATGGACCGTGGGGTCCTCGGCAAAGATCGAGCGCGTGCCGTCGTCGTCGTGGAGGTCGAGGTCGACCACCAGGATGGGCGCGGCGAAGCCCTCCGCCCGCAGCCCGGCGATCGCCACCGCGACGTCGTTGAAGATGCAGAAGCGCTCGCCCTTGTCGGCAAACGCGTGGTGCAGGCCGCCGCCCAGGTTGGCCGCAAGGCGGCCGGAGGCGAGCGCGAGGCGGCTGGCGAGCTGCGTGCCGCCGACCATCGCCCGCTGCCCGGCCATGGCGCGCTCGACCGCGTAATCGGGAAGCTCCAGGCCGAAGACCTGCAGCAGCGCGTCGGAGCGCACCAGCGAGTCGAGGTAGGCGTCGCCATGCACCCGGCGCAGCTCGCGGAAGGGGGCGAGCGGGGCGCGATGGACGGCGCGTGGATCGAGCAGGCCCGCGCCGTCCAGGGCCGACAGGATGCGCTCGCCGCGCCGCGGGTCGTTGCCCGGCAGCTCCAGCTGGTAGCGCTCGCTGTAGACCAGCTCGAGGTAGGTCCCGCGGAGCCAGCGGTCCAGGCGCCGCCCTCCCCGGCGCAGCCGCTGCGCCAGCGACGCCGCCGAGGAGGGGGACGAGCGCACGCCAGGGAGCTTACCGCGCCGGCGTGACGGGGCTGCGCGGCCGGCCGCGCAGCGCGTTCTCTGGCCGCCGCCGCCACCGTGATACGCTGCATTTGCGCCCACGCCTTTTTGCCGGAGGGTCCATGCGCGACAACGGCGACGATGGCGACAACCGCGGCGGCGACCCGGTCGAGCTGCCCATCACCGATGTGCTCGACCTGCACAGCTTCCGGCCGGCCGAGGTCGCGGACCTGGTGCGGGTGTACCTGGACGCCGCCTACGCCAAGGGCCTTCGCGACCTGCGCTTCATCCACGGGCGCGGCATCGGCATGCAGCGGCGGACCGTGCGCGTACTGCTCGAGAGGGACCCCCGCGTCGTGGCGTACGGCGACGCGCCGGCCGAGGCCGGCGGCTGGGGCGCAACCTGGGTGCGGCTGCGCTAGTGTGGAAGGCACCTACCTGTACTTTTCGCGTCACCACTACCGCAGCGGGACGCTCGCCTCTACGCGGGTTCCCCGGCCGCCCGTGCGGCGGACCACGACCTCTCCACCGAGCGACCGCGCCCTCTCGCGCATGCCGAGGAGGCCCAGGGACCGCGAGTCGCCGATCTTCTCCTCCTCGATCTCTCTGCCGTTGTCGCTGACGGCCAGAACGATGCGGCCGTCCTCGGAGACGAGGCGGATCTCGACCTCGGTGGCGGCCGCATGGCGCGCCACGTTGGTTAGCGCCTCTTGCAGGATGCGGAAGAGAGCGGTCGAGATCTCGGGGGCGACCCCCGTGACCTTGAGGCTCGAGTGCAGGCGGCTAGGGATCCCCGTGCGCTTGGTGAACTCGCCCGCGTACCATTCGACGGCAGCCTCGAGACCGAGCTGGTCCAGGATGGCCGGCCGCAGCTCGGTGGCGATCCGCTGCACCGCATCCTCCGCCGTCCTCATCAGGCCGTTCATGGACCGGAGCTTCTCGGCGAGATCCTCGGGTGTCGCCGGCGAGGCTGACTCCTGGTTCCTCTCGAGCCAGCCCACGTCGAGATGCAGGGCCGTGAGCATCTGCCCGATCTCGTCGTGCACCTCCCGGGCGATGCGCGCGCTCTCCTCCTCGCGCACCGCCTGCAAGCGCGCCGACAGGGCCCGCATCTCGTCGTGCGACCTGCGGAGCGCATCCTCCGCCAGCTGGCGCTCGGTGACGTCGAGGTTGGTGCCGTAGGTACGGATGGCCTGCCCCGCCTCGTTGCGTACGACGGTGGCGAGGCCGAAGAGCACGTGCACGCTGCCATCAGGCCACACCACACGGAACTGGACCTCGCGCGCACCGCCCTCGGCGAGGAGCTGCTCGTGCCGCTGCATCACGTAGGCGCGGTCGTCGGGATGGACGGCCTCGCCGAAGTCTTCGAAGCGTGCGCCCTTGCTGCGATCGTCGCCGAAGAACAGGCGCAGGTTCTCGTCAGAGTTGAAGATCTCACCCGTCACGAGATCATGTTCCCAGCTCCCGGTATGGCCGAGCTGCTCGGCCTCGCGCAGGATCCGCTCGCCCTTGCGCAGCGCCTCGTTGGCACGCATCTGCTCACTGATCTCGCGGCAGACGGTGAGCACATGCGGCTGGCCGCGAAGCTCGACGAGCGTGCCTGAGGATTCGAGCCAGCGCCAGCCTCCACCGGCCTCGCGGACTCGCCAGCGGTGGCGCTCCTTTCCCCCGGCCAGCACCGCACTCCACCAGACCTGGCACCTCTCGACGTCCTCCGGATGCGCGAGGGCGAAAAGGCTGATGGGGGCGCGTCCCAGCAGGCGCTCGACCGCTCGGTTCGCGTAGACGTAACGGCCGCCAGCGTCGTGCAGGCTGACGAGCTCCTCCGCGTTCTCAGCCAGCAGGCGGTAGACTTCTTCGGGTGTCGGGTGCGCGGTGACCGCCACTGCTTCGTCACCTCGACGACCGTCCAACTGCTCCGGCAGCCTCTCTCCCACGAGGGCCGCAGGGGCATCATCGAGGCGATCGTGCGGTGTCGGGTCTCGCGGGCTCACCGCGCTCGCTCAGTGGAAGAGCTTCAGGAACACCAGGTACAGCACGAAGCCGTGGTCGGGGCCCGCGACGGGCAGCCCGACGTCGAGCGTCACCAGGGTCTGCCACGGCCCCATCACGCTGCCGGCCACGCCGGTGCCGGCGAGCAGGGTGTTGTGGAGCCCGTTTTCCTTGTCGGTGGCGAGCGCGGCGTCGGCCAGGGCGTCGACGCGGAACACGTCGCCGAAGTCGAAGCCGTAGCTCAGATGGCTTAGATACGCCTTCTCGGCCCGCACGGCATTGCTGCGGTAACCGTGGATGCGGGTGCCGCCGAAGAAGCCGAACTCGTACTTGCTGAAGCGGTCCAGGTGGTCGCCCGCGAAGTAGTCGACCTCGGCGCCGAGCTTCTGGAACGAGGGGAGGTACCAGTTCTTGCTCGCCGTGAAGTTGTAGCGCGTGAAGTCGCGGTTGGCGGGGTCGAAATCGGGGTTGCCCGGCAGGCCCCAGGCATGCCAGCTCGAGCGCATGTTGTAGCTGTAGTGGCCCGCCAGCGAGTAGCCGGCGCGGGAGAACCTGAGGTTGCCCGCGACCGACTGCAGCAGGTTGTTGCTGGGCAGCACGAACTGCTTCGCGGTCTTGCTGTTGCTGCTGTAGACCGAGTCGAGCAATCCGTACTCGATGCCGACCTTGGCGAAGTCGCCCAGCGGATGGCCGAGCTTGAGGGAGAAGGTGGCCGGACGGATTTTCAATTCCTGGTCGACCACCTCCTTGCCGTTCTGGTAGAGGTCGTCGGTGAACGGCACGGCGATCGCGAACAGGTCGCCGCCGACGTCGAAGCGGCTCCCGGCCAGACGGGGCTGTGCGGCGCTGGCCACGAGCAGCGCGCCGGCGAAGAAGACGTTGAGCTGCTGGCCGCTGTTCTTGAAATCGAAGGTGAAGTAGTTGATCCCGCCGAGCGGCAGCGGGTAGTTGAGCGAATCGTCCACGAACAGACCCGCCAGCGCGAACAGCTTGCTCGGAGCGAAGCCCTGCTTGATGACGCGAGGACCGGGGCCCTTCTTGACCAGGTAGCGCAATCCCTGATCGGTGTCGCGCACCATGGTCACGTCGGTGTCCTGGACGGCCTTTTCCCGGGCCGCGAAGTCGGGCGGGTTCACCTGGACGTTGGTGAGCTGCGTCTCGCGCTCGACCAGCAGCGGGTTGTCGAGCACCGACAGGATCTGCTGCGCCACCAGGTGGAGCGGCAGCACGATGCTCTCCTCCGACCACGGCGCCGACCGTCCCAGCATGTCGATCGGCGAGTAGTCGAGCGTCTCTTCGTTGGAGGTCACCTCGCCCTGCAGGCCGAGCTGCACCGCCCGGGTGCGCAGCCGGGCGGAGAGCGCCCGGTCGATCCACACCGTTCCCTGGTACAGGCGCCGGCTGCCGGCGCCGGGGCCCGCGGGAGCGAAGTCGACCACCCAGGCGTCACGGCCGCCGATCTTCTCGGTGCCACGCAGGCGGTAGCGATACTCGCGCGTGAAGAGGATCTCGAGCGGCATCGCCGCCGCCTTCTCGGGCTGGATGAGCGGGATCTCGGGCAGCGTCTTGCCGCGCCAGCGCACGCCGTTGATGTAGAGCGCCTCCCATGCCCAGTCGGCGCCCGCCTCGCGGCTCCAGAAGTAGGGACCGGTCAGGGATGCCTCGATGCTGGCGGCGCCGGCGTTGGGCTGGAAGCGCAGATGGGTGGCGTTGATCGCGGTGTAGTCGTCCAGGCGGCGGTGCTGTGCCTCTTCGAAGACTTGCAGCCGCTTGAGGATCTCTTCGACCGTGATCTCGCGCTCGGAGGCCACGTTGAGCTTCTCGGCAACCCCTTGGCGCTCGGCGGCGGTGAGCCTCTCGACGCCGAGCACGACCACCGGGCTGGGATCGGGGACCGCGACGTCGAGGCCGGCCCGCGGCGGCGGCGTGATCTGGGCGCTGGGCGGCGCGACCTGACCGGCGGCGAACGGGAACCGGATGGGCCGCCGCAGGCCGGGGTCCGGGAAGTGCAGCACCGGAGCGGCCGCCGCCGCCGCGGCGGCGCCGGGCAGCACGGCGATGACTCGCAGGCCCAGGTCCTTGCCGCGCACGAAGACCCATGACTCGGCGGCGCCGCCGGGGGCGGAGCCAGGGTCGTAGGAGAGGTCGCCGGCGAACTCCCGCGCCAGCAGGGCCAGGGGATTGAGCACCGCGGCCGTCACCGGCGAGGCGCCGGAGGCGCGAAACAGGGTCAGATCGAAGCCGGCGGCGGCCTGGCGCGCCGCCGCGGCCAGGACGGCGCCCGCCGGCGCGGCCGGGTAGGGGAGGGCATCGAGGGCAATCGGCCGCCCCGGATCGAGCTCGCGCACCTTCTGCGCCGCCGCGGCCAGGCGTGAGCCGTCCGCGGCGGCGGCGGCGGCGACGGTGCCGCCGGCGTCGCCCGCGACAGCGGCCGCACCCCCCGCAGCGCCCGAGGCGGTATCGCCTAAACCGCCCGCCTCGCCGGCAGCGCCTGGATCGCCTGGATCGCCTGGATCACCTGGAGCGAGGGCCACCAGGTCGACATAGGCCGCCACCTCGGCGCCGTAGAACGCGGCGATCGCCGCCGGGTCGGCAGGCAGGGGCGTCGTGGCCACGTGGACGTTGGCCTGCGCGCCGCTCACCGCCACCGCCGCCCGCTTGAGCAGGAAGGCGTAATCCGCGGCGGCGAAGGGCTGGCCGCCGGCGGCTGCCGCTCCCCCGGCGTGGCCGCCGGCGCCGGCGCCGGCAGCCGCCGGGCGCCAGACGATCTGAAACCAGGCGCCGCGCGGCGATGCCGCGGCGACCTCGGCCGCGGCGGCCAGCTCCGCCTGCAACTGCGTCAGGTTGCGGGCCAGCGGCGCCGGGGTGGTGAAGACCAGCGCGAGCCATGGGGTCCCACCAGCCGCCGCCACCTCGCGGGCGGCCGCCCCCGAGGCGGCCAGGTAAACCGCGCCGGCAGCCGCGGCAGGGGTGGCGGTCGCGGGCGGCGCCGGCGGCGAGGGCGGCGCTGGCGGCGAGGGCGATGCAGTCACCGCCGGCAGCGGCACCTCCCAGGCGATGAAGAGAGGGCTCCCGGGCGGCAGCCGCTCGGCCCGTAGCAGGCCCAAGAGGCCGGAGCTGGCCGATGCCCCCGGCGCCCCCGGTGCGATGGGCGCCGGGGGCGCAGAGGGTGAGGCCACCGCCGCCGCGGGGCTGCCCGCCCCAGCGGCGGCAGCGGCTGCCGGGGCCTGCAACGGGGGCGGCGCCGCGAGCCGCAGGCCCGCGCACGGCTGGCAGGGCAAGCCCGCGGCTTGCAAGGAGCATGGCAGCGTCGGAAGTGCCAGGCCGAGGAGCGAGAGCAGGATGCGGCGCGACATGGCGGGAAGCATAAGCGGTGCGGCCACCGGAGTCACCTCTGCCCGGCGGGTGCGCCGGCGGCATGCTGCCCATGGCGCTCTAGGCCAGATTTCGCCGCCTTGTCCCGGATTCCGTGCGCGGCCCCACCATAGCTATGTAGATATATAGATGCGCTCACCTCGCCCCCTGCGGGGCGTGCGGAGATTCGTATCCCCAAACCGCACCTCACCGGAGCTCGAGGCACCAGCGCTGCCGCGCGGCGCCTCTTGCTCCATGTTTCAAACACCATTCTGTGAAGGAGGCGTACATGAGGAGCATGAGGTCGTTCCGCCTTGCCGTGCTGGGGATGGCCGCGCTGGTGCTGGCGGCGTCAGCCACCGCCCTGGTCGTGGCGAGGAGATCCGGAACCCAGGGGACCCGGAGTCTGCAGCCGTTCGTTCATCAGAAGGAAGACCCGCTGCGCCTCGCCGCGGGCAGGAGCTCGGAGGCGGCCATGGGCCCCAACGAGGTGCGCCATCCCGACGCCACGCCCGACGTCGAGGCCTACCTGGCGCGGGCGTATCCGCTCGGGGAGGTGGCGATCGAAGACACCCTCGCCGCGCAGAACGCCTGGGCGCACTTGAGCTCCGCCGGGGGCTCGTCCGGCACCTGGCAGCTGATCGGTCCGAGCAGCGGCACGGTCCCGGGAGTCTTGAACGTCCTTGGCGACAACGCCCAGTACGTGACCTCGGGGCGGGTGACGGCGCTGGCCATCGGGCCCTGCGACAACGGCCACTGCCCGCTCTACGTTGGGGCGGCCGGAGGAGGCATCTGGCGAACGCGTCACGGTCTGAACGGCCAGCCGGAGTGGGAGTTCACCTCCGGCAGCTTCGCCACCAACGCCATCGGCTCGCTGCTCGTCGACCCGAACGACGCCAGCGGCCAGACGGTCTACGCCGGCACCGGCGAGCCGAACGTCTCCGTCGACTCGGAAGCCGGCATGGGCATCTACAAGTCGACCGACGGCGGCGAGAGCTGGACCCTGCTGCCGGGTAGCGCCCAGTTCCAGGGCCGCGCGGTGTCCTCGATGGCCATCGCGCCCGACGGCTCGTTCCTCGCGGGCATCGCGCGCGCCGTCCGCGGCATCAGCTCGGTGCCCGGCGGCACGACGTCGAACCCGCCCGGCGGCGTTGCGTTTGGCGTCTACAAGTCGACCGACGGCGGCGCGACTTTCACCAACGTCTCCACCGCGCTCGGCTCGGTGCGCGGCGTGAACCACGTCGCCGTCGACCCCAACAACGGCTCGGTTTACTACGCGTCCTTCCTCGGCGAGGGCGTCTGGCGCTCGCTCAACGCCGGCGCGACCTGGGCGCAGATCAAGAACCCGCTGAACCTCCCGAACAACCACAACAACACCGACCGCTCCGAGTTCAGCGTGGTGAACAACGGCGGCAACACCAGGATGTACGTCGGCATCGGCGCCTCCGGCGGACCTCCGGCGCGCTTCTTCCGCGCCGACAACGCACAGACGGCGACCAATGCCAGCTTCGTCGACATGACGACGGCCCAGAACTTCAATTACTGCGAGGGCCAGTGCTGGTACGACAACGTCGTCTACTCGCCGCCGGGCAATCCCAACGTCGTCTACCTGCTGGGATCGTTCGACTACAACCAGGACCACCTCCAGTCCAACGCGCGCGGCGTGCTGCTGTCGACCGACGGCGGCGCGACCTGGAGCGACCTGACGCAGGACAGCGATCCGAATCACGCCGAGTTCACTCACCCCGACCAGCACGCGATCGTCGTCAACCCCAGCAACCCGTTCCAGTACTGGGAGGGTTCGGACGGCGGCGTCGTCCGCTCGGACGGCAACTTTGCCGACGTGTCGTACAAGTGCGACACGCGCGGGCTCAGCCCCGCGGACAACGCCTATTGCAAGAGCCTGCTCAACCGGGTGCCGAAGCATCTCGTCACCATGAACAGGGGGCTCTCGACGCTGCAGTTCATGAGCCTCTCCGCCGCCGGCGGCCAGCAGGGAGGCGGTGAGCACAACAGCCACGGCAACGCCATCCGGCACGGCGGCCTCCTGATCCTCCCCCAGGACGACGGCGGCCGCAGCGGGAGCCTGGGCAAGATCCAGGGCGGCACCCAGGACAACGGCACCTTCAACTTCGTCGGCGACACCAACGTGTGGCCGCAGGAGATCTACGGCGACGGCGGGCAGTCCGGCTTCAGCTCGACGGACAGCACGAAGCGCTTCAACACCTTCACCGGCCAGGCCAACGACGTCAACTTCCATGACGGCGACCCCACCAAGTGGGTCGTGGCGAGCGGGCCGATCATCAACAGCCCCGAAGGGGCGTACTTCTATCCGCCGATCATCGCCGACCCCAACCCGGGCAACGGCGGCACCATCTTCCAGGGCTCGTTCAGCGTCTGGCGCACCCAGGATTGGGCCGGCAACCAGGCCTTCCTCGAGGCCAACTGCCCCGAGTTCACCACCTCGGCGGCCAACCCGGCGTGCGGCGACTTCGTCCCCATCGGCCCGTCGGGCAACACGGACCTCACTGACAATAGCCTCATCTCCAACCCGCCGGCCTGCGCTGCGACCCGCTGTGGCGGTGCCGTCTCGGCGATCAGCCGCTCCACGGCGGCGAGCAACCTGGGCACGCTCTGGGTGGCCACCGGCGGCGGCCGCATCTTCATCTCCGACAACGCCAACGCCGCCGCTTCCGCGGTGGTCTTCACCAGGATCGACAACACCTCCGCGAGCTCACCCACGCGCTTCCCCACTTCCATCTACGTCGATCCCGCGAACGCGCACCACGCGTGGATCTCCTATTCCGGCTACAACGGGGCCACGCCGGCCACTCCCGGCCACGTCTTCGAAGTGACCTGGAACGGCGCGACCGCCACCTTCACGAACCTCGACGGCAGCAGCTTCCCCAACCTGCCGGCGACCTCGGTGGTGCGTGACGACCCCACGGGCGACCTTTACGTGTCCACCGACTTCGGCGTCCTGCGTCTCGCCAGCGCTTCCACGACCTGGACCGTGGCGGGCTCGGGGCTGCCGATGGTCGAGGTGCCCGGCCTCACCATCGTTCCCGGCCAAGGCCTGCTGATCGCCGCGACCCACGGCCGCAGCGGCTGGGTCCTGCAGCTGCGGGGCCAGGGGCAAGGGAACCACCACTAGCAGTTAGTCAGCGAGGGAATCACTACTAGCATCGAGTCGGCAAGGGGGAGGGGCTGCTGCCTCTCCCCCCTCGGCTTTCCACGCCGGCCCGGCCAGCGGCTCAGCTCGGCCCCGAAGCAGCCAGAGCCGAGCCGACCTGGCGCCGGCCGCCCGCATGCCGCGGGGCGTTCCAGGCTTCGACGGCAGCGGCGGGAGAGGGGCGCAGGGGTCCGCAGGCCCCACACCGGCAGGTCATCTGATAAAGCGTGCGAACCTGCATGCCGTCGAAGCAGCGCACCTCGGCGACAGCGGGCGCGGGCTGCGGCGACATCTCGCAGAATGGGCAAGGATCCACATCCAGATGGGGGGTGGGCGCTAACCGGCGTCGCAGCTCCAGGTGACTCTCCTCGGGGGCCCGAAGCAGGGCCTCCGGGCCAACTCTAGCCACTCAGGCGGTCCGGCGTGCGACATTCCGGGAGCACTTTCGTGGCAGCGCGGGCCCAGCCCGGCACTCCCTTCGCGCCGATCCAGGACACCTTGGCGTTCAGCTGCTCACCCTGACGGCCCATCGACTCCGACAGGCTCAGTCGCAACGATCGCCGCGATGTAGACTGACGCCGGACGTGGGCCGCGGGAGGTAGCGGAGCGGACCGGAGGTGTCGATGAGCAGGTTTGGCCGAGTCGTTGCCCGCGCCGCGCCGTCGGCAGCTGTGCTCTACGCGCTCCTGATGCCGTCGGCAGGAGCCCGGGCGCAGAGCACGGCGGCTCGCGCTATGCCCGGCGCTTTCGTTCAGGTCGGCGCAGCGAAGCTCTACTATGAAGAATGCGGGACGGCGCCGCGGACCGTGGTGCTGATCCATGACGGCGTGGTCAATTCCGCCGTCTGGGACGATGTTTGGCCTGAGCTCTGCCGGCACTTCCACACCATCCGCTACGACCGTCGCGGCTACGGCCGCTCGCCTGCCGCCGGCACCTGGTACTACGAGACGGACGACCTCGCGGCGCTCTTGCGTCAGCTGAGAGTGCGACGCGCGGTGCTCGTGGGCAGCTCGCATGGCGGCGAGCTGTCGATCAACTTCACGCTGGCTCATCCCGAGATCGTCGAGCAGCTGGTGCTGGTCGGCGCCGTCGTCAGCGGGATGCCGTATTCGCAGCATTTCCTCGAGCGCGGCAAGCATCCGTTCGAGCTCCTGGCCAAGGGCGACGTCAAAGGGGCCATCGCGGAATGGTCCAAGGACAGGTATCTGATCGCGCCGGACCACGAGGCTGCCCAGAAGCGACTGTTCGATCTGCTCGCCGCGAGTCCGCAGGACATGAGCCATCCGGACTTTCCGCTCCGCGGTCAGCCTGCCCTACCCAGGTTGCACGAGATCCGCGTACCCACGCTGCTGCTCACGGGCGATGCCGACATTCCCGACGTTCACGCCCACGCGGGCGCGATCGAGGCCGGCATCCCCGGCGCTCGCCGGGTGGTGGTCGAGGGGGTAGGGCACATCATGTACCTCGAGAAGCCCGCAGAGTTCAGCCGCCTGGTGATCGGCTTCATCGAGATCAACGGCGACTGACCCAACCCAGTCCACGGGTAGAGTGGCCGATGCTGGCCGCCCTGGGGCCAGGGAGACCGGCTCGCGGTGCCGGCTCACCTCCGGCTGCGAATCAATCGCCGACCCCGAGATAGGCGCGGCGGACGTGGTCGCTGGCCCGCAGCTCGGCGCTGGGGCCTGACAGGGCGATGCGGCCGGCTTCCATGACGTAGGCGTGACTGGCCACCGCGAGGGCCTGGTTGGCGTTCTGGGCCGCCAGCAGGATCGTGACCCCTTCGGCAGCGATGCGGCGGATCAGCTGGAAGACCTGCTCCACCAGGATGGGAGCGAGACCCAGGGAGGGCTCGTCCAGCAGCAGGAGAAGGGGCTGGGCCATCAGGCCGCGGCCGATGGCGCACATCTGCTGCTCGCCTCCCGAGAGGGTGCCGCATGGCTGGTGGCGGCGCTCCCGCAAACGCGGAAAGAGGTCGTAGACGTGGCCCAGCTGTTGCCTGGCTCGCGGCCGCATGGGCTTCGGATAGGACCCCATCATGAGGTTCTCCTCGACGGACATCCGGGGCCAGAGCTGGCGACCCTCCGGGACCAGGCACAGGTGGCGCCGCACCCGCAGGTGCGCGGGCTCGGCGGTCACGTCCTGGCCGGCGAAGGCGATCGTTCCCCGCAGAGCGGGGAGCAGGCCGGCCAGGGCCCGCAGCGTCGTCGTCTTGCCGGCGCCGTTGGGTCCGATGACCGCGACCACCTGGCCGCGGTCCACGGACAGGTCGACGCCCCAGACCACCTGGACGGCGCCGTAGGCGACCTCGAGGCCGGTCGCCTGGAGCAGGCGCCCGCCGCGTAGATCGCGCTCCGGGTGCGCTCCAGGCCGCGGCTGCTCCGGTGCCGCCGCCATCAGGCCTCCGTCGACCCCGCCGGCTCCGCCGCGGCCGCCGCACCGCCGTTGTCGCCCGCGCCGGCGCCGCCTTCGCTGCTCGCGGCGCCCTTGCCGCTCGCGCCGATGTAGGCCTCGATGACCGCCGGATTGGTCTGCACCGCCGCCGGCGAGCCCTCGGCAAGCTTCTGGCCGTGGTCCATCACGATCACCCGGTCGCAGACGGCCATGATCGCCTTGAGGTCGTGCTCGACGTAGAGGATGGTGGTGCCGGCCGCTCGGATCTCGCGCAGCAGACGCAGCACCGACTCGGCCTCGGCGGCGGTCAACCCGCTGCACACCTCGTCGCACAGCAGCAGGCTGGGCCGGGCGGCGAGCGCGCGCGCCAGCTCGAGCCGCTTCTGGTCGCCGACCGAGAGCGTGCCCGCCGCCGCCCGGGCACGATGGGCGAGGCCGACCCGCTCGAGCACCTGCATGGCGCCGCCGGCCGCATCTCGGGCGCCGCCGAAGCTGCCGCCGCTGCCGGCACCGCCACCCATCGCCGCGGGGCCCGCTGCCGCCGCGCGGCTGGCGCGGCCGAAGCGGATCCCCACCTCGACGTTGTCGAGGACCGAGAGGGTGCGGAAGGGCCGCGGCACCTGGTGGGTCCGCACGATGCCGGCGCGGACGGCGGCGAAGGCCGGCATGCCGGTGACGTCGCGCTCCTCGAAGACGATCCTCCCGGCGGTGGGCCGCAGGGCGCCTGCCAGGATGGCGAGCAGGGTCGTCTTGCCGGCGCCGTTGGGACCGATCAGGCCGAAAATGCCCCCCGCCTCGAGCTCGAAGCTCACGCCCTGAAGCGCCGCGAGGCCGGCGAAGGTACGGGTCAGGCCTTCGACCCTAAGGAGCGGCGGCATCGACCCTCCGGTGGCGGCGGCGCAGGGCGGCATGGAACAACCTCGAGGCCAGCCCGACGATCCCTGCCGGCTCGAAGAGGACGATCAGGATCAGCAGCGAGCCGTAGATCAGCAGGTGCAGCTGCGGGAAGGCGGCGATGATCTCCTCGTGCACCAGGCCGTAGATGGCGGCGCCGACGACCGGCCCCCAGATGGTCCCGACGCCGCCGATGATCGGCATCAGCAGGATGGCGACGCTGATGGCGAACGCGAACTCGCCCTGGGGATTGACGTAGGCGGCGTAGCGGGCGTGGATGCCGCCCGCCGCGCCGGTCAGGGCGGCGGCGATGGCGTGCGCCAGCAGCTTGGTCCGCAGCGGGTTGACCCCGAGATCGGCGGCGCCTTCTTCGTCCTCGCGCACGGCAACCAGGGCGAGCCCCAGCCGCGAGCGCCGCACCAGCATCGAGACGGCCACGGCCGCCGCAGCCAGCGCCAGGGCGCTGTAGAAGTGCTGCAGCTGGTGGAAGGGCCCGTGCTCCATCACGCGATAGCCGCTGGCGCCGCCGGTCGCCTGCACGTTGGTCATCACCACCCGCACCGCCTCGCTGACGCCGATGGTGGCGATGGCGAAGTAGGGACCTTTGAGGCGGAAGGTGGGCAGCCCAATCGCCAGCGAGGCCGCCACCCCCACGCCAGCTGCAAGCAGGCACGACGAGGAGGGGTCCCATCCCGCGTTGAGCGCCACCGCCGCGGCGTAGGCGCCGAGGCCGTAGAAGACCGCGAAGCCGAAGGAGACCTGGCCGCCGAACCCTCCCAGCAGGTTCCATGCGACGCTCGCCGTCACCCACACCAGGGTCACGAAGAGCAGGCGGATGGTGTTGGGACCGGGCCCGAACAACGGGACTGCCGCCAGTGCTGCACCCAAGAGCACGGCGGCGAACGGCGCCATGCTCTTCGGCGCGGCGCCGTTCGCCGCCATGCTGCTGGGCGCGGCGCCGTTCGTCGCCATGCTGCCGGGCGCGGCGCCGTTCGTCGCCATGCTGCCGGGCGCGGCGCCCTTCGGCGTCGCTTTGGTGGCCGGACCGGCATCGGGGGCCGGCCCGCCCGCACCTGCCGCCGTCATGTCAGGCGGCGCCTCCGGTTCAACAGCCCGGCGACGCCCTGAGGCAGCACCGCCAGCGCGACGACCAGCAGCGAGAAGGCGATCGCCGGCTGGTAGCCCGCCGGCAGTACCTGGATGCTGAAGGTCTCGAGCAGGGCCAGGATCAGGGCGCCGGCGGCGACGCCGGAGAACGATTCCAGGCCGCCGAGCACGATGATGACGAAGGCCCGGAGCAGGAACGGACTGCCGAAATCCGGGCTGAAGGAGTACAGCATGGCCAGCATGCCGCCGGCGGCGCCGGCGAAGGCGATCCCCATGCCGAACGCCACCCGCGCCGTGCTCTCGACGTCGACCCCGACCAGGCGGCCGGCGTCGCGGTTCTGCATCAGCGCGCGCACCGCCCGGCCGAACCAGGTCCGGTGCAGCACGACCTCGAGGGCCGCCAGCGCGGCGACGGCGCCGCCGAAGACGACCAGCCTCACCGTCGGCACCGTGATCGGTCCCAGCTGCAAGACGGACAGGGTGCGCGGCGTCAGGATCGCCCGGTCGGCGTTGCCCCAGATCAGGTAGCCGAGGTTCTGCAGCACCAGCCACAGGCCGAAGAGCAGCAGCAGCGAGGCCAGCGTCGGCTGATCGGACGGCGGCAGGCGCCGGATCAGCGCGCGGTGCAGACCGACGCCGAAGAGGAAGAACACCGGGAAGGCGAGCACGACCCCCAGCAGCGGGTCGATTCGCCAGCGCTCGTACAGCTCGTAGACGAAATACGCCCCGAGCATGAGGACCCCGGCGTGGGCGAGGTTCACGATCTTCATCACGCCGTAGATGATCGTCATGCCGACCGACATCGCGGCGTAGACGCCGGCCAGCAGCAGCGCCGCGATCAGCAGGTTCAGGAAGTCGGCGCCGCTCACCCGGAGGCTAGTGCGGCTTCGGCGAGGGAGCGATCGCTTCGCCGGTTGCCGCGTCCTTGGGGAAGACGATCTCGACCTTGTTGCCCGGCTGGTTCTGAACGATCACGAAGGCGGTGCTGACCTGGCCGTTCTTGCCGAAGCGCAGCACCTGGCCGGGCAGCAGCGAGTCCTTGAGCTCGACGGTGCGCAGCTGGTCGCGGATGGCGGTCTTGTCGAGGCTGCCGGCGCGCTCGATCGCCATTGCCAGGGCCCGCATCGCATCATAGGCGGTCGCGGGGTACCAGGAATCGGGAGGATGACCGGTGAACGCTTGATAGCGCGTCACGAACTGCTTGACCTGCGGGTAGGGCAGCTTCGCCGACCACCAGATGCCGGCGAAGATGTAGTTGGTGGCGTCGCCCAGCGCCTTGCGGGCGTCCGCCTCCGGCCCGCGCGCGCCGTAGCTGATCATTTGATGGTACATCCCGGTCTGCACGTACTGCCGGTGCATGGTGATGTAGTCCTGCAGGTGCGCGTCGGCGAGGAAGATGTCGGCGTGCGCGGTCTTGACCTTCTGCAGCAAGCCCGAGAAGTCCGGCGAGCCGAGATCGAACTTTTCGCTGAACACCACGGTGAAGTAGCCGGGGTGCTCGTGGTTCCATTTCTCGATGCCTTTTTCGTAGTCGATGCCGTGGTCCGTGTTCTCGAGCGCCAGGGCCAGCTTCAGCCCCTTGTGGAGCTTGCCGTGGTCCACCAGGCTGCCCAGGAACTCCGCCGTCGTGTAGCCCAGGAGGTCGGTCGGGGTCAGGGTGCCGAAGATCCACTGGTAGCCGCGGCTGAAGATGGTCGAGGCCGCCGCGCCGGTGGTGATCCAGGGGGTCTGGTAGCGGTCCGGCATCACCGACTCGGCCTCGCCCAGGGCGGTCGAGTAGCCGCCGAGCACCGCGATGACGCCGTCGGCGGTCATGGCGCGCTCGACCAGGCCGGAGGACTTCGCCTGGTCCGAGCCGTCGTCGTAGAAGACCTCCCGCACCGGCAGCTTCTTGCCGAGCTTCTTGATGAAGATGCCGCCGGCCTGGTTGATCTCGTGGATCGCCAGCTCGACGCCCTCGCGCTGGTACTGGCCGGGCTTCGCCTCTCGCCCGCTGATCGGCAGCACGACGCCGACGGCGATGCTTCCCGCATCGGGCTGGGCGAGCAGGCTGGCGGCGGCGCCGGCCGCCAGGACAGCGGCGAGGAGGATGCACGTCAGCCACTTGACGCGACGGCTCATGGGACGGCTCATAGGCTGGCCTCCGGAATCTGTGTGGATCGTCGGCGGAAACTTACAACTTTGCGGGCGATTCGGCTAGCCGGGGCAGGGTCGCGCCGTGCTCGCGCAGCAGCTCGAGAAAGGCAGCCTCGTCCAGGGTCGGGACGCCCAGGCGCCTGGCGTTCTCGGCCTTGCTGCCGGCTTCCGCCCCCACCACCACGTAATCGGTAGCCTTGCTCACCGAGCCGGTGACGCGGGCGCCGAGCGCCTCGACCAGCGCCTGGGCGTCGTGCCGCGACAGGCGTTCGAGCGCACCGGTGAAGACGAGCTTCTTGCCGGCCAGGGGCTGGCCGGCCGCCGCGGCTGCCGCGGCTGTCGCGGTGCCAGGGCCGGCCGCCGCACCGGCCGCCCCGGGCGCGCCGCCGGGGGCCCCGGCGGCTGCCGCTGCCGCCGCCGCCGCCGCTGCCGGCATCGGCGGCGCCTCGATCAGCCGCACGCGCGCCAGCAGGGCGTCGAGGATCGCGGCGTTTTGCGGGTCGTTGAAGAAGGCGACGATCTGCTCCGACATGCGC
>DASZHY010000272.1:0-7057 GCA_035949675.1 Thermoanaerobaculia bacterium
CGAGTACGCGCCGCTGGCGGCCAAGTTCATCGGCCAGTCCAGCCGCATCCTGTTCTTCCACGTGCCGATGGCCTGGGCGGCGTTCATCGCGTTCATGGCCGCCGGCGTCTCGAGCCTGCGCTACCTGTTCGGCGGCGACCCCCGGCGGGACCCGAGGCACGACCGTGCCGCCCGGGCGGCGATCGAGCTCGGGCTGGTCTTCGGCGTGCTGGCGACGGTCACCGGCGCAATCTGGTCGCGCATCATGTGGGGCGCCTACTGGAACTGGGACCCGCGCCAAACCTCGATCGTCATGGCGCTGATCTTCAACGGCGCCTACCTGGCGCTGCGCGACGCGGTGGAGGACGCCGAGAAGCGGGCCCGCCTGGCCGCCGCCTACGCCGCTCTCGGGCTGGTGGTGACGCCCTTCTTCCTCTTCGTCGTGCCGCGCATCACCTTCTCGCTGCACCCCGAGCCGGTGATCAACGCCCGCGGGCGCGTCGAGATGGAGACGCGCATGCTGCAGGTGCTGCTGGCGAGCGGGGTGGGCTTCACCGCCCTGTTCTTCTGGCTGCACAGCCTGCGCACCCGCCTGCTCGGCCTCGAAGCCGTGGCCGAGAGGGGCTTCGCCCCCGAGCTGACTGAGGCCCCGGAAGCCGGCACCGCCAGGCAGGCTGACCCGGCGGCGGCCGCCTCGCGCACTAGTAACTAGTAGCGAGACACCTGGACATTATTTCGGGAACCGTTCGAGACGAGGCATGCAAGTCAGCCAGGTCAGCGGCAGCATCCACTGGGTGATGGTGGTCAACCTGGTCATCTGGACCGGCATCTTCCTCTATCTCCGGCGCCTGGACCGTCGCTTGGACCGAACGGCGCGCGACCTCGAAACCGCGCGGCAGCCGAAAGCCGCACCCCCCTCGGAGAGAGAGCCATGAACCGCCGCCTGTACCTGATCGGAGCGCTGGTGCTGCTCGCTTTCGCCGGCTTCTCGCTGGCCTCCTTCCGCGACACGCTGACGCCGTACGTGAGCTACCGGGAGGCGCGCGCCGCCAGCCGCGTGGTCCAGGTGGCGGGGGCGCTGCAAAAGGGTTCGTCCGCCTACCAGATGGCCGGCAACTCGCTGCTGTTCACCCTGCGCGACCCCAAGACCAGCGACCTGGTGCGGGTGCGCTACCACGGCCTGCGCCCCGCCAACTTCGAGGACGCCATCAGCATCGTCGCCATCGGCCGCTATGACCCGCGGGCGCAGGAGTTCGCGGCCAGCAAGCTGCTGGTCAAGTGCCCCAGCAAGTACCAGGGCACCGAGGTCGAGAAGACCTACAGCTGACGACCAGCGGACCGCCGGCCGAAACGCCGAGCGCTCGCCGGCCGAACGCCTAGCTGACCGCCAGCCGACCAACCCGATGCCGCGGATGCCGCCGCCAAAAGGAGACCGCCCTTGGATTACGTGACGCACCTCTACCTGCCGGGAGCCCTGGCGATGTGGTGCGCCCTGGCGTTCGCCCTGTCGTGCCTGTGGGGCTACTCCATGGTGCTGCGCGGCGATGCGACGGCGCTGGTTTTCGCCCGCCGCGCCTACGTCTTCTACTCCCTGGCGATCGGCCTGGCGGCGCTGCTGCTCATCCTGCTGCTGGTGCTGCGCGACTTCCGCATCGACTACGTCTACCACTACTCCGGGCTCGACCTGCCGATGCACTATCAGTTCGCCTCGTTCTGGGCCGGCCAGCAGGGCAGCTTCATGATCTGGCTGCTCTGGGGCTCGCTGCTCGGCCTGCTGCTGCAGCGGACGGCCGGCAAGTCCGAGCCGGCGGTGATGGGCGTCTACCTGCTGACCCTGCTCGGCCTGATCTTCATCCTGGTGCGCCAGAGCCCCTTCGCGATGCGTCTGGACGCGCCGCTCGACGGCCAGGGCCTGAACCCGCTGCTGCAGGACGACTGGATGGTCATCCATCCGCCGATCATGTTCGTCGGCTTCGCCCTCTCCGCCATCCCCTTCTCCTTCGCCATGGCCTCGCTGTGGACGCGGCGCTTCGACGGCTGGGCGGCGCGCGCCTTTCCGTGGGCCCTGGGCGGCTTCCTGGTGCTCGGCACCGCCATCCTGATGGGCGGCTACTGGGCCTACAAGACCCTGGGCTGGGGCGGCTACTGGGGCTGGGACCCGGTCGAGAACGCCTCGTTCATCCCCTTCATCTTCGGCACCGTGCTGATCCATGGCCTGCACTTGGAGCGCACCCGCGGCCGCTACCGCCGCGCCAACTACGTGCTGGCCACGCTGATGTTCATGTCGGTGCTCTACGGCACCTTCCTCACGCGTTCCGGCGTGCTCGCCGACTTCTCGGTGCACAGCTTCGTGGACCTCGGCCTCTCGGGATGGCTGGTCGGCATCCTGGGAGCCTTCCTGCTGCTGGCCGGTGTCCTGCTGGCGACGCGCCTGCGGCAGGTGCCGACCCGGCCCAACGAGGACCCGGTGCTGTCGCGCGGCACCTTCATGGTGCTGGCCACCATCACCCTGCTGGTCTCGGCGCTGGTGATCCTGGCCGGCACCTCGGCGCCGCTGCTCACCCGCGTCATGAGCAGCCCCGGCCAGGTCGGCCCGTCCTTCTACAACCGGGTCAACCTGCCGATCGCGCTGCTGGTCGCCCTGCTGCTCTCCCTGGTGCCCTACCTCACCTGGCGCGGCGAGACGGCGCGCGCCGTCGCCCGGAAGCTCCTGTGGCCGGGCCTCTTCGCCCTGGCGGTGACGGTCGGGGCGGCGGTCTGGCGGATCGACCAGCCGCTCCACCTGCTGTTCCTCTTCCTGGCCGTTCTGGCCCTCGCCACCAACCTGCTCAAGACCTGGGAGAAGGGGCGCGCCGGCGGGCTGGCCACGGCCGGCGGCTACCTGGCCCACGTCGGCGTCGGCGTCATCCTGATCGGCATCCTGGCTTCCTCCGGCTACGACCGCAGCACCAAGGTGACGCTGGTGCAAGGCGTGCCGCAACAGGTCGGCGACGCGAGCCTGACCTTCCTCCGCTTCATTCCGCACCATGGCCGCGAGAAGGAGTCGATGGAGGTCGAGGTGGCGCGCCACGGGGAGCGCTTCCGGGTGTACCCGAAGATGTTCCTCAACAGCCGCACGCGCCAGCTGATGGTCAACCCCGACATCCGCACCTTCGCCTTGATGGACTTCTACGTGTCGCCGCTCGAGTACGACCCCGGGCAGCCACGCCTCGAGCTCGCCCAGGGCGAATCCGGCACCATCGGCCAGACGCAGGTGCGCTTCGTGCGCTTCGACCTCGAGGCCGAGGGCAACGCCCTGGCGGCGATGGCGGCGGGTCGAACGATCACGATCGGCGCGGTGCTCGAGGTGACGCAGAACGGCCAGACCGCCCCCGTGCGGCCGCTCTACCGTCTCAGCCCCGCGGACGGCCGCGTCGACACGCCGCCGCTGCGGCTGCCAGGCGGCGGCGCCGTCAGGGTCGCCGGCATCAACGCCTCCTCTCACAAGGTGCTGCTCGACTTGGGCGGCGTCGCCAACCCGGCGCACCTGGCCCTGGACGTCACCAGCAAGCCCCTCATCTCCATGGTCTGGGGCGGGCTCTACGTGGTCCTGGCCGGCGGCATCCTCGCCACCCTCAACCGCCTCCGCCAGGTGCGCAAGCTCGACGCCTTGGGCAAGCTTTCGTAGTCTTGCTGGCGCAGCCCCCTCTCCGGGCGACCTGGGAGAGGGGGCGGCGGCCGCCGGCCGCCGTGGGGCGTCTACTTCTTCGATAGGAACAGCTGCTGAGGCGTGAGCTTGACGCGGTACATCCAGGTCGTCGCATCCAACCCCTTGCCCTCGGTTTCGACGAAGAAGTCGACCAGGAAGTTCAGATAGTAGAGCTTGCCTGGCGACGTCTTGACCGTCCCGGCCTGGAATGCCTCCTTCACCTCGGCGCTCTCGCGGGTACCCTGCGACCTGTAGTGCCTCTCGATGAGGATGCCCTGGCCGGCTGCCCGGCCGCGAGTGGCAGTGTGGTCCGGGTACAGATAGATGGCAACCCCGCCGCTCAGATGGCCCTTTTGCTCGCCGCTGTCGTTGTTCTCGACGTCGTACGCGAGGAGCGTGGTACCACTGTCATCCCCGTTCCTGCACAGGTTCTTACAGTTCCCGTCCTGGACGAGGTTGAGAGCTGCCCCGGAGCCCTCGGGAAACCGGATCGGCTTATCCATCCAGGCCGCGATCTTGTCCGCGATATTGATCCGGCTGTTCTTGGCCCTGAACTCGCCGCGCCCGGCGCTGAGGATGCCAAGCCATGGACCGGCGGGGTGCCCGGTGGTCTCGACGAGGGAGTTTTTGAATGTGTATTTCAAGACGCCATCCGGAGCTCGGCCACCACCAGGATTGTTATTCTCCAAGTGGATCGGTGGGTCGGCCTTCCAGATCGCTCCGCTCGAGAGCGCGTATTGGCCGCCGGCCCGCTGGATGCCGAGGAAGCTGCCGAAAGGGAAGGACCTGCCGTCCGCGGTCTTGACCTGAACCACCGCGGTTCCACCCTGCACCCATGGCATGACGCCGCGCGCCGGCAGCTTCTCGGCCACGGTGCAGGCGCCGACGCCGGCGTCCGGCAGGCTGTAGTGAAAGACCTTCCACTGATCGGAGAAGCGCACCTCGTCGTAGACGGCGTTGCCCAGGGTGGAGATCCACCAGTCCAGCGGGCCGCAATCCCGGTTCTGGCCGGTCGCGTACCTCAAGTTCCCCTCGGCCGGTACGGTGTAATGGAGGGCTGGCTTGACGGTCAGCGCCTTACCGCCGCAATTCATCTGCAGAGTGCCGTCCCACGCCTCACCCATGGCGAAGACTCTTCCCCACATCCCCTTGCCCGCTGGCGCGAGAATGGACGCGGTGAGGAAGTTCGCACGCGCTACGGTGTCTTCGAAGCGTGGCGGCACCGGATCTTGCGGTCTTGCCAGATGCGGGTTGCCATAGGACAGCAGGAGCCAGTCGACGGCGGCGTTGAACACCTGCAACTGTTCCGCGGTGTAGCGTTCGAAGTCTCGCTTGAACGCGACAGTCGACACCGGCAGCTTCGGCCTGCACTCCTGCGCCTTCTCCAGTTGGCACTTCGATTCGATGACGGTGGCCGCCCACAGGTACATCACATACGCCTTCTCCTGGTGGATACGGAACTCCATGAACTTCTTCTCCGCAAAGTCATAGACGTCCTGCCCCTCGAAGCGAAAGTTGGAAAAGCCCTTCAGCTCTCTCCACTTGTACAAGGGATACCGGAGCATGGGCTGCCCGTCCATGACCTTGGTGGTCAGTGCGACGTTGAGGTTCTGCAGCGCCGCGTCGAGCTTTTGCTCCTTGACGATGTTGGTCGCGAACTCGATCATCTCGGCCTTCGTGGGATTCGAGCCCGGCCTGAGCTCCGCCTGGTACTTCTTCCAGACGCCCTCGATCGTCGAGATCGCCCGGGTTGCCTGGACCTTCTGTGCGGCCTGGTCGAACTCCAGCTCCATCGTCTTGTGCGTCTGCTGCAGCTCGCGCGCGATCGCCTCCTGGCCCCGCGTCAGGACGTCCAGCTTCTTCGAGATGTCCTCGAGCCGCTTGTCCACCTTTGCCTTCCACGCGGCGTCACTCCTGCCGGAGACGCTGCCCAGGATGTCGCAGATGTAGCGGTCGCCTTGGCTCAACTCAGGGGCGGTGCAATTGCTGTCGTAGATCAGCCCGGCGATAGCCGTCACTGCGAGCTCAGCTCCCTTGCCGGCCGCCGAGGTCCCGGCGGTCTTGAGCATGGTGATCACGAAGCTTGCTTTTTCTTTTTCATCGGCAAGCGCCGGAGACGCCAGCGGTGGACCGGCAAGCAACAAACAAGTGAACACTACAGTCGCCTCGCGCAGGGACCGGCGCATTCTCTTCTCCTTTAGTGAGGGAGCAGGCGACGAATTGTATAAGCACGCACGCCCCGAGGCAAGCGTGCCGACCATGCCGGCCATGCCGACCATGCCGGCCTCGACGTGCGTCCTGAAGTACCAGGCGACCGCGCGAGGGCGCCGGCCGCGCCCCCGTTCGCGCTTCGCTTCGCGACGCGCCAGGGGAGCCCTTGCACTCAGTACATAGAAAATCTATGCTTTACTCGAGGCCTCAGAGCACGGCGGCTGGTCGGAACGCGATAGGAGGCTCCGTCATGGAAGAAGCCACAGCACCCGCGACTCCACGTTGCGTCCGGCAGCCTCGCCGGTGCGCGCCGCTTGGAGCGCCAGGGCGCAGCTTGGTCGTCCTCGCCCTGCTCGCCCTGGCCGGCCTCGCCGGTCTCGCCCGGGACGCGGCCGCCGCCCCGCACCTGGTCGCCGACCTCAATACGGGTCCGGCGGGGGACTATCTCTCCGAGATGCTCCTGGGCGTCGAGCACGACGGGATCGCCTACTTCCCGGCCACCGACCCGCAGCACGGGCAGGAGCTCTGGCGGACCGACGGGACCGCCGAAGGAACCTACCGGCTGACCGACCTTTGCCCTGGCACCTGCGATTCCGGAGCTTCGCCGCTGGCCTTCCTGTCGGGTTTTCTCCTCTTCGTTGCCGGCGACGGCGACCGCCAGAGCGAGCTGTGGCGCACTGACGGAGTCCCCGGCCATGAGACCCTCGTCAAGGAGCTCTGCCCGGGACTTTGCCAGGTGGCGGTGGTCGACAGCATCGTCTGGAAAGGGGAGCTCTGGCTGCTGGTGCTTCAGGAGGCGCATGCCCCGATGCTGTGGCGCACCGACGGGACCCCGCGCGGCACGCTGCGGGTCGCGGACTTCTGCGCCGATCTCGGGATCTGCGGCTTCCAACCCTACGGCGAGGCGTTCGTCGGCACGGCCGCCGCCGGCGACGCGCTGCTGCTGACCACGCAGACCGATTCCTACTCGCTCGTGCGCAGCGACGGCACGCGCGAGGGAACGCTCCGGCTTCACCGCTTCGCGCAATTCCCCACCATCGCCAGTTCGCGATTCCAGCAGACGACCTTGGCGGGGACAGCGCTCGCCGGACAAACAGCCGCTCCCGGCCCCCTCTTCTTTCTCGATGGCACGCAATTGTGGGTCACCGACGGGACCTCGGCAGGCACTCATTTCGTTCG
>DASZHY010000273.1:0-12676 GCA_035949675.1 Thermoanaerobaculia bacterium
GTAAAGGTTGCCAAGGTCGCGGCGATGCGGTCGAGCAGCGCCGCTGCCCGATGCTCGAGGCTGCCGGCGGCCCGCGGGGCGGCTTCCGGCGCGGGCGCCAGGGCGGCAGGCGGCTCAGGGTGCGCTCGGCGGTGGTCCTCGAACGTCTCGCCGAAGCGGCGGGCGAGCTTGGGGCCGGAGAGCGATCGGTCGACGCGGGAGAGGGAGGTGAAATGCGCGCCATCGGTGACGACGACACCCGGGTGGTGCCCGGCGGCGGGCTCGAGACGAAAACCACGGGTTGCGAGCCGCGCCTCGAGGTCCTGCCAGCCGGCGGCCTCGGCGAA
The DNA here is from genome assembly GCA_035949675.1 of Thermoanaerobaculia bacterium. GTDB lineage: Bacteria > Acidobacteriota > Thermoanaerobaculia > Multivoradales > UBA5704 > JASLEW01. The sequence goes on from DASZHY010000273.1 coordinate 327, forward strand.
GGCGCCGGCGGCCTGGTCGCGGATGCGGTCGCAGAGCGGCTGGCGGCCGGTGTGGACGGTCGCCAGGTAGGCGCCTGAGGTGAGGTCCGGGACAGACCCAAGGCCGTTCGCATCGTGCGTCAAGCCGAAATCGCTCTCGACATGGTGGACAGCTCGGTACGCCTTGATCACGTCGAAGGCGCAGGTCCACGTTTGGTCGCCGTCCGCGACCCGATTGACCACGAGATGGACGTGCTCGTTGCCAGTGTCGCCGTGGGCCACGATCAGGGACTGGTGGCGGCCGAGGCCCAGCCCTTCCAGGACACGGTCGACAGCCTGCTCCCATTGCTCGCGACCGAGGTGCTCGGAGACGCGCAAGCTGAGGCCGAAATGATAGGCGGGTTGTTCGGCGCGCGAGAGCTCGCTTGCATAGGCCCGCATGATCTGGACGACGCGCGCTGGTTCTTCCACGCCATCGAGATTGCGGGTTGAGATCCAAGCGACGCGATTGGCATCCTGGGAGCCCCGCACCAGGTAGGCGACGAGCCTGCTGAAATCCTTGCTGAGACCGGTGCGCAATCCGCGCGCGTTGCGGCGGCCGCCCCAGAAGACGATCATGCTGGAGGCTTCGAAGCGGCGGCTGCATCGGCAGTCAGCAGCGCATCGCGCAGCGTGTGGACCTCCTGCCGGAGCGCGGAAACCGCACGCAGAGTGTCCGGAGAAAGGAGAGTGCCGCCACCGGCCAGCTGGACCAGATGGCTGAGGTCGCTGCCGGCACGATGGATGGCGACGATCGCCGAGCGGAGGAATGGACGGCGCGCGTTGAGATTGCCGTCAAATAACACTGCACGGATAAAGGCGCTGACCGTCAGATCGCAGGCGCGGGCATGCTCGACGAGAGCTGCAAATTGTTCCTCGGCAAGCCAGGTGTGCATGCAGCGGCGCTTGGCGGAGGGCCGAGACGGCGGCCCTGGAAGCGGCGCTGGCAACGATAAGCCGCCTGCCGTGACGCTCAACGCTTGCCGGCGCACCCAGCCCGCAGCGCTCATTCCGAGGGCCATGGCGGCGGCGACAATGCGATCTCGGTCATCAGCGGAAACAGAGATATAGATCCTGATGCTGGCCATGGTAGGTCCCGATCTCAAGCCCAGCGTGTGAGACAGCGGGAAGGCGATGCGGACATTCCTTCTCCCCGGCTCTCGTACCCGGCTTTACACACTACATATCGGAACATTCAATGTCAAGCACTACTCATGGTCTAATGAAGATGCTCGGTTGCCCCCAAGATGCGCCCAAGCTCGCCGCCTCGTTGCCGCGGCGCCACGACCTGAACGGGCCATGAACCAGGCTAGGCGGTGCTCGCGATTCACGCCGGCTACACGCCGAGGTACGGCCCCGCGGAGGGAGCTGTCAAGCGCTTTCGGGCGTCGAGGGGCAGCCTTTGCTCCACCTGGCAGGTCAGGACGTGGCGCAGGAACGCCCTTCGCGGCGCGATATTTGCATTTAAAAATTCATCGGTGTTGCTTTGCCTGGGGGTATTGATGGAAATCTTGAAACCCTGTTGGAGATGCGGTCAGCCGCCGGTCGCCGGCCCTGCCGCTGTCGAAGCCATCACGCAACTGTGGGTGATCGCCTGTCCGCGGTGCGACGAAGCGACGGAGGCCTGCAGCACGATCGAGGCGGCGGCGGCATCCTGGAACGGCAGGGCCGAGCCCGGGGGGGCGCCCGACGCCTCGTCACCGGGCGAGGGCGAAGACGGGCCCGAGCCAGCGGGCGAGCTCGCCGAGAGCCTCGCCCTGCCGGCTTGATTGGTCATGAGCCCCGCCGGCAACGGCGCCTCTGGAACCCCGAGGTGCCGGCCGGTGCGGCTCAACCGTCAGGGCTGGTCGTCCCGATCCCTTACCTCATCACGGGCTTTTCCGAGCAGCTCGTCGTAGTCGGGCCGCAAAGGCTCCACCAGCTGCGTCTCGAGCCAGGCCTGGGCGTTCCATAGCACCCTGGCCTCGGCCTGATCGGCGATCGCCAACACGTCACGGTTCACGAATCGGGTGAGGAAGTCGAACAGCACCAGGGCTTCGGCGCTGGACAGCGGGATCATGACGTCGGATGCGCGCATCGCTGTGCTCCTCCTGCTCCTCCTGGATGCGCCCGCTCAGCCGGCGCGACCCTTGGGCGGCGGCGGGGCGTTGCGGATCTGGGCGGCGTCGACGAGGTGCAGCTTCTCGGCGTAGGAGTAGGCGTTGAGGGTCTTCGCCAGCTGCTCGGGGTCGAGGCCGATCGCCCGCGCGCGCTCGGCGAAGAGCGGCACCTCGAGGAGAAAGTCGCCCAGGCGATGGATGTGGAACGCCTCGAGCTTCTGCGGGTCGCGCAGCAGGCCGAGGATCAGGTCGTAGTGGTCCTCGGGCAGGGAGCGGGTGTCGCGGGGATCGCTCTTGACGACGACCGACTCGTAGAGCTCCAGGGTGCGGGTGAGCTGCTGCGTGTAGTTGTAGGGCCCGTGGGTCTTGTCGCTGCGCGCACCGCGGGACTTGAGGCGGTCGATGACATCGGGCGGCAGGGTGATGATGAGGCGTTCGGAGCGGCGGCGGTTGGTCATGGTCGGCGCCTCGTCGGCCTCGTTGCGGGCGGCTTGTGCGGGCCCGCGGCGGTGGAGCGCGTGGAGCGGGCGGCCGGCGGCGCCGGGAGCTGCCGGCGGACCTTGGCGAGGGCGCGACGCGAGAGCTTCCGTACCGAGTCGGGCTGGCAGCCGAGGATCTCGGCGGCCTCGCGCGGCTTGAGCACGTCGCCATGGCAGGTGCCGAGGATCAGGCAGTCGCGCGGCGAGAGGTCGGCGGTGAGCGCCGCGACGTCGCGGGCGGCGTCCTGGCGCTCCTGGGGCGGGGGCTCGCTCGCGGCCAGCACCCGCGACAGCAGCAGCAGCATGCGGCGCTGCCGCTTGCGCCGGCGCCAGTACTGCAGGATGGTGATGCGCAAGGTGCCGAGCAGCCAGGCCTCGGGGTTGACGACGCCGACGATCTCCTGCCAGTGGTCGAGCAGGGCGACGAGCGAATCGTGGATCAGGTCCTCGGAATCCTCGACCGGGACGTCCAGGGAGGCCAGCAGCCGGCACAGCTTCGGACGCGCGGCCTTGAGCAGATCCAGGATCTCGGCCGCTCCCGGCTCGGCAATGCGAGATGGCGGTTGCATGGTCGGATGCTGGTCGGGGAGCCTAGCGCCTCTTCGTAATGGTCAAGACCATAACACGAAGGGCGAGCCGCTGGAAAGTGCGGCGGGGGGTGGGCTACCGGGTCTTCCGGCGCGCCCGCGGTCCGCTCGCCGGCTCGGGGGCCCGCGGCGGCGCGTTGCGCACCTGTGCGGCGTCGACCAGGTGGAGCTTCTCGGCGTAGGCAAAGGCGTTGAGCTGGTCGCGGAACTGCTGCGCGTCGATGCCGCGCTCGCGCGCCCGGGCGCGGAACTCCGGGAGATCGAAGAGGAAATCGCCGAGGCGCACGATGTGGAAGCTCTCGAGCGCCAGCGGGTCGGTGAGCACCGCGACGACCAGCTCGTAGTCGTCCTCCTGCATGTCGCGGGTCTGGCGCGGATCGCTCTTGATCAGGACCGAGTCGTAGAGCTCGAGGGTGCGGGCGAGCTGGCGGGTGTAGTTGTAGGGCCCATGGCTCTTGTCGCTCCGCGCTCCCCGCGCTTCGAGGCGGTTGCGGAGCTTGGGTGGGAGCGAGATGGTCGAGCGGTGGGTGCGCTGCCGGGGCACGACGGCGATCTTACCGGAACGCCCGAATCCGGAGCAATCGACGAAACGGAGAGCGATGGAGCGGTGGGGCGGTGGGCAGCCGGCGTGCCGGGGAGCGTGAGAGCGTGCCGGCGGCCGTGGCGGGCCGCCGGCAGCAGATCTCGCCTCATGCGGCGCGGGGGCTCGTGATCCTAGCCCCCGCCGCCGCCGCCGGGGATGCAAACCCAGACGCAGTGCAGGTGATCGTTGGTGCAGCCCGTCGACGACTCGTAGGGATTGGTGCTGCCCTGGCTGCAGTGGCACGTCGGGTACGGGCACTGTCCGACCGGGCAGGTGAAGCCGGCGGGCGGCGACTGCCCGTAGTCCTGGCAGGCGGTCGGGTTGATCTGGACGGGCACCGGCTTCGCCGGGTCTCGCCGCAAGACCGCGGGCGCCACTCCGGCCAGGAAGTTCGAGGCCTTGGGCAGCACCGTGTCCGGGCGCCCATCGCCGTCGGTGTCGATCATCGTCCCGTCGCCGTAGCGCGGCGTCGAGACGTAGGCCCACACGGAGTGGTCGGCCGGACCGAGATCGACGCGGCGGGTGAGCTCACGGCGGACGCCGTGGTTGCCGGCGACCGGGATGAAGGTGACCTTGACGTTGATGGCCAGCGGCGCCGAGTAGGTCCCGCCGAGCACGTCGGAGCTGAAGATCCTCATCGTGGTGACCGGCTGCTCTCCGGGCGCCAGGGCGACCGCGACGTCGTACTTGCCGCAGCTCGTCGCGATCGGCTCGGTGCTGGCGAGCGAGAGGGCCATGAGCTGGATCCGTGTGCTGGCCTCCCCCCGCTCGTTGAAGACCGCGTCGTCGAGGCGGCGGACGGCCGTGTCGATGCCGCCTAAGCCCTTGCCGGGGGTTACCGCGAGCGGCACGCCCTTGAAGGTGATCGTGCCGGTGAAGGGGCTCGAGCCGTCGCAGAAGAAGCCCGCCGGGATCGGCTCGTTGGCGAAGCTCGTGTGCGAGCGGCCGGCGACGGTCATCCACACGTCGACTCCCTTGACGATCGGTTGCGATGCGACGGCGGCGGCGGCTGCTGCCAGGGTGAGCGCCAGGGTGCAGGCCGCGACGGCCGCGGCACCTCGGGTCCAGCGACTCGACAATCTCATCACTCCTCCTTTCGGCTAAAACACCTGATCGCCTATCTACTAGAGAGGTGTGAGCTGGTTGGGTCAGGGGGACGGGAAGGCGCCGGCGATTGCCGCCAGCGGGCCGGCAGGGGCTGTCCCGGAAACGGGGTCGCCGAGCAACTCTAATGCGAATGGCGAATTACGCTCCCCGGGAGAACGCTCGTGCTCAGCCAGGATGACCGGCATCTGGACGCGACCGACGTGGAGGAGCTGCTGGCGAGGAGGCTGTCGCCCGAGGCCTGCCGGCGCGTCGTCGAGCACCTGCTGGCAGGCTGCGGCCCGTGCCGGACGCGGGTCCGGGAGCACCTGCTGCGGGAGCGGCAAGAGTCGGCGGCCTTCGACGCGGCGTTCGACGCGGCGTTCGACGCGGCGATCGTCAAGAGCGCCGTGCTCATCGGCGCCAGGCTGGCGGACCTCGAAGCGGGCGCGCGCCTGTGGGCCGCGCTGCGCGACCTGCCGCCCGGGCGGCGGCTGACGATCGTGCGCAACTCGCGCAAGCACCGGACGGCCGGCGTCCTCGAGGCGCTGTTCCGCGACTACCGGGAGGAGCTGTGGCGGGAGCCGGGCGAGGGCCTGGCGATCGCGGAGCTCGGCCTGGCGATCGCCGAGCGTCTCGACGCCGCGCGCTATCCCGCCTCGGCGCTGGCGGATCTGCAGGGCGAGGCGCTGGCGATCGCGGCGAACGCGAAGCGGCTGGCGTCGTGCCCCGAGGAGGCGGCGCAGCTGCTGCGGCAGGCGGCGCGCAAGCTGAGCGTCGGCAGCGGCGACCTGCTGCTCGAGGGGCAGCTGCTGGACTACCAGGGCAGCCACTGGCAGACCCTGGGGCGCTTCGAGGAGGCGGCGAAGGCGTTCCAGCGCGCCGAGCAGGCGTACCGCAGGGTCGGCGAGCCGCACCTGGCGGCACGGTCCCTGGTGGCCAGGGCCGAGGCGATCGGTTACCTCCATCCCGAGCGGGGCATACGGTTGGTGCGCAGGGCGATCCCGGACATCGACGGCTGCCGCGATCCGCACCTCGAGCTGGCCGCGCATCACAGCCTCGCCTGGTACCTCAACGATGCCGGGCAGGGGTGGGAAGCGCGCGCGGAGGTCGGCAGGAGCGCCGGCCTGTACCAGCGGTTCAACGGCGACGCGGTGGCGAGCCTGTCGCGGGCCTGGCTGCAGGGCAGGATCGACCGCTCGCTCCACGAGCTGGACCAGGCGCGGCGGTCTTACGAGCGCGCCTGGGCGGGGTTCGAGGAGCTGGGCATGCAGATCCACCTGACGATGGTCGCGATCGACCGCGCCGAGCTGCAGGTGGCGGGCGGCGAGTTCGGCAGCGCGGCGGCGCTGCTCGGGCGGACGCTGCGCCTGGTCAGGAGCTGGGGGATCAGCCGGGAAACGCTGGGCGTGCTGCGCCTGCTGCGCGAGGCGGTGGTGTCGAGGCACTGCGCGCGGGCGGCGTTCCGGCAGGCGTCGCTGTCGGTGCGGCGCTCGTGGGCGAGGTCCGAGGCCCCGGCGGGCGCGGGTGCCGGCGCGGGGGGTTCCTCGGCGTGAGGGACGGGCCGCCATGAAGGCGTGGGCGGCGGCCGGCGTCGTGCTGGGCGCCGCGGCGCTTTTGGGGCTCGGGCGGTTCAACACCAGCCCCAGCCTGCCGCGCGGACTTTATATAGAGATCCCGCGCGGCTGGCTCGAGCGCGAACCGGTGCGCGGCGACCTGGTGCTGGCCTGCGCGCCGGCGGCGGGCGCGGAGCTCGCCAGGCGGCGCGGCTACCTGGGCGGCGGACCGTGCGGCGCCGGCGCGGCGGGCGGCGCGGCGGCGCTCGGCAAGCTGGTCCTCGCCGCCGCCGGCGACGAGGTGGCCTTCGGCGCCGGCGGGCTGGTGGTGAACGGCCGCGCGGTGGCGGCATCGCGGCCGCTGCCGCGCGACTCGGCGGGGCGGCCGCTGGCGCACGCGCCCTTCGGACGCTGCCGCGTCGCGCCGGGCGAGCTGTGGCTGTTCGCCCCCTACCATCCGCGATCGTACGACAGCCGCTACTTCGGGCCGGTGCCGGCGGCGGCGGTGCGCGGCTGGCTGGTGCCGGTGCTCGTCGCCAACGACGACCGCTTCCCGGGGCTGCGCCTGCATCGTTTCCATCTCGCGGCGCTGGCGGCGCTGGCGCACCGGTGAGCGACGCGGAGCACCGCGAGGAGACGCTCTACAGCCTGCCGGCACCGCGCGGCGCGCGGGCGGCGGTCGGCTGGCAGATGGCGGCTTTGCTGGCGCTCGGCGCCGCCGACGGCGGCTGGCTCGCGGGCAGCTACGCGGCGTGGCGGCTGGGCTGGTCGCCGCGGCTCGGCAGGCCGTGGCTGCTGCGGCCGTGGTATCCGGACCGCTGGCTGCTCGCGGCTCTCCTGGCGGCGCTGGCGGCGGGGGTCTGCTTGCTGCTCCGCAAGGGAGCGCGGCGGCGGGCGCTGCTGCTGGCGCCGGTGGCGTTGCCGCTGCTCCTGGGCAGCCTGGGGCCGCTCTACAGCCCGCTGCGCATCGTCGTCTGGGTCCACGCCTACGGGCGGCTGCCGCGGGTGGCTGGCGTGCTCGGCAGGGGCGAGGCGATCGGCGGCGCCGGCATGCTCGCCTGCTTCGTCGCGGCGGGCGCCTACGGGTTGCTGAGCCTCGGCCGCTTGCGGCGCGCCGGCGACCTCCACGGGTCGAGCCACTGGGCCTCGGCGCGCGAGGCGGCGGCGGCCGGTTTGCTCGCGGACGGCGAGGGCGGCATCGTCGTCGGCCGGCTGGGCAAGCGCCTGCTCGTCGACCGCAAGGACCGCCACGCGCTGGTCTACGCGCCTTCCGGCACCGGCAAGTCGAGCTGCCTGGTGATCCCGACGCTGCTGCGCTGGCGCGGCTCGGCGCTGGCCTTTGACATCAAGGGCGAGCTGTGGGCCAAGACGGCGGGCTACCGCCACACGCAGGGGGAGTGCGCGATCCGCTTCGATCCGACGCTAAGGCAGGGCTCGGCGAGCTACAACCCGCTGCTGGCCATTCCACGCTCGCCGGAGGACGTGGCGGCGGCGCAGGACGTCGCCGACGTGCTGGTGAACCCGGAGGGCAAGGAGGCGGTGGGCGCCGAGCGGTTCTTCGAGGACTCGGCGCGGGCGCTGCTGACCGGCGCCATCCTGCACGTGGTCTACACCGAGCCGCAGCCGTCGCTCGGCGCCTGCCTGCGGCTGCTCAGCGCGCCCCAGCCGGCGGCGACCTGGGAGACGATGCGGACGGAGGTGCACGACCGCGAGGGCAACCGCGGCTGGGTGGACCGGGCGACGGGGGCGATGAGCAGAACGCATCCGACGGTCGCGAGCGCGGCGAGCCGGATGCTGGGCATGGACCCGCGGACGGCGACCGGCGTGCTGGCCACGGCGCAATCGAAGCTGGTGCTGTTCGAGGATCCGGTCGTCTGCGGCAACACGGCGCGCAGCGACTTCCGCGGCGAGGACCTGATCGCGGGTGAGCGGCCGGTCGCGGTCTACCTGACGGTGGCGCCCTCGGACCTGGACCGGGTGCGGCCGCTGCTGCGGATCGTGCTGAACCAGATCACCCGGCAGCTGACCAGGGAGGTGCGCGCCGGCCGGCGGCCGGTGCTGCTGATGCTCGACGAGCTCACGGCGCTGGGCAAGCTCGACTTCCTGCACCGCGGCATCGGCTTCTTCCGCGGCTACCAGGTCCGGGTCTTCATCTCGATCCAGTCGCTCGAGCAGCTGTTCCAGATCTACGGCGAGCACCAGAGCATCGGCGCCAACTGCGGCGTGCAGGTCGCCTACGGCGCCAACGACGTCGCCACCGCGAAGCTGCTGTCGGAGATGACCGGCAGGCGGACCGTCGAGTTCCGGCGGGAGAGCCGCGACCGCGGGCTGTTCGGCGGCCGGCGGACCGAAACCGAGGCCGAGGCGGGGAGACCGCTGCTCTCGGCCGACGAGGTGCGGCGGCTGCCGGACGGCGAGGCGCTGATCTACGTCGCGGGCTGTGCGCCGATCCGCGGCGAGCGGATACCCTACTGGCGCGATCCCGAGCTGGCGCGGCGGGCGGCATTGCCGCCGCCGAAGGTGGCGGACCAGGCCGGCGGCGGGGCCGGCGGCACCGGCGGCATCGGCGCCACCGGCAGCCTCGGCGGCATCGGCGGGCAGCGGGTGGTAGCATCCTGACGATGGAGGATCGAGCAGCATGCGAGTCGGCATTCTCGGTTCGGGATTGATGGGGGCCAAGCTGGGGACGCTCTTCGCGCGTGCCGGACACGAGGTGACCTTCAGCTACGCTCGCAGCCAGCAGAAGTTGAAGAAGCTCGCTCGGGAGGCGGGGGAGAATGCGCGGGCGGGCACGCCGGGCGAGGCGGCGGCGGAGGCGGACGCGCTGTTGCTGGCCGTGCACTGGTCGCGGATCGACGACGTGTTGCAACAGGCGGGCGACCTGGCGGGCAAGACCATCGTGAGCTGCTCGCTGCCCATGAACGCCGACAATACCGAGCTCGTCGTCGCCCATACCTCCTCGGGCGCGGAGGAGCTGGCAAAAAGGTTTCCAAGGGCGCGGCTCGTCAGCGCCTTCAACACCGTTCCCAGCGAGGTGCTGTTCGGCGTCTACGAGCACCGGCGCAAAGCCACCCGACCCAGCCTGGTGTACTGTGGCGACGAGCCGGCCGGCAAACGGGTGGCGGCCGAGCTGATCCGCGGCGTGGGTTTCGATCCGATCGACGCTGGACCGCTGCGGATCGCCCGGTGGACAGAGCCGTTCGCTCTGCTCATCGCCCAGCTCGCGTACGAAGGGGAAGGGGGCCCGGAGCTGGCATACCGGTTCGAGCGGTTCTAAGCGCACGCCTCGCCGCGGCGAGGCCAACCTTTGGATGATCATTCATGGGGGCTCGCGTTTCCATCATGAGCATGAGAAAACTCATCGTCCTGCTGCTCTTGCTGCTGACCGGCGCCGGATCGGCGCTGGCGGCGCCCGCCGCCGTTGTCGGCACGGCTGCCGCGGCGCTGTCCGCCGCGGGCACCGCTGCCGCGGCGACGCCCGCCAAGGGCACCGCTGCCGCGGTGTCGTCCGCAGGCCCAGCTGCCGCCGTGCCCACCGCAGGCACCGCTCCTGCGGTGCCAAGCGCGACCGCCGGCACGGCGCGGCTCCTCGCTGCCGACACGCCGATGACGACGGTCGCCGGCAACACCTTCCTCGCCCCCGCGGGGTGGTCGGTGAGCGTGCGTGGGCCGGCGACCATTCTGGAGGCGCCGGCCCGCGACTCGTGGATCGCCCTCGTCGACCTCGAGGCCAAGGACGCCGATGCGGCCGTGGCGGCCGCGTGGGCCGTCTACAAGCCGGAGGCGAAGTGGCCACTGCAGGTGGTCAACGATCGGCCGGACCGCTTCGGCTGGACGAAGCAGCGCTTCTACCAGTACCAGACGTCGCCCAACGAGCGGCGGGACGTGCGGGTTACGACGCGCTACGCCGGCGGCCGGTGGACGGTGGCGATCTACGACTTCTCGCAACCGGAGGGGGAGAAGCGCCTTGCCCAGGTGGTCCTGGTCTCCGATCGGCTGTTCCCCAAGGGGTACACGCGCGAGTCGTTCGCCGGCAAGACCGCGCACCGCCTGGACGAGGCGAGGCTCGCCGAGATCGAGCGCTTCGTCGAGACCGGGCGCAAGAAGCTCGGCGTGCCGGGCGTGGCGGTGGGCATCGTCCAGGGCGGCAAGGTCGTCTTCGCGGGCGGCTTCGGCGTGCGCGAGCTGGGCAGCCCGGAGGCGGTTGACGCCGACACGCTGTTCATGATCGCCTCCAACACCAAGGCTTTGACCACGCTGCTGCTCGCCAAGCTGGTCGCCGAGGGCCGGCTCACCTGGGAGACGCCCGTCACCAGCCTCCTGCCGAGCTTCCGCCTGGGCGACGCGGACACCACGCGCCGGGTGCTCGTCAAGCACCTGATCTGCGCCTGCACCGGCCTGCCGCGCCAGGACCTGGAGTGGATCTTCCAGTTCGCCGGCCTGACACCGGAGGGCGCCCTCGCCACGCTCGGCACCATGCAGCCGACGAGCAAGTTCGGCGAGCTGTTCCAGTACTCCAACCCGATGGCGGGCGCCGGCGGCTTCACCGCCGGGCACGTCCTCTTCCCCCAGCTCGAGCTCGGCGCGGCGTACGACAAGGCGATGCAGACCTACGTCTTCGACCCGCTGGGGATGAACGCGACCACCTTCGATTTCTCTCGCGCCCTGGCCGCGGACCACGCCGGCGCGCATTCGCCCGACGTCGACGGCAAGCCGGCGCACGCGGTCATGGAGGTCAACTACGCGGTTATCCCCCTGCGCCCGGCAGGCGCCGCCTGGAGCAACGTGGGGGACATGCTGCGCTATGTCGCGATGGAGCTCGCCGAAGGCCGCCTGCAGGACGGCAGGACGTACATCCCGAAGGAGCCGCTGCTCGCGCGCCGCGCCCCACAGGTCGCCATCGGCAAGGAGGAGACCTATGGCATGGGCCTGATGGTGGACTCAACCTTTGGCGTACCGGTCGTTCACCACGGCGGCGACATGATCGGCTACCACAGCGACATGATCTGGTTGCCCGGGAGCAACGTCGGCGCCGTCATCCTCACCAATGGCGACCCCGGCTCGATCCTGCGCACGCAGCTTCGCCGCAAGCTGCTGGAGGTGCTGTTCGACGGCCATCCCGAGGCCGATGCGCAGCTCGCCGCCGCCGCTGACACGTACTACGCCCAACTCGCCGCCGAGCGAAAGCTGCTCACCATCCCCGCCGACCCCGCGCCGAGCGCCAAGCTCGCCCCGCGGTACGAGAACGCGGCGCTCGGCGAGATCGCGGTGAGCCGGCCGGGCGGCGCCACGTCGTTCGACTTCGGGGAGTGGAAGAGCGAGGTCGCGTCGCGCAAGAACCCCGACGGCAGCATCTCGTTCATCACCATCGCGCCGGGGATGGAAGGCTTCGACTTCGTCGTCGGCGAGGGCGCCAGGCGAACGCTGGTGCTGCGCGATTCCCAGCACCAGTACGTCTTCGAGGAGCGGTGAAGGTCCGCGTTGCGGCAGCGGCGGCGATCCACTGACTGCCGAGAAAGGAGCTCAGCCATGTCGAGCCGTACCGTCCTGTTCGTGTTGCTTGCCGTCGCCTTGCTGCTGACCGCGCCCGGAAGCCTGGCGGCGGCGACCGCGGCCTGCCCCGCCGCGGTGAAGGATGCGGCGCTGAAGGCCTATCCGGCCGCGAAAGTGACCGCCTGCCCAGCGCGCCGATCTTGACGCTGTAGCCAAAGAGAACGTAGGCGAGCCCGTTCCATAGGCCATGGCTCACGCTCGAGACGATCACCGAGCCGGAGATGAGCCGCAGCAGCCCCCAGCCCGCACCCATGACCGCGGCGTTCACCATGAAGACGGGGATCTGCGCCGCCGGCAGGTCGAAGCCGGTCTTCAGCGAGACAGCCGAGAGGTGCCAGAGCGAGAATGCGATGCTCGTCCAGATCAAGATCGCGGCCGGTCTCTTGCCTGCT
>DASZHY010000274.1:0-12367 GCA_035949675.1 Thermoanaerobaculia bacterium
GCAAGCGGCCGTTCCGGCTGGTGCGGCGGCTGGTCGAGCTGGCCGAGACGCTGCTGCCGCCCTCGCCGCGCAAGCTGTGGGGCGCGCGCGACCTGGCGCGGGAGGCGCTGCGCATCGGCGTCGACCGCCGGGCGCGGCGGCCGGCCGGGACGGTCATGGAGACGGTCACCCGGGACGTGCGGCTGGATCGCCTGCCGGTGCTCACCACCTGGCCCGAGGACGGCGGCCCCTTCATCACCCTGCCGCTGGTCTACACCGAGCACCCCGCCGGCAAGGGTCACAACCTGGGGATGTACCGCTTGCAGGTCCATGACCCGCGGACCACGGGCATGCACTGGCAGATCGGCAAGGGGGGCGGCTTTCACCACGCCGCGGCCGAGGCGCGGGGCGAGAGCCTGCCGGCGAGCGTGTGGCTGGGCGGACCGCCGGCGCTCATCCTCGCCGCCGTCGCGCCGCTGCCCGAGAACGTGCCCGAGCTGATGCTGGCCTCGCTCATCGCCGGCCGGCGGCTGAAGATGATGCCCGGGCCGGACGGCCGCGCGGTGCCGGCGTTCGCGGAGCTGGCGCTGACCGGCAGGGTGCCCGCCGGGGTGCGCCGCCCCGAAGGGCCCTTCGGCGACCACTACGGGTACTACTCCCTGCGCCACGACTATCCGGTCTTCGAGGTGGAATGGCTGGCCCGCCGCCGCGACGCCATCTATCCGGCAACGGTCGTGGGCAAGCCGCGGCAGGAGGACTTCTTCCTCGGCGACCTGCTGCAGGAGCTGCTCTCGCCGCTGTTTCCGCTGGTGATGCCGGCGGTCGAGGCGCTCTGGTCCTACGGCGAGACCGGCTACCACTCGCTGGCGGCGGCGGTGGTCAAGCAGCGCTACGCGCGCGAGGCGATGGCGTCGGCGTTCCGCATCCTGGGCGAGGGACAGCTGTCGCTGACCAAGTTCCTGCTGGTCACCGACCGCGCGGTGGACCTCAAGGACTTCCGCGCCACCCTCACCCACGTCCTCGAGCGCACCCGCCCCGAGACCGACCTCTACGTCTTCGGCAACACCTCGATGGACACGCTCGACTATACCGGCCCGCGCGTCAACGAGGGCTCGAAGGGGGTCTGGCTCGGCCTCGGCGATCCGGTCCGCGAGCTGCCGCGCGAGCTCGCGCCGGGCCGCGGCGAGGTGCCCCGGGGGCTCGGCGAAGCGCTGGTCTTCAGCCCCGGCTGCCTGGTGCTGGGCGGGCCGCCGTTCGCCGAGGAGCCGAGGGCCGCGGCCCGCTTCGCCGCGCACCCGGCCTTCGCCGGCTGGCAGCTCTTGGTGCTGACCGACGAGCCGCGGCGGGCGGCGGCGAGCCCGATCAACTTCCTGTGGACCACCTTCACCCGTTTCGAGCCGGCGGCGGACGTCCATGCCGCCGCGGCCACGGTGGTGCGCAATCACCTCGCCTACCAGCCGCCGGTCGTCATCGACGCGCGCTTGAAGCCAGGCTTCCCGCGCGAGCTGCGCGCCGATCCCGACACCGCGGCTTTGGTGTCGCGGCGCTGGCGCGAGTACTTCCCAGGCGGCTCCGGCGGGGCCGGCGGGGCCATCGAGATGGGTGACTCCGACACGGCGCACCTCGACCGGACCTGACCGCCATCTGACCGCCATGCGCATCGCTCTCGCCCAGCTCGCCGCCGGCCCCGACCGCACCGCCAACCTCGAGCGCTGCCTGGCCGCCATGGAGCAGGCCAAGCGCGGCGGCGCCGACCTCGTCGCCTTCCCCGAGGTGATCCTGGACCGCTTCTTCCCGCAGCGCGCCGGCGACCGGGAGGCCCTGTCGCTGGCCGAGCCGGTGCCGGGGCCGGTCACCGAGCGGCTGGCCGAGCAAGCCCGCCGGCTCGGCCTGACCACGGTGTTCAACCTCTACGAGCTGGACGCGTCCGGCCGGCGCTTCGACAGCTCGCCGGTGATCGACGCCGACGGCAGCCTGCTGGGGGTGACCCGGATGTTCCACATCACCGACTACGAGGGCTTCCACGAGCAGAGCTACTATCAGCCCGCCCCGCCTCCCGCGGCGGGCGGGCGGCTGCCGGTCTACGCCACCCGCGCCGGCCGTATCGGGGTCGCCGTCTGCTACGACCGCCATTATCCCGAGGTGATGCGCGGCCTGGGAGTCGCCGGCGCCGAGCTGGTGGTGATCCCGCAGGCCGGCACGGTCGGCGAGTGGCCGGAGGGGCTGTTCGAGGCCGAGGTGCGCGCCGCGGCCTTCCAGAACGGCTACTACGCAGCGCTGGTCAACCGCGTCGGCCGCGAGGACCGCCTCGAGTTCAGCGGCGAGTCGTTCGTCGTCGATCCCGAGGGCACGGTGGTCGCGCGCGCCGGGTCGCGGGAGGAAGACCTGCTGCTGGCCGACGTCGACCTCGCCCGCTGCGCCGGCTCGACCGCCCGCCGCCTGTTCTGGCGCGACCGCCGCCCGGAGATCTACGGGGGCTGGCTCTAGCGCCGACCGCCTGCGGCTGCCGGCCGGTTGCGCCTGCCGGCGGTCCGTCGTAGCATCGCGGCCGGCTTTCCACCGCGAGGACGCGTAGCTGGCAGCTGGCTTGGAGGTTCCAATGGCCGAGACGAGCCCCGAGAAGTTCGAGCCTTTCGTTCCCGCTGCGCAAGAGGTCGCGGAGTTCACGCCCAGGGCGATCGTCCTGGGGGCGCTCTTCGGCATCCTGTTCGGCGCCGCCACGGTCTACCTGGCGCTGCGCGCCGGCCTGACGGTGTCGGCGTCGGTGCCGATCGCGGTGCTCTCGATCGCGGTCTTCAAGCGGCTCGGCAAATCCACCATCCTCGAGAACAACATCGTGCAGACGATCGGCTCCGCCGGCGAGTCGGTGGCGGCGGGCGTCGTGTTCACGGTGCCGGCGCTCCTCTTCCTCGCTTACGGCGCCGATTACTTCAACTACATGACCATCTTCGTGCTGTCGGCGGTCGGCGGCACCCTCGGCGTGCTGTTCATGATCCCGCTGCGCCGGGCGCTGATCGTCAAGGAGCACGGCAAGCTGCCGTACCCGGAGGGAACGGCCTGCGCCGACGTGCTGATCGCCGGCGAGCGCGGCGGCGACCTCGCGAGGCTGGTCTTCGCCGGCGTCGGCGTGGCGCTGTTCTACAAGTTCCTCTACGGCATCCTGGGCCTCTGGAACGAGACCGCCACCTGGTTCCGCACCAAGGCGGCCAGCGTCATCCCCGACGCCACGCTGCAGAGCGACGTCACCCCCGAGTACCTAGGCCTGGGGTACATCATCGGCCCCAAGATCGCCGGCGAGCTCGCCTCCGGCGGCGTCCTGGCCTGGCTGGCGCTCATCCCGCTCATCTCCTGGCTGGTGCCCGAGCAGCGCCTGGTCAAGGACCTGACCGACCTCGGCTTCTCGGCGGGGTGGCGCGGCGGGCACGCCCACGCGGAGTGGATCTACCGCGCCTACATCCGCTACATCGGCGCCGGCGCGGTCGCCTGCGCCGGCGTGATGACGCTGATCAAGACCCTGCCGACCATCGTCTCGGCCTTCAGCGAGTCGGTGAAGTCGCTGCGCGGCGGCGCCGGGGAAGCAAAGAAGATCCGCACCGAGGACGACCTCGGCATCGGCGTGGTGGTCGTCGGCTCGCTGGTGCTGGCCCTGATCATCACCGTGCTGCCGCACTTCCCGCACGGCTCGTTCCCCGGCTCGCTGCTGATGGGTCTGCTGGTCGTCGTCTTCGGGCTTTTCTTCGTCACCGTCTCGAGCCGCATCGTCGGCATCATCGGCACCTCCTCGAACCCGATCTCGGGCATGACCATCGCGACCCTGATGGCGACCTGCCTGGTCTTCGTGCTGGTCGGGCGCACCGGCGACGTGTACCAGTCGGTGGCGCTTTGCGTCGGCGCCCTGGTGTGCATTGCGGCGGCCAACGCCGGCGCGACTTCTCAAGACTTGAAGACCGGCTACCTGGTCGGCGCCACCCCGCGCTACCAGCAGATCGGCTTCATCATCGGCGTCCTGGTGTCGACGCTGGTCATCGGCGGCACCCTCTTCCTGCTCGACAAGACCTATGCAATGGGCGAGCTGCACGGCATCGGCGGCCCCAAGCTCGCGGCGCCGCAGGCCACCCTGATGGCGACCATCATCAAGGGGCTGCTGGCCCAGAACCTGCCCTGGGCGCCGGTCCTGGTGGGCGTCGCCCTCGCCTTCATGGCGCAGATGGCGGGCGCGCACGCGCTGTCCTGGGCGGTGGGTGCGTACCTGCCGCTGTCGACCACCTTCCCCATCTGGATCGGCGGCATGGTCAAGGCGCTGGCCGACAAGGTCGCGAAGCGCAAGGAGGAGAGCGAGCTCTCCTCCGGCATGCTGTACGCCACCGGCCTGGTGGCTGGCGGCTCGCTCGGCGGCGTGCTGATCGCCCTGGTCGCCTTCTTCGGCGATTCGGTGCTCGGCATGGAGAAGCCGACGCTGCTCGAGAGGATCGACCTCGGCAACCACTGGCACGCCTTCGGCGACTTCAAGAACGATCCCGTGTGGGGCGGCATCCTGTGCGCGGCGGCGTTCGGCGTGATCTGCTGGTTGCTGTTCCGCAACGCGCAGAAGAAGCTAGAGGTCTAGCTGGTTTAGCCCGGTGGCCGCCGGCTGGCGCGTGAGCGCCCGACAGGAAGCGCGATGAGCCCGATCAGCGAAACCACCCTCCCGATTGCCGGCGCGCTGCCGGCGCTGCCGGCACTGCCGGCAGTCGGCGCCCGCGAAGAGCACCTGCAAGCGACCGCTGCCTGGCCGGCGGAGGCGCTGGCGGCGCGGCTCGCCCGGCCCTGGTTGATGCGCGGGTTCTTCCTGTCGCGCCTGCCGCTGGCCCTGGTGGCCGGGCTGCGCGTGCGCGCGGTCGACCGCCGCCGCTGCGTGGTGACAGTGCCTTACGGCTGGCGCACCACCAACCCCTTCCGTTCGACCTACTTCGCCGCCCTCAGCATGGCGGCCGAGCTGTCCACGGGCGCGCTGGCGATGCTGGCCACCCGCAGCGCGCCGGCGCCGGCCGCCCTGCTGATCGTCGCCCTCGAGGCGAGCTTCGAGAAGAAGGCCACCGGGCTCACCACCTTCACCTGCGAGGACGGCGACGCCATCTTCGCGGCGGTCGCCGAGACGCTCGCCACCGGCGAGCCCGCGGCCGTCCGCGCCCGCTCGATCGGCCGCGCCCCGGACGGCGCCGAGGTCGCCCGCTTCGTCATCACCTGGTCGTTCAAGCGCCGCGCCCGCCGGTGATTTGGCCGCGGGCCGGGCTCGGGCTGGTGCCTGTCGCCGCCGGCGCTAATCGTCGGGGTCGTCGTCCAGCAGGTCGTGCTCGCGCAGCCAGGTCTGATTGAGCTTCGAGAGGTAGCGCTCGCCGGAGTCGGGAAAGAGGGTGACCACCACGGCGTCCGCGGGCAGCGACTCGGCGACGCGGCGGGCGCCGGCCGCGGCGGCGCCCCCCGAGGAGCCGACGAAGATCGACTCCTTCCTGGCGAGCTCCATCACGGCGCGGTAGGCCGACTTGTCGTCGACCGCGATCACCTCGTCGATGACGTCCCACCAGACGCAGCCGGGCAGGAAGTCCTCGCCGATGCCGTCGATCAGATACTGGTGGATCTGCTCGGGCGGCGGCAGCTTGCCGTACTGCTTGTAGTAGACGTAGACGCTGCCGACGGTGTCGACGCCGATGACGCGCACCGCCGGGTTGCGCTCCTTGAGGAACTTGCCGGCGCCGCTGATGGTGCCGCCGGTGCCGACACCGACCACATAGTGGGTGACGCGGCCGTCGGTCTGGCGCCAGATCTCGGGGCCGGTGGTGTGGTAATGCGCCTCGGGGTTGGCCTGGTTGTAGTACTGGTAGGGGAGGTAGGCGCCCGCCTCGTCACGCAGCCGTTCGGCCACCTTGTAATAGGAGCGGGGGTCGTCGGCAGGGACGTTGGTGGGGCATTTGACGACGCTCGCGCCCAGCGCCTCGAGCAGCGCCACCTTCTCCGCCGGGATCTTGTCCGGCGCGGTGCAGATCAGCCGGTAGCCGCGCAGGTTGGCGGCCATCGCCAGGCCGACGCCGGTGTTGCCGGAGGTCGGCTCGACGATGGTGCCGCCGGGCTGCAGCAGGCCGGCGCGCTCGCCGGCCTCGATCATCGCCGTGCCGATCCGGTCCTTGACGCTGCCGCCGGGGTTGAAGTACTCGACCTTGGCGGCCAGCGTCGCCCCAGCCGGG
Organism: Thermoanaerobaculia bacterium; assembly: GCA_035949675.1. Taxonomy (GTDB): domain Bacteria; phylum Acidobacteriota; class Thermoanaerobaculia; order Multivoradales; family UBA5704; genus JASLEW01. The sequence goes on from DASZHY010000274.1 coordinate 6,201, forward strand.
TGGAACCGCCGCAGCCGCACCAGCGGCGTGTTGCCCAGCGTCTCGAGGATGTCGTCGTAGATCTGCATGGAGCGCCGCGGGAGTGGCGAAGGCGGCGCGGATGCTAGCACAAGCTCCTGACTAATCTTCCCAGTCCCAGAAGTAGTCGCGGTTGGTGAGGGCGGCTTCCTCGGCCGGGCGCTCCTCGCCGTCGCCGCCGTCGGCGGAAGCCCCGGCGGGCGGGGCCAGCTCGCCGCGGACCACGGCCAGCTGCTCCTCGAGGTCGGCGGTCTCGCGCTCCCAGTAGTCGAGGGTGCCGAAGTGCGGCCAGGCGGCGGGGAAGGCCGGGTCGTGCCAGCGCCGCGCCAGCCAGGCGGCGTAGTGGATGACGCGCAGGGCGCGCAGCGGCTCGATCAGGCGGAGCGTGGAGCGGTCGAAGAGCCGGAACTGCTCGTAGCCTTCGAGGAACCGCTCGCGCAGCCCGAGCGCCCAGGCATCGCGGCCGGGAAGCGCCAGCCACAGGTCCTGGACCGCGGGCCCCGCCACCATGTCGTCGAAGTCGAGGACGCGCAGCAGGCCGTCGCGCAGCAGGACGTTGCCCAGGTGGAGGTCGCCGTGGAGCCGATGGACCTGGCTCGGTTCGAGCGCCGCGAGGGCGCCGTCGAGCTGGCCGGCGATGGCCAGGGCGGCGTCGGAGTAGCGGTTGCGGAGATGCGCGGGCAGGGTGGCGTGGGCGTCCAGCCAGTCGACGTCGTCGCGGATGAAGCGATCGGCGCCCAGCCGCAGGCGGTGCGCGGCCGGGTGGCGCGCGGCGACGTTGTGCAGCCGTCCGACCAGCATCCCCAGGCGCCAGGCGGCGGTGCCGTCGAGCTCGTCGGGCGCCCGCCCGCCGCTGCGGTCGGAGAGCGAGTAGTAGATGTGGTCGATGCGGCGCAGCGTGCTGCCGTCGGGGAAGGGCCGCACGGGGCAGACCGGCACCTCGTCCACGTCGAGCTCGTGCAGGAACTGGTGCTCCTCGAGGATCTGCTCCTCGTTCCATCGCCCCGGGCGGTAGAACTTGGCGACGATCCGCGTGCGGTCCTCGAGCTCGACCTCGTAGACCCGATTCTCGAAGGAGTTGAGCGGGTAGCAGACGGGGTTGCAGCGCAGGCCCGCCGCCTCGACCGCGGTCAGCACCTTCTCCGGCGTCAGGGACAGGAACAGGTCGGTCGCCGGAGCATCCTGCATGCCGCGAATGTAGCACGCGGCCTCCGGGGGCTCTTCGAGGCAGCCCATCTCAACAGCATGCCGTGACAGCCTAAATCCGTCAGAAATATGTCTTGTTCTTGACAGCTATACGCCGTCTCATGCAGAATGACGACTTATGGCTCCTGGTAACGAGTTCCGGTTCGCCCTGGAAGACAAGGCGTATCCTCTTTGGATATTACGCAAATACCAAGAGAAGACGAACCGGAGCGACCGGGCAGCTCTTGAGTACATCATCGAGCGCTGGGCCATGTTGGAGCCGGATGCCGCCACCTACGGCATCACGCTCGAAGACTTCCAGCGAGACATCTCTCCGCACGCGGACGTGGTGCCCATCAAGCGGAATGGACAGAGCAGCACGAAAGGGTGAGCTCGGCGCTCTCGCGCCTGGACGTACCGCAGCTCCGGCAGGCTGAGGCGAAAGCGAGGCGCAGGTGCGCCGAGAGGAGGCCGCGCCCACCGCTCAGCGCCAGTCCGCTGTCCAGACCTTCCGGCCTTCATCCAACGGTAGGAGGTAAGAGGTCGCCAGGCGCTCGAGGCCGTGAGGGCGGAGCATTCGACGCTCGGATCACGAAGCTTCGCGGCTGCACGGCGGGGCGGGCGGAGGCAGAATGCCACAAGCTTCCGAGGGGAGAGAGATCCTTCGCCACTCCGTCATCGGCGGCCTGATCGCCGTTGCCCTGGCCTGGACTGACAATGCCGTGCATGCGTGGTTCAGGGAAGTCTACGCCCACCATCCAAACTGGCTGCAAGCGTTGACCCTGGCGGCGGTCTTCGTCGCTGCATTCGGGTTGATCATGTCGGTCGAGCGGATCTGGCAAACGCTCGACCTCAAGAAGCGGTTCAAACTTCCGAAGTTGGGTGCGATCGATGGGATATGGGTGGAAGCGACATGGGATGCCGCCCCTCCTGAACCGCTCGATTTCGCAGTGCTGGAGATCTCCACTGCCAATCACGAGTTTGCCATGAGCGGCACGGTTTTCGCTGCCGGCTCCGTGCGGGCCGGCAAGCTGACAAGGATCGGCGACTGCCAGAGCAGAGGACCGCTTCCCATCGACGACGATGCCTACTACAAGTCCGAGGGACACAACGTCCCCGGTCAGGGCTCCTATCGCGGCGTCGGTCTCCTCCGCTTCTATCGCCAGCCGGGGAAGCCAGACCTGATGTTCCAGGGCGCCTACTTCGGGGACGGCCTGGAAAGGCCGATGAGGCATTGTCTGGGCCGTCGTTTCAAGCCTGACGGCAGCCTGCAGAGTCTCGGCGAGGGCGAGATTCTGGAGTACATCAATGCCTTGGCCCAGATGCTGACGCCTGAGCTGTTCGGCCGGCGGCCGCCGGCCCGGGCGGAGCGCGGCCGGATCGATCCGGCCGCCCGCCCGGCCTTCCGGCGGCCGCTGTAGCATGGCGGCATGCGCATCCTCGATCAGCAGATCATGAACCGGGTCTTCGCCGTCACCGACGAAGTGCCCATCGAGCGCGAGTCCTTGCAGGTCGCCCTGGTGCTCGAGGGCGAAGGCAAGATCGAGCGCACCGCCGCCGGCAAGATCGCCATCACCCTGCCGGACACCGACGACCTGGAACCGTTCCTGGCCACGCTGGCCCAGCGCGCCCGAGAGGCGCTCGCGGGTTGATCCCGCTTGCCGCCCGCTCGGCCTGGGCCCTTCAGAGGATGCGCTCTTCCCCCGAGTAGACGTTGAACCGCTCGCCGCGCAGGAAGCCGACCAGGGTCATGCCCTGCTCGCGCGCCAGCTCGACCGCCAGGCTGCTGGGGGCGCCGACCGCGGCGAGCACCGGGATGCCGGCGGCGAGCGCCTTCTGCACCAGCTCGAAGCTGGCCCGGCCGCTGACCAGCAGCACCCGGTCGGAGGCGGGCAGGGCGCCTTCCAAGAGCAGCGTGCCGATCAGCTTGTCGACGGCGTTGTGGCGGCCCACATCCTCATGCAGCAGCAGCAGGCGGCCGGCGGCGTCGAAGAGGCCGGCCGCGTGCAGCCCGCCGGTGCGCGAGAAGACCGGCTGCGCCCGGCGCAGGGTCTCCGGCAAGCCGGTCAGCACCCCGGGCGCGATCCGCTCGCGGCCCACCGGCCGCGCCGGGCAGACGGCGCGCACCATGTCGATCGAGGTCTTGCCGCAGACCCCACAGCTCGAGGTGGTGTAGACGTTGCGGCTGAAGCGCCGCGGGTCGAAGGGGACCTCCGGGGCCAGGTGGACCTCGACGACGTTGGGCTCCTCCGCCGCCTCCTCCTGGCGGCAGTAGGCGATGCTCCAGATCGCCTCCCGCGCCGCCAGGATCCCTTCGCTCAGGAAGAACCCGGCGGTGAGCTCGAAGTCGTGGCCCGGGGTGCGCATGGTCACCGCCACGGCGTGGCGCACCCGGCGCCCCCCCTCCTCGGCCGTGACCCGCATCTCGAGCGGCTCCTCGGCGGCCAGCAGGTCCGACCGCCGCTCGACCGTGCCGGCCTCCCAGGTCACCACCGGCGCCCGCACCGAGGCAGCCGCGGCTCCGCCCGCCGCCGGCCGCGGCGCTCCCTGCTCGCCGGCCGCGGCTCTGCCTGTCGCCCGTCGCGGCACTCCCTGCTCGTCGTCGGCCGTGACCGCGCCAGTTTGCCTGCTCATGGAGCGCTGCCCCGCATCCGAACAGGATGCTAGCACGCGCTGCGCACCCGGCGGCGGCGGCGGCAGCCTTGAATGAAGCCCGGCAGGGATCTCGCGCAGCGCGCGGAATCGAAGACAATGGCAGCAGCGCCGTGATTGCGAAACTCGGCGGACGCGACGGGGGCTCGCCGCTCGCGTAGAATTGAACCGGAGGTACTAGCCATGTCGCCTCGTGACAACCTCCACCGGTTGGTGGATTCGCTCCCCGAGAGCGAGCTAGAGCGCGCCGAGCGTGTGCTCGAGGCGTTGCGTCAGGTAGCCGAGCCACCCTATCGGCCACTCGACGCGGCTCCTCTCGACAACGAACGAGAAACGCCGGAGGAAAGAGTGGCTGTGGAAGAGGCACGGCGCGACCTCGCGGAGGGGCGCGCGATCCCCCACGAAGAAGCAAAGCGCCGGTGGGGTCTGTAGATCTGTCTCGACACTCGGGCGGTCGCTACTCGTAGCCTTGACCCCGTCCGAAGACAAGCAGAACCGTCAAGTTTGCGGCTGCCTGATCCCATGCGAAGCGCACACGCCAGGGGCCAACGCGCAAGCGATACTCCGCAGGGTACGTGCCGGCGAGTTTCACCACGTCGCCGTAGCGCGTATCGGCGTAGCGCTCCAGCGCCGCCACGATCCGCTCACGGACCTTAGGATCTAGCCGATCCGAGTCTCGCACCGCCCGGCTAGACCAAATGAGGTGTAGTCGAGGCGGAGGATTATCTACAGACCCAGCCGCCGCTGTGCTGCTTCGTGGGAGCTTGCCCGCCTTACCGCCACGGCGTCGCTTTGCGCCTTTTCCACCGCCACGCTGATGCCGGAGAAGGACCTGTGACTGCCAATGAGACCGCTCGATGGCCGCGGTACCATCAAGGGCGGCATCTTTGGGACTCTCGATCACCGCTGCACCCTGCGTCTGGTTTCTCGAGGCCGCCAGCATGGACTAACTTAGTTGCCGGGCGGTCGCTTTCTTGGCCTGAAACGCTAGCGCCCAATTCTCACCAAGTCAACTAAGTAGTTGATGCTACTAGACTTCCGCGAATTGAGGGAGCGTGCAAGTCTGGCCGCTGGCGCCAGGCTCCCCTCGCGTCCCCCACCGCGCAAAAACACACTGGGTCGTCTTGCGGGGGTAGGCGTTCTGTGGTAGAGAAGGCCCCTGGTCATCGACAAAGGAGGGCAGATGCGAGTCACTCTCCGAAGCTTTCTCCTGACGTCCGCTGCCGCGCGGTCGCAGCCCGGCCCAAACGCTGGTCCACGACGGGAGGAGGTCGACCGATGAACCCCACCAGACGGGACTTCCTGAAAGCCGGCGCCATCGGCGGCGTGGCCGCCACGGTCTTCGGGTTCGACCTGACGCCCGCCCAGGCTCAGGTGCGCGAGCTGAAGATCGCGCGCGCCACCGAGACCCGCTCCACCTGCCCCTACTGCTCGGTGAGCTGCGGCGTCCTCATCTACACGCTGGGCGACAAGGCCAAGAACGTCACCTCGCAGGTGGTCCACGTCGAGGGCGACCCGGACCACCCGATCAACCGGGGGACGCTGTGCCCCAAGGGCGCCTCGCTCGAGCAGGACATCCTGAACCCGCGGCGCCTCACCAAGCCGCAGGTCCGCCGGCCGGGCTCGGATCACTGGGAGGACATCTCCTGGGATGGCGCGATCGACGAGATCGGCCGCCGAGTCAAGAAGACCCGCGACGCCACGTTCGTCGACAAGGATGCCAAGGGCCTCACGGTCAACCGTTGCGAGGGGATCGCCTTCACCGGCGGCTGCACCGACACCAACGAGTTCAACTACCTGGTCGTCAAGACCATGCGCAGCCTGGGGGTCTGCTACCTGGAAAACCAGGCCCGGGTCTGACACGGCCCCACGGTCTCAAGTTTGGGACCATCATTCGGACGCGGGGCGATGACCAATGGCTACATCGACATCAAGAACACCGACATGATGTTGATCATGGGTGGCAATCCCGCGGAGAACCACCCATGCGGCTTCAAGTGGGCGATCGAGGCGAAGAAAGTCCGCAACGCCAAGATGATCGTGGTCGACCCGCGCTTCACGCGCACGGCGGCCACCGCCGACCTTTTCCTGCAGATCCGCGCCGGCGCCGACATCGCCTTCCTCGGCGGCATGATCCGCTACGCCATCGAGAACCATCGGCTGGCCAAGGACTACCTCGTCAACTACACCAACGCGGCGTTCATCGTCAAGGAAGGCTTCAAGCTGCCTGAGGACGGCCTGTACTCGGGATTCAACGCCGCAACGCAGGTCTACGACAAGTCCACCTGGAACTACGAGCAGGGCGGTAACGT
>DASZHY010000275.1:0-6390 GCA_035949675.1 Thermoanaerobaculia bacterium
GCAGTACGAGGTGCAGAGCATGAGCGCCGTGGTGCGCGTCGCCAACACCGTCTCGGTCGGCCTGCTGGTGGTCTTCATCATGGTGGCGGGAGTGTCGGTGGTGGTCGGCGGCGTCGGCATCATGAACATCCTGCTCTCCTCTGTCGAGCAGCGCACGCGCGAGATCGGCATCCGCATGTCGGTCGGCGCCCGCCGCCGCGACATCCTGCAGCAGTTCCTGCTCGAGGCGCTGGTGCTCGGCACGGTCGGCTCCCTGCTGGGGGTCTGCGGCGGGCTGGCCCTGCCGCTCACCGCCCGGCTGCTCGTCCACAGCATCAAGATCCAGGTCTCGGCCGCGGCGACGATCGCCGCCTTCGTGTTCTCCTGCGGCGTCACCGTCCTGTTCGGCCTGGTCCCCGCCTATCGCGCCGCCAACATGAACCCGGTGGAGGCGCTGCGCCACGAATAGATCGGTTTTCTTCCGGAGGGCCGCGACATGAAAAAGGTGCTCTCGCTTCCGCTCGCCGCGCTCTTCGCGATCCCGGCGCTCTCGGCGCTCTCGGCGCTGCCGGCGGTCCCGGCGGTCCCGGCGGTCCCGGCGCTCCTGGGGGCCGCTGGCTCTGCTCCGACTGACGCATCCCCGCCCCTGACCCTGCAGCGCGCCATCGAGCTCGGGCTCGGCAACGCTCCCGAGGTCGCCGCCGCCGCCGCCGCGATGCAGGGCGACAAGGCCGGAGCGCGCCTGGCGGGCGACGCCTTCCGGCCCGGCGCCGAGGTCAGCACCACTCCCGGCGTCGGCCGCGGCCTGCCGGTCGCCGTGGCCGGCCGGGTGCCGTCGATCGTCACCGTCGACGTCCATCAGAGCGTGTACAACACCGACCTGCGCTCCCAGGGGCTGCAGGCCCGCGCCAGGGCCGTCACCGCGCAGGGGGCCTTCCAGCGGGCGCAAGCGCAGGCGGGGCTCGAGATCGCCGGCCTTTACGCCCGGTGCTGGAGCGGCCAGCAGCAGCTGACTGGCGCCGAGCGCCGGCTCGCCGCCTACGAGGCCATGTCCCGCCGCGCCGCCGCACTGCATGCCGAGGCGCGCATCACCGACCTCGACCTGGCGCAGGCGCGGCTGCGCGAGGCCAAGGCCCGGCTGCGCCGCATGGAGGCCGCAGCCAGCCGCGACGCGGATTTCTGGGAGCTGCGGCGGCGGCTCGGTCTCGCCGCCGGCGCGCTGCTGACGCTGCCGGACGACCCGCTGGCGGGGGTCCCCGAGGCCCACCGCGACCTCCGCGCCGGCGCTCTCGAGACGGCGCGCGCCGCGGATCCCGACCTCGCGGCCGCGGTCCGCTCGATCCAGCTGCTCGAGCGCGCCACGGAGCTGCGCCGCGGCCTGCTGGCGCAGGTCACGGTCGAGGCCGACGCCCAGTACTCGCGCCTGTCGCGCGCCAACGGCATCGACCAGTTCTACGTCAAGTTTCGTGAGGACGACTGGAGCGTGGCGCTCGCCGTGATCGTGCCGCTGTGGAGCGGCGGCCGCCTGCGCGACGCCGCCGCCCAGGCCGAGGCCGGCATCGAGCGCGCGAAGCAGCAGCAGCGTGCCCGCGCCGAGCAGCTCGAGCTCGAGGTCCACCGCGCCGCGGCCGCCCTCGACCAGGCCGAGGCGGCCGGCGACCTCGCCCGCCAGGAGGCCGCCGTCGCCGAGGAGGACCTGCGCATCGCCGAAGCCCTGGCCGCCGAGGGCCGCGCCAATCCCGACGACCTGGACGGCAAGCAGGCCGCCCTGGCCGACGCCCGGGAGGAGGAGATCAAGGCGACCGCTTCCCTGCTGACCGCGAGGGTGCAGCTGCTGGCGGTGCGCGGCGAGCTGGTGAGCGGGGTGGGGCCGGGCGGGTAAGCTCCAGCGGCCGCCGGCGGGGTCGGCCGTGGCCGGCCGCACACTGCGACCGGCCCGGCGTCTTGCGGGTGTCTACGTCCGCGGCGGGTAGACCCCCTGCAGCGCGATGCAGAAGTTGAGGGTCAGGTAGGGCATCAAGTTGTTGTGCGGCTGGTCACCGCCGGCCGGGGCGATGGTGTTGTCGGACATCTGCGTCAGGTTCGTGTTGGACACCGTGCAGTAGGCGGCGACGTTGGCGGACTTGCCGAAACCTGCATTGGGAGCCGGGGTGCCGCCGAGCGCCGCGATGGGACTGCCCATCAGGCTGTGGCTGTGGGACGGGATCTCGGATTCGAGGAGCGTGACGGTGTCCGAGCCGCTGCTCTCGCCCAGGTCATGCAGCGAGAGGCCCGGGCCCTGGCCGGGATGCATAGGCGCATTGCCTTGCATATTCGGCAGGGCGAAGTTGGACTTGCCGTCGCCGCCATAGGTGGTGCCGAGGAGCGAGAAGAGGGCGGTGTTCTGGCTGAGCGGCAGGATCTGGCCGTCGCAAAACGCCCAACCCTTCGGCGGGAAGTTGAAGGGGAAGATGCGAATCTCGGCTACGAAAGGATTGGCCATATCTTTTCCTTTCCGCTCAGGTCTGCGACGGGAAGACGCCGAACAGCGAGATGATGAAGTTGATGCAGAGGTAGGGCTGGAAGTTGCTGTGCGGCTGGCTGCCGCCGGTCGAGCTGATCGAGGTCGGCGCCATCGCCGCGGTGGGGTTGACTCCGGAGAAGAGCTTCGCCCCGCCTCCGGAGATCTGACCGACCAGAACGCCCGCAGGGCTGCCGACGTTGTCGGGGTTGATGGTCGCCAGGTAGGGATGGCTGTGCGCCGGGATCTGGGAGACGGTCAAGGTCACGTCTTCGACGCCGCCAGTCTCGGCCAGCGTGAAGCCGCCGCCTTGATGGATCGGCAGGCGGCCGCGCAGGTCCGGCAGCGCGAAGGTGCTCTGCCCGTCGCCGCCGTAGGTGGTCCCGATCAGGTTGAACAGCGTTTCGTACTCCGAGATTGGCAGCAGCTGCCCCTCGCAGAACATCCAGCCCGCGGGGGCGAAGTTGCCCGCGAACATGCGGATCTCGCCAACATAAGGTTGGGACATGGCCTCTCCTCAGGTCTGCGACGGGAAGATGCCCTGGAGCGCGATGCAGCAGCTCAGGGTCAGGAACGGTTGCATGTTCGGATGGGGTTGACTGCCGCCCACGTTGGCGATGGTGGCCGGAAGCAGCGAGGTCAAGTTGGTCAGGGTCGAGGAGTACAGCTGCACGGTTGGGCTGGCGAGGATGTTGTTGGCCGGCGGGTCGACGAGGTTGTTGGTGGTCTCGAGCGACGCGTTCGCGACGTGCACGTGGGTGGGAATCTCCGAGATCGAGAGCGTGTGGGCCTGCTCGCCGCCTCTCTCGCCCAGAGTATGGCTATTTCCCATGTGCATCGGCGTGCGGGCCTGCAAGTTCGGCAACCCGAAGTTGACCCGGCCGTCGCCGCCGTAGGTGGTGCCGAGCAGCGAGAACAGGGCCTGGTTCTGATTGATCGGCAGCAGCTGGCCGTCGCACAGCGCCCATCCCTTCGGCGGGAAGCCGAAGGACATGATCTTGATCTCCGACAGGAACGGTTCCGACATCGTGTCCTCCTCCAATTCCTGATTTAGGTCGGATGCCACGCGGCCCGACGTCAGGGCCCGCACCGCGTGGCGCGTTTCTCGATCCCTGCCCTTACGGCGGCAGCCTCATGGCGGCGTCGGGCAGTTCGACGGCGCGGCCTTCATCGTCCCCGCTCCCGCCGAGATCAGAGCCGGCGTCGGGGTATCGGTGTTCGCACCGTCGATGAAGCTGGCGATCGCCGAGGCATTGTTGGCGGCGCCGCCATACCCTTGGATGTTGAACGTCGGGGTCCCCACCTCGGTGAGCAGGGCCACGCCCGAGCCACCGCTCGAGGCATTCCCGGTGTCCGTGTTGCCGCTCATGTGCAGGCACAGCGTCTGGGTGTCGCCGGAGAAGCCGCCATCCACGATCATCGCGCCGAAGTCGCTGTTGGGCGAGGCGTTGTCGAGCGAGAAGTGGTTGTTGGTCACCGTCAGGTTCATCGTGCCCGTGCCCTGAGCGGCCACGGCGTTTAGTCCTTCCTGGTCGACCTGCACGACCGTGTTGCTGTCGACCGTGGCGGTCAAGGTGCCGGCGCCGCCGGCGGTGAGGGTGATACCGCTGCCTTGCATCGATCCGGAGTGGACGACCGAGGAATTGCCGACCAGGTTGTTGAGGATCTTGCCCTGCAGCACCGTGGTGCCGGTCGAGCTGGTGCCCAAGGTTACGCTGATCGAGGAGCTGATGCCGCCCACGGTCTGGCGCAGCGAGTTGTTGGCGATGTTGAAGCTCACCGTCTTCCCGGCGCCCTGGTGGAAGAGGTCGACGTCGATGGAGTTCTGGTCGAAGCTCGAGTTGGTCACGGTGAAGCTGCCGCCGCCGGCGCTGTCGGTGGTGTTGTACTGGACACCGTTGGTGCGGTTGCGCAGGAAGGTGCTGCCGTCCACGGAGAGCGTGACGTTCGAGGTGTTCGCCAGGTTCACCTGCAGCCCGACGTTGCCGGAGGCCGTCGTCGCCGTATCGCTGAACTGGCTGTTGGTCACCGTCAGCGTCATCGTACTGCTGCCGGTTTGAGAGATGCCGAAGATGTTCTCGAGCGAGTTATGGAACAGCGAGTTGGCCGCCGTCCAAGTGGTGCCGGTGCCGTTGTCGACACGGACGTTCCACACGTGCGTGCCGGCAGTGCCGGCGGCGGAGGCGTTGTTGGTGACCTCCGTGTGCTGGAACGAACCGCCGGCGAGGCCGGTAGCGTGTACGCCGTTGTTGCCGGTCTGCCCCTGGATCAGGTCGTTGTCGAGCAGCAGCGCCGAGCCGTTGGTGACATTGATGCCGTCGAGGCCGTTGTTGGTGCCGCTGCCGTTGTTCTGGATGACCATATTGCGCAGCGTCACGTTGGTGGCGGACGACAGCAGGACGCCGGCGCCGGTGGCGCTCTGGATCGTGCCGCCGGAGCCCAAGGTCAAGGTGCCGCCGCCGTTCTTGGCGGTGGTGCGGCCCTTCGTCGTGTTGGCCGGATCGGAGGCGCCGTCGCCCTCGACGTCGAAAGAGCCGGTGGTCGTCGTGAGCTTGATGCCGTTGGTGCCGCCGCCCGAGGAGATCGACTTGACGATCGCGTCGAGCGCGCCGCTGGCGAGGCTGACCGCGGCGCCGGTGGTGTTGATCGTCAGGTCGCGGATTTTCAAGCTGCCGACGCTGGCGCCGGTCAGGGCCGTGCCGGTGGCGTTGCCGAGCGTCATGCCCCAGACCGTGTTGCCCGAGCCCAGGGTCACCGTGTTGCCGGCGGACGTGATCGAGACCTTGTTCGGGCTGCCGCCGCCGGTCGCGGGCAGGGCGGCGCTGCTCGTGCCCGGCGTCAGGCCGGTGATCGCCGAGAGGCTCGAGGTGGCATCCTGGCCGATCAGTTTCTGGTTGTTGAGCAGGGTCACCGGACCGCTGTAAGCGCTCGCATTGTCGTAGAGGAAGATGTTGGCGTTGGCCGCCGGGTGGAGGCCGCCGCCGCCGCCATCGTTGATCGCCTGGAAGGACGCGAGGCTGTTGAACGGCGACGACAGGCGACCGTCGCCCGCTCCTGCGCTCTGGTCGATGAACCAGATGATGCCCGAAAGGGTGAGGCTCACCGTCGCCGTCGAGCTGCCGTGGGCGTTGCCGATGGTGTATGTGAAGGTGTCGGTGCCGGTAAAGCCGGCCTTCGGGTTGTAGGTGAACCGTCCTATGCCGGCGCCCGAGGTGGTCATGGCGACGGTACCGCCGTGGGCGCTCGTCGCGTCGAAGGCCGTGATCGTGAACGCCGAGTTGGCCTGGTCGTTGGTCGTGACGCTGTAGCCGATCACCGAGGAGCTGATCGAGACGTTGCCGATCAGGGTCTCGGGATAGGTGTCGGCGTTCGCGATCGGCGGCGTCGAGAAGCTGAACATGTAGTTCGACGTCATGTTCCTGCTGGCGGCGTCGGTGACCTGGTTGGCGACGACGGTTACCGTGCAGCTGTTGTCGAACGGCAGACCGCCCGTCGGGTGCAGTACGTAGGTGGTGGCGGGCGAAGCCGGCGTGACGGTGAAGGCCGGCGTCGTGCCGGGCGAGCAGGACAGCATGAACGTCGAGCCGGTGACGGTGACCGACTTGCTGAAGGTGATCGAGATGGTGCTCGCGAGCGGCACGCTGGTCTGGAGGTTGGTCGGGTTGGTGCTGGTCACCGTCGGCGGCGTGTCTACCGTGAACGACTGCTGCACCTGCGGCGCCGCGTTGTAGTTGGCGTTGCCCGCCTGGTTCGCATCGATGATGCAGGTACCGTCGGCGGTGAACGACACCGTCGAACCCGAGATCGAGCACACCGAGGTCGCCGCGGCGTCGATGGTGAACGTCACCGCGAGCCCCGACGTCGCGGTCGCCGTCACGGTGTAGGACCCCACGCCGGGCGTTGCCATGGTC
>DASZHY010000276.1:0-3576 GCA_035949675.1 Thermoanaerobaculia bacterium
TGGATCCAATCGGGGGTCACGCGGCCCCCTGTGCTGACCCCTGCATAGCTTCAAGGATACAGCGAACAGCTGAGTGCGTCGTGGCTCGGAGATCCCTTGGCCCGCCCAGGCTCGCCAAGGGTCGCCGGGGAGCTCGATGGCCGGAGGGGGGAAGCAGGCCCGAGGAGACGGACACCGCCCGCATGGCGACTCAAAACGCGAGGCAAGATCCGTCAATCGCGGCAAGGACCCTCGCCGAGCGTTGGCGACGCCATGCGGGCGGTGTCCGTCTCCCCCAACCCTGCAGGGGGTCCACCCGAAGGTAGGTATGATGGCTACGATGGCCTGGTACAAGGAATGGTTCGGCGAGGAGTACCTGGGCCTGTATTCCCACCGCGACGAGCAGGAGGCCGAGGCGCACATCGACTTCGTCGAGCGCGTGCTCGGCGAGCCGCGGCCCCGCGCGGTGCTGGACCTTGCCTGCGGCGCCGGGCGGCATACCGCGGTGCTGCGCCGGCGCGGTTACCGCACCCTGGGCGTCGACCTCTCCCTTACCTTGCTCGCCCACGCCCGCCGCCTGCCGTGCGTGGCCGGCGACATGCGCTGCCTGCCCTTCAGGGCCGGCGGCTTCGACTGGGTCCTCAACTTCTTCACCTCGTTCGGCTACTTCGAGACCGAGCGCGAGAACTTCCAGGTGCTCGAGGAGATCGTCCGCGTGCTCGCACCGTGCGGCCGGTTCCTGATCGACATCATGAACACCGCCAACACCCTGCGGCACCTGCAACCGCGCGAGGTCCAGCGCCTGGACGGCCGCCGGCAAGAAGCCGCCGGCCGCGAGCAGGCCGCGGCCCCCGCGGCCCCGGGCGCCCCCGGCGGCAAACGGCCGGCGGCGAAAACCGCCTCCGGCCCGCACGCCCCGGAGGGCCGGACCGTCGAGATCGAGCGCTGGTACGACGCCGCAACCAAACGCATCAACAAACGTATCCGCGTGCAGGCCGCCGGCGGCGGCGGCATCCCCCGCGCGTTCCTCGAGAGCGTACGCGCCTACCAGCCGGAAGAGGTGACGATCGGGTTGCACTGGGCCGGCCTCGAGGTCACCGGCCTGTACGGAAACTTCCAGGGAGACCCTTACGGCAGTGACAGCGAACGTCTCATCCTCGTCGGTTGGAAGCCTGCCTGACGCGCTGCGGGTGGACCTGGCCGCCGCCGGTCTGCTGCCCCCGTTGCCGCGGGCCTTCCTCGGCGGGAGCGACCTCGATCTGCTGGCGCCGCTGCGCTTCCTGCCCGCGGCCCAGCTGCCGGCGGTGTCCGCGCTTGCCGCGGCGTCCGGCCGCACCGCCGCGGGCGGCAGGACGCGGGCCGAGCTCGCCTCGGCGCTCCTCGCCAGCAACCGCGCGTACGGCCATCCGAACGCCGACCATGCCTGCCGGCGCCTTGCCGATCCGGCCACTCGCGTGGTGGCCACCGGCCAGCAGCCGGGCCTCTTCGGCGGCCCGCTGCTGACCTTCGCCAAGATGATGGCCGCGGCGCGCTGGGCGGCGGCGCTCGAAGCCGCGGGCGAGCCGGCTGTCGCGGTGTTCTGGGTCGCCACCGAGGACCACGACTTCGCCGAGGTCGCGAGCGCCACGGTGCTCACCGCCGACGGTCCGCGCACCTTCGACCTGGGCCCCGACACCCAGCCCTTGGTGCCGGTAGGCATGCGCGCGCTGTCGCCGGCCGTGAACGAGGTCCTGCGCGGCATGGGCGAGGCGCTGCCTGGCGAGGGCCATGCCGAATGGCTGCGGACGCTCGCCCGTTGGTACAGGCCGGAGTCGCGCATCGGCGAAGCCTTCTGCCGCGTCGCGGCCGCCATGCTGGGGCCGCACTGTCCGCTGCTGCTCGACGCCATGCACCCGGCGCTCAAGGCGGCGGAGCGCCCCTGGCTGGCGCGCCTCATCGAACGCCGCGGCGAGCTTGCCGACTCCCTGGCTCGCCAGGAAGCGGCGGTCGCCGGGCGCGGCTATGAGCTCCGCGTCACGCCGCAGCCGGGAGCGAGCCCGCTGTTCCTGCTGCGCCACGGCCAGCGCCGGCGCATCGAGTGGCGCGACTCCGCCGGCTATGCCCTGCGCGGCGAAACCGGCGCCGACGCCGGACCGCTCGGCCGACCGGCATCTCCCGCCGGCAGCGCCGCCGTCGCGGACCTCCTGCGCATCCTCGACGAGAACCCGGCGGTGGTGAGCCCGGGCGTGCTCGCCCGGCCCGCCATCGCCGACGCCGTGCTCGGCACCACGCTGCAGGTGCTCGGTCCCGGGGAGCTCTCGTACATGCCGCAGGCGGCGGCGGTCTACCCGCTGCTCGAGATCGAGGCGCCCTGGGTGGCGCTGCGGCCGCAGACCCTGGCGCTGGACGCCGCCAAGGCGCAGCGCCTCGAAGAGGCAGGACTGACGCTTGCCGAGCTGCTCGGCGAGCGCTCGCGCCTCGACCGCGCGCTGGCCGAGCGCTCCGGCGGCGACTTCGTGGCGCCGGTCCGTCACCGCCTCGAAGCGGCGCTCGAGGAGCTGCGCGGCCCGGCCCTTGCCGCCGATCCCAACCTCGAGCGTCCGCTGGCCAAGACGAGGGAGCAGGTGCTGCGGGCCATCGACCTGTTCGCGGACAAGGCGATGCCGGCGCTGGCCCGCCGCGACGAGGTGCAGAGCCGCCGGGTCGACGCGTTGCGGCAGACCTGCCTGCCGGGCGGCAAGCCCCAGGAGCGCGTCGTCAACGCCGCGTACTTCCGCGGCAAGTATGGCGACCGTCTGGCGGCCGGCTTCTGGGAGCAGCTGGATCTGGACCCGACCTCCCTGTCGGTGATCCTGCCATGAGCAAGCTCGACGTGCTGGCCATCGGGCCGCATCCGGACGACGTCGAGCTCGGCTGCGGCGGCACCCTGGCCCTCGCCGCCAGCCAGGGGCGCCGGGTCGGCATCCTGCACCTCACCCGGGGCGAGCGCGGCACGCGCGGCACTCCCGAGCAGCGGCTGGCCGAGGCGGAGCGGGCGGCGGCCGCCCTGGGGGTGGTGGAGCTCGCGTTCCTCGACTGCGGCGACGGCGCCCTGCGCAGCGGCGAGCCGGAGGAGGACGCGCTGATCGAGGTGCTGCGGACCTGGCGGCCGGAGCTGGTGCTGGGGCCGCCGCCTCACGACCGCCATCCCGACCATGCCCGCGGGCACGGCCTGGTGGCCGCGGCGTCCTTCTACTCGGGCCTGCAAGCGCGGGGCAACCGGGCGATGGCCGCCCACCGGCCGGCCGCGGTCTTTTCCTACATGCAGCACCACTCGTTCGAGCCGAGCTTCGTCGTCGACGTCACGGACGCCTGGGAGGCGAAGATGGCGGCTCTCGCCGCCTACCGCAGCCAGCTCTACCAGGCCGATACGGCGGCCGGCGGCGCGAGCGGCGCCGGCGCCGGCAGCGGCGCCTCCGGCCCGCCGAGCCCTGGCGGCGCGGCCAACCCGGCCAACCCGTCCAACCCGGCCAGCCCGGCCGGCGGCGCCGGCGCGATGGGGCCAGCCAACCCGGCAAGAGCTGCCACCGCTGCCAGCCTCGCCGGCGCGGAGCACGGCGGACCGGTGACCAAGGTGGC
>DASZHY010000277.1:0-5705 GCA_035949675.1 Thermoanaerobaculia bacterium
CCTACTGGAAATACCCGCTGACGTCGATCACCACGTGCACGTCGCCCTGGTTCACCAGCGACGGCAGCACGACCAGCGTCCCCTGGCCCCCTTTCGCCAGCCCGCTCACCAGGTTGTTGGCGAGCGTCCTGCCGGCGGTGAAATTGATCGTGCTGGTCGTCGGCGGATTGCTGCTCGCATCCGGGTAGACGCTCAGGAAGCCGTCGCCGGTCGCCCCCACCACGGTGACGTTCGCCGCCACCGCCTTGGCGCTCATCGGCACGCCGCAGGTGCCGCCGACCTGCACCGCGTCCTGGACGCCCGAGGCGAGCGGGCTGCCGGCGCGCGAGTCGAAGACGCGGCAGGGAGCCAGGGTGTAGAAGCAGAAGCCGCCGGCGGCCCCGCACAGCGGGGTGCCGCCCTCGACCGAGACCAGCTGCTGCGCGGTGTTGGCGCTCGCCGTGGCGCGCGAGTCGGTCACCCTGAGCCGCGCCGGGAACTCGCCGTCGAGCACGTAGGTGTGGTTGATCGTCGCCGCCGCCTGCGTCACCGGCGCCGAGCCGTCGCCGAAGTCGAAGGTGTACGTCGCGATCGTGTCGCACAGGTCGGGCTCGGTCGAGCCGGAGCCGTCGAAGCTCACCATCAGCGGTGCCGGCCCGCTCCCGGGCGTCGCCACGAGCTGGGCGATCGGCGGGCTGCTGGGCTCGCAGCGTCGGTTGCCGGCCAGCGTGTAGCCGCCGCTGCCGGTCGAATCGACCGTCAGCAGCAGCACTCCGACCGTCTGCTGGGTGATGGCGTTGACGTTGCCGAACGCATCGCCCGGCACCGGCGGCGGCAGGGTGGCCGGCGGTGGATTGAGATTGAAGGTGAGCTTCGAGAGCGACAGCACGATGGTGATGGTGCCGTCGGCGGTGAAGCCGCTGCCGGCGTCGGCCGTGCCGTCGGTGGTCAGCTGGCGCACGCCGCCGGTGCCGGTCGAGGTGTGGCCGTAGACGAACGTCACTCCCGTCGGGTTGCCGGTGTTGTCGGATGCCATGGCGACGAAGTACTCGGTGCCGTTGGCGCGGCTGAAGAAGATCGTCCATCGCGCCTGCGGCGGCACCACGCTCAGGTCGTTGACCTTCATGGTGAAGACCAGCTGGTCCGAGCAGGAGTTGAGCCACGGCTCCGCCATCGACACCGAGCGGATGTCGAGCTCGGTGTTGGCCGGCGCGCCGGTCTGATCGCCGGCAGGGTCGGTGACAATGGTGATGCCCGGCAGCACGCACGCGCTCTCGACGCCGCCCACGGCCGCCGCCACCTCGCCGCAGAAAGGACCCTCGCCCTGGGCGTTGAGCGCGCTGACGCGGTAGAAGTAGCCGGTGCCGGGTACGGCCGTCGAATCCAGGTACAGCGGCTTGCCGGGACCGATGGTGGCGAGCAGCGTCTCGCCGCCGCTCGTCGTGCCGCGGTAGACCCGGTACGCGATCAGCGGCGTGCCGCCGTCGTCCGGCACCTCCCAGGTGACGGTGACCGCGCCGCCGGCCTGGCGGACCGCCGCGAGCAGCAGCGGCGCCGGTGGCACCGCCGGCTCCGGCGGATCGAAGGCGTGCAGCAACCGGCGCCCGCCGGCCTGGCGCAGCACCGTGCCCTTGGCGCTGCGCGACGCCGACGAGGGAGAGCCGGCGTTGCAGCCCGGCGCCACGCAGCCGTCGGCGAACGCGGCCACCACCCTGCCCTCGCGGTCGATCGAGATGTCGTTGAAGTCGAGCAGGTTGCGGTCGGCGCCGCAAGTGGTCCCGCCGGTGCAGATGGAACCCACCTGCACCGGATCGTCGGGCGTCGCGTCCACCAGGTACCACGAGCCGCCGCCGTCGTAGGTGGTGGCGACATAGAAGTGCCAGATGCCGTGGAAGTTGTTGCTGTCCTGGTAGTTGCCCCCGGTCGGGGTGCCCAGGAAGCCGAACGCCGCGCGGTCGTCGTCTCCCGCCACCACCACCGGAAAGACCGAGTTCTGAATGCCCAGGGCGGCGCCGGCATCGGTGTTGTTCTGCCAGGTCTGGCCGTGGTCGTGCGACACGGCGACGTGCGGATGGCCGTCGCTGTTCTGCCAGCCGAGATAGACGGTGCCGCCTGCCCCGATCCCCACCGAGGGATCGCCGCCGCCGCTGCTGCCCGGCACCGTGAAGTCGTTCCAGGTGACGCCGTTGTCGCGCGACACGGCCACTCCCTGCGTCCCGCCGCCGGTGGCGCAGGAGGAGTTGGGGACGTACACCGTGCCGTCGTCAGGGGCCACCTTCACATGGCCGTGGATGCCGCCGGTGCACTGCGTCACGGTGAAGATGTCGACGCCGGCCAGGTAGGTCCTGCCGCCGTCGAGGCTCAAGCCACACTCGGCGCCGCCGGCGACGTTCTGCGAGCAGTAGTACACGGCGCGCGGATACAGCGGGTGCGGCGGCGCGCCGGCCGCGAACGGCCCGCCGCCGAGCGTCTCGTGGTCGGGGCCCTGGTCGGCAGGCCCGCCCTGGCCCTGGGTCCAGCTGCCGCCGTCGTCGTCCGAGAAGGCGATGCGGCTCTGGCCGCCCGAGAGCTGGCATTGGTAGATGCGGCCGGTGACATGATCGCCGAAGCCGATCGGGTCCAGGGTGGTCACCCCCTCGGTGGAGCTGGTGACGTCCTCCCACAGGTCGCGCGCCGGCGACGAGCAGTCGTCGAAGCTCACCCGCAGCTCGTTCTCGTTGGCGGTGAAGAAGGCCACGCCGCCGGTGTTGACCGTGCCGTGGCGCAGGGCGCCGTTGTTGGGGTTCCAGTCGACGCTGATCGAAGGCTCGCCCGAGGACTCGGCGATGCCCGGCGGCGCCGCATAGGACCGGTAGCGCGGCGGGATGCCGGGAGGCGGCGGCGGCGCCGCCGGGATCGGCAGCAGGCTCACCGTGCCGGTGAAGCTCTGGCCTGCCGGGTTGAAGGGGGCGACGACCACCGTGTAGCCGCCGTTGACCGCCGGCAGCGTCACCGTCTCCGGATCGTTGCTGGTCGCCGACTGGCCGACCAGGTTGTTGCCCGCGTCGAAGACATAGAGGTCGAAGTCGGCGTTCGACAACGGCCACTGGATCTGGATCTTGACCTTGTTCGCCGCCCCGACCGGCGCCGACAGCGAGACGGTGAGCGCGAACTGGTCGCACGCCAGGGCGGCGTTGCAGATCGGCGTGCCGTTGGCCTGCGCGGAGGCGTTGCTGGTGAAGAAAGGACCGGCGGTATAGGTCACCGGACCGCCGGCGTCGGTTAAAGTGCCGCTCGGCGGCGTCGCCGCGAAGGCAGCGCCGGCTCCGGGGCCAAACGCCGCCGCCGCCGCGATTGCCAGCAGGGCGCCTGCGATGGTCGCCAGTTTCATGCGAATCCCTCCTCCAGCCTCGGCGGCTTGACGAATTTACAAAGCGCCCGGGTCAGCTCCAAGCGCAGCGGCCGGCTCCCAAAGCGAACCAGTCGAGCCTGCCGCACCGGCATTGCGCCGGGAGCCACCCTCGTGAGCTGCATGCGCCACCCGTGACCGCCGCGGGCGAGATTGCTGGCAAAAGCGCCAAAAGACCTGTGACACGGCCGGGGACGTTGCAAGAACAGCGCCCGGCAATACCCTGCTGATCGCCGCAAGGAATTCATTACAAAAGATTTACAGATGCAAATGTGTCGAATCCCGTGGCGGCCGCCGCGGGGCCGCCCACCCGTCACCCGACGGCACCTGGCGCGCTTCTTGAAGCCTTGCCGGGGCCGAATCGGTAGCAACGCGCCGCGGCAGCGAGGAAAGCGAGGAGGGCGAGGAGGAGGAGGAGGCCCGCATGGCGAGACACGAACGCCGGCTGCTGGTCACCCTGACGATCGCCGTCGTCGTCCTGGTGCTCAACGGCCTGTGGGCAAGCGCCGCCCTGCGGACGTTGATCGACGACAACGCCCGGTACTCGCACACCCGCCAGGTGATCGCCCAGATCGAAGGGCTGCGCTCGACGATCGCCGAGGCCACCGCGGCGGTGCGCGCCTACCTCTTCACCGGCGACGGCGCCTACCTGACGAGCTACCGCGCGGCGGTCGACCGTTTCCACCAGGGTTCCGCCCGCTTGCAGCAGCTGACGGTCGACAACCCCGCCCAGGAGCGGCGCCTCGCCCTGCTCAACCAGGCGATCGGCGTCAGGCTCGCGCTCTGCGCCGAAGTCATCGAGACCCGCCAGCGCCAGGGCCTGGACGCCGCCCGCGGGCTCTTCATGAGCCGCCGCAACGACGCCGTGGTGGCGCAGGCCGGCAGCCTGCTGGTGGCGCTCGAGCAGGAGGAGGAGCTGCGCCTGCTGGAAGCCCGCACCAGCCGGTCCGACGCCGCCGAGCGCACGGCGAAGCTCGCCTACCTGCTGGTGAACCTGCTGGCGGCGGGCTTCCTGGCGGCCGTCTGGTTCCAGGCCCGCGCCGCCGCCGCCGAGCGCTCGCGCCACGAGCTGGAGCTGGTCGACCAGCGGGAGTGGCATGCCACCGCGTTGCAGCGCGAGCGCGAGCAGCTGCTCGAGCGCGAGCGCCACAGCCGCCACACGGCCGAGAGCGCCAACCGCGCCAAGGACAGCTACCTCGCCAACATCTCGCACCAGCTGCGCACGCCGCTCGGCGTGATCCTGGGATGGGCCGGCATCCTGCGTGCCGCCAACGCCGACGCCCGGACGGTCGGGCACGCGGCCGACGTCGTCGAGCGCAACGCCCGCATCCTGGCCAAGCTGGTCGACGACATGCTCGACATCTCGCGCATCGTCTCGGGCAAGGTCCAGATCGAGCCGGTCGAGATCGATCCCGGCGTGGTGGTGACGGCGGTGGTCGAAGCGCTGCGTCCCGCCGCCGAGGAGAAAGACGTCGGCCTCGACCTGCTCCTCGAGCCGCTGCCGGGGCCGGTCGTCGCCGACCCCCAGCGCCTGCAACAGGTGGTCTGGAACCTGCTGTCGAACGCCATCAAGTTCAGCTGCGAAGGCGGCCAGGTGAAGGTGACGCTCGGCGTCGCCGGCGACCGCCTGCGCATCGAGGTGTGCGACGACGGCTGCGGCATCGCCCCCGAGCGCCTGCCTTACGTCTTCGAGCGCTTCTGGCAGGCCGACACCAGCTCGACGCGGCGCCACGGCGGCCTCGGCCTCGGGCTGGCCATCGTCCGGCACCTGGTCGAGATGCACGGCGGCAGGGTCACGGCGGCGAGCGCCGGCGAAGGCCATGGCTCGACTTTCGCCATCGAGATCCCGGTGCGCGGGCCCAAGGAGGCCGCCGCGGCCGCCGCCGGCCGCACCGCCGTCGCTGCCGCCGCCGCGCCGCCGGGCCCTGCCCTGGTCGGCCGCCGGGTCCTGCACGGAGCGCGCATCCTGGTGGTCGACGACGAGCAGGACGCCGCCGAATGGGTGGCCGAGCTGCTGGGCGCGGAAGGGGCGGAGGTGCGCACCGCGGACTCGGCCGCGGCCGGCCTCGCCGAGCTGCGCCGCTGGCGGCCGGACCTGCTGATCGCCGACGTCGGCATGCCCGGCGAGGACGGCTACGGGCTGATGCGGCGCGTGCGCGCGCTGGGCCCCGAGGAAGGCAGGCAGACCATCGCCCTGGCCTTGACCGCGCACGCCCGCCCCGAGGATCGCATGCGCGTGCTGTCGGTCGGCTACCAGATGCATGCCGCCAAGCCGATCGATCCGATCGAGCTGTTGATCGTCTCCGCCAGCCTGCTCAACCGGCCGCTCTGAGGCGCC
>DASZHY010000278.1:0-11788 GCA_035949675.1 Thermoanaerobaculia bacterium
GCCTCCGGCTTGCCGGCAGGCGGCTTGCCGGCAGGCGCGTTGCCGGCGGCCGTTTTGGCGGCAGCCTGCTTGTCAGCCGCCGCCTTGCCGGAGCTCGCCTTGTCTCCGCCCGGCGGCTTCTTGCCGCCCGGCTTGCCTGCCGCCGGCTTGGCGCCGCCCTCGTTCTTTTCGGCATGGGTCTGGATGAAGACGAACACCATCTGTAGGGAAAAGCCGCTGCCGGTCTTCCACGGGTCGTCGAGCTTGGCCGCCAGCTCGACGTCGAGGTCCACCTTGTCGCCGTGCGCCTTGAGGCTAAAGCCGGTCATGTCGAAGGACCCCGGCTTGTAGATCGGATCGGTCGGGTAGGTGTACTTGCCCGGCCCGTTGTCGTCGTCCTTGGGGTCCTTGAAGGAAACCTTCTGAGCGTTCGCCGCCGGGCCGGCAAAGGCCAGCACGAACCCCAGAGCCACCAAGCATCCCCCGGCCCGCCGCCAGACGTAACGCATAGCCCATCCGCCTCCGCGTTCGATGGATAGCTCAGGATATCTGTTTTTCTCCATACGGCCGAAGGGGGAAGGAGGAGGGCGGCGGCTGCCTCCCGCGGCCCGGCCGGGAGGGCACCCCCCGGAGGCGTGCTAACGTTCCTCATCGGAGTCAGCGGGCCGGCAGCGGACCGGCCTTGGAATGTCACCGGGAGGAGCCCTGGAGGAGCGCTGGATGGCTGATACCCCTGCAAGCCGGAGCAAGCGCGTCACCCACGTTGGCCTGGTGGGTCTGGGACGAATGGGGCGGGACCTCTTCCGCCTGCTCTACGACAGCGAGGACGTGCGTCTCGAGGCGGTGAGCGACCCCGCGGACCGCGCCGCCCTCGCCTACCTGCTGCGCTTCGACACCCTCCGCGGACGTTTCCCGGCGCCGCTCGCCGTCGACGGCGACGTCCTGCGCGCCGGCGGACGCGAGGTGCGGCTGCTGCCGGGCAAGCCGCCGGGCGAGATCCCCTGGGGGGAGCTGGGGATCGACACGGTGATCGAGGCGCGAGCCGGCGGCGGCACCCGCGCCGAGATGGAGCGCCATCTCGCGGCCGGCGCCCGGCGCGTCGTGCTCTGCTCGCCGCCGGCCGAACCGCCCGACTTCATGGTGGTGATGGGGGTCAACGACGGCGGGCTGCGCCGCGAGCACCGCATCGTCTCGGCTACCTCCGCCACGGCCCAGGCCGCGGCGCCGACCGCCAAGGTCCTGAACGACGCCTTCGGCATCCGCCGCGCCTTCATGACCGCCATCAACGCCTATGGAGAACAGCAGCACCTGGCCGACATGCCGGCCAAGGACCCGCGCCAGGGCCGCGCCGCCGCCGAGAACATCATCCCGCAGGAGACCCGCGACGCCGAGGAGGTGATCGCGGTGCTCCCCGAGCTGCGCGGCAAGCTGACCGGGTTGGCGATGGACGTGCCGGTGGCCAACGGCTCGGCGGTGGACATGGTCTGCTGGCACGAGCGGCCGGTGACCGTGGAAGAGGTCAAACGGGTCGTGCACGAGGCCGCCGCCACGCCGCGCCTCGAGGGCATCCTCGACTACGAGGACAACCCCATCGTGTCGTCCGACGTGCTGCAAAGTGCGGCGTCAGGCACCTTCGACAGCCTGGCCACCATGGTGCTGGCGGGCAACGTGTCCAAGACTCTCACCTGGTTCGACAACAGCTGGGGGCACGCTCACCGGCTGATCGACCTCATCCGGCGTTTCCAGGAGATCGACGCCCAGGAGCCCAGGCCATGACCAAGATCGGCATCAACGGCTTTGGCCGCATCGGCCGCAGCGTGTTCCGCGTCCTGGCCGGCCGCCGGGACCTCGAGGTGGCAGGGATCAACGACCTGTTCGAGATCGGGCAGCTGGCCTATCTCCTGAAGCACGACTCGGTCATGGGGGAGCTCGACCGCGAGGTGACCTTCGACGACCATGCCCTGTACGTGGACGGCAGGCGCACCGCCATGACCGCCGAGCGCGATCCGGGGGCGATCCCGTGGGGCGAGATGGGGGTCGAGCTGGTGATCGAATCGACCGGGGTCTTCACCAGCCGCGAGCAGATCGCCAAGCACCTCTCCGGCGGCGCCAAGAAGGTGATCCTGACGGTGCCGGCCAAGGACGAGATCGACGCCACGGTGGTGATGGGCGTCAACGACAGCGGCCTGCGGCCCGAGCACCGCCTGGTGTCGAACGCCTCGTGCACCACCAACTGCCTGGCGCCGCTGGTCAAGATCCTCGACGACCGCTTCGGCATCGAGGAGGGCTTCATGACCACCGTCCACGCCTACACCAACGACCAGCGGCTGGCTGACTGGCCGCACAAGGACCTGAGGCGCAGCCGCGCCGCGGCCGAGAACGTCATCCCCACCACCACCGGCGCGGCGCGCACGGTTGGCAAGGTATTGCCACATCTCAAGGGTAGGCTCGACGGCATGTCGTTGCGCGTGCCGGTGGCGGACGGCTCGATCGTCGATTTCACGGTGCGGCTGCGCGAGCGTCCCGACGCCGCGGCCGTGAACGGGGCGGTGCGGGAGGCCGCGTCCGGGCCGCTGCGGCGGATCGTCGAGTACAGCGAGGTGCCGCTGGTGTCCTCGGACATCATCGGCAATCCGCACTCCTCGATCTTCGATGCGCTGTCGACCACGGCACGCGGCGACGGCTTCGTGGAGGTGGTGGCCTGGTACGACAACGAATGGGGCTACTCGAACCGCGTGGTGGACCTGATCGACCGGCTGACGGAGGTTGACGGCGGTCGCTGATGGCCAGACGCATCGGCATCCTGACCGGCGGCGGCGACGTGCCGGGCCTCAACATGGCCATCAAGGGCTTCGTCGGCCGCATGGAGGAGGCGGGCTACGAGATCCTCGGCCTGCGGCGCGGCTGGGCCGCCCTGCTCAACGTCGTGCCGTCGTCCAGCGCCGACAACTCGGCCTGGCTGGTGCCGTTGACCCGCGCCAGCACCCGCACCATCGATCGCAGCGGCGGCACGGTGCTGCACACATCGCGCATCAACCCGGCGATGATGAAGCCGGAGAGCGTCCCCGAGCACCTGCGGGGCCGCGCGAGCGGCAGCGACGCGGACGGCCGGCTGGACCTGACCAGCGTCGCGCTCGAGGTGCTCGAGTTCCTGGGCCTCGAGGCGCTGGTCGCCATCGGCGGCGACGGCACCCTCTCCTTTGCCTGCCGGCTGCACGAGGAGGGGGTGCCGGTGGTCGGCGTGCCCAAGACCATGGACAACGACGTCTTCGGCACGGAGTACTGCATCGGTTTCTCGACCGCGGTCACGCGCTCGGTCAACTTCATCCACGACCTGCGCACCGCCGCCGGCTCGCACGAGCGGTTCCTGGTGGTGGAGCTGTTCGGCCGCTACTCGGGCGAAACCTGCCTGCTCAGCTCGTACCTCGCCGGCACCGACCGCGCGCTGATCGCCGAGGTGCCCTTCGAGCCGCAGGCCATCGCCGAGCTGCTGGCGGCGGACAAGCGGTGCAACCCGAGCAACTACGCGGTGGTCGCGATCTCCGAAGGGGCCTATCCGGTGGGCGGGCATCCGGTCGAGAGCGGCGAGGCCGACGTCATCGGCAACCGCGAGCTCGGCGGCATCGGGCGGTTGCTGCGCCACGAGCTGCAGCGGACGACCGGCGACCGCGTCATCTACCAGCGGCTCGGTTACCTGATGCGCTCGGGGCCGCCGGACGCGCTCGACCGCCTAGTGGCCAGCAACTTCGCCAGCCTCGCCGCCGACCTGGTGCTGGCCGGCGACACCGGACGCCTGGTCGCCATCCTCGGCGGCCGCTACAGCGCGGTGCCCATCGGCACCGCCTGCGCCGGCAGCAAGCAGGTCGACGTCGAGCGTTTCTACGACCGCGTCAACTACCGCCCCAAGATCGTCGGCGTGCTGGATCTGCCGATGTTCCTGCACTGAGCACGGGCGCCCGGGACGCCCAGACCGGGCCTGGTCAGCTCGGGCACGTGGCCGGGACGCGAAAGCCACGCCAGGCCGTGTCTTAGAGCCTCCGACCAGGTGTTCCCGACGCCCGGCGTCGCCGCGGCTCCGAGAGGGGTGGATGCAGCTCCAGCTCGTAGGTGAAGCCCAGGTCGCGCACCGCCTTGCGGCGCAGGTGGCAGCGACGACCGAGCAGGCGCGACTCGCACCAACCTTTGGTATCGGCTGGCGAGAGGACGTAGCCGGTCGGTCCGAGGTGGTGGATGCCCAGATCGGGCGCCTTGCCGCGCTTGCCGCACGCATCGACGAGCCAAAGCTCGGGAACGCCGGCCTTGGCATAGAGGGGCGGCAGGCGGCGGCGATCCTTCCCCTGCGAGCCGTCGCTGATCACCTCGACCACCAGATCGGGACCGCCTTCGAATTCGATGTACGAGTCGGGCTCCCCGCTGGCAGCCGGCACTCGGAGCACGCGTCCGGTGGCGAGCGAGTCCCACAGCACGACCAGCACATCTGGCTCGACGGACAGGTCGGCATGCACGGAGACCACGCGCGTGCAATCGACGAACACGGCGCCACGGTTCCTATCGGCCACGGCGTTGTGAAGACGGGCCGCAATGGCGGTCTTCACGGTCCCATGCTTGAAGAGGTTCTCGGGGCTCAGGTCGATCTCCAGCTCCCCGGCAAGGAAATCGATGCGGCCGTGCTCGGGGAAGGACTCGCTCCAGCTCCAGCGGCGGAACCCTTCCAGGGTCTGCACCCCTGGCGGGATGCGGAGCGTCTCTACTCCGATTGACGGATTCCAGTCCACTTCCTGCTCCTCCTCCTGGACTTCTGCTTCTATAGACGGATTCCGCTCCATTCGCCGAACCTCCTCGCCCGCCATGGTACTCCGAGGCGGCAGGCCTGACCAGCTGCGCTGGGATTGGCTGGAGCGGTTCGGTTTGCCGCGACCGGCAGCAAGCCGGCGGACCCTTCCGGACGTATAGTCATGAGGCGGGCGTCGACGGTCCGCTCGCGGCTCCGAGAGGCAAGGAGAGCCGCGTCGCCGAGGAGGCTGCGATGCTTGGAAGGAAGGTCCGGTTGAGCATTCTGGGAATCGCCGCACTGGCGCTGTTGCTGGTGGCAGTGATGGCTTGGGCCGCGGGCGCGGCACGGGGGCGCGGGGCGGCACCTGAACCTCTCAAGGCCGGCGGGCACGGACCGGTGGTGGTCGAGCTGTTCACCTCCCAGGGGTGCTCGAGCTGCCCGCCCGCGGACCGCTTGCTGTCGCGCCTGAAGCGCGACTCGCGGCTGGCCGGCGGCGTCATCCCGCTGGCCTTCCACGTCGACTACTGGAACCACCTGGGCTGGAGCGACCCGTTCTCGTCCTCCCGCTGGTCGCAGCGCCAACTGGACTACGCCCACGTCTTCCATTCCAACCGCATCTACACGCCCCAGCTGGTGGTCAACGGCCGCACCGAATGCGTCGGCTCGGAGGAGGCCGAGGTGATGCGCCGCATCCGCGACGCGCTCGCCGCCGATCCCCCCGGGGTGGTGGATCTGGCGGTGCCGGAGGCGGCCGCCACGGCCGGGGCGAAGGTCACCGTCACCGCCCGGCTGTTGCGGCCGGTCGCCGGCCCCGGGCCGGACGTCTGGGTGGCGCTCACCGAGAGCGGCCTGACGACGCCGGTGGGCGCGGGCGAGAACGCCAGGGCGACGCTGCACGACGACCAGGTGGTGAGGGTGCTGGTCAAGGCCTTCTCCGCCGGCGGCGAAGCACGCTCCGCGGAGGTCACCCTGCCGATCGACGGCAAGTGGAACCGCGCGGCCCTGGACGTCGTCGCCTTCCTGCAGGACCCGCGCTCGCTGACCATCTACGGGGCAGCGTCGCGGCCGCTCGCAGCTCGCTGAAGAAGGCCTCGCGAGGCCGTCCCGCCATCCCATGACCGCTCCGTCCTTCGACGTCCTGGTGGTCGACGACGAGCCGAACATCCGGCGCACCTTGTCGTTGCAGCTCGAGGGCCGTGGCCATCGGGTGCGCACCGCCGGCTCGGTCGAGGAGGCCCAGCGCGAGGTTGCGGGGCGGCGCTTCGACGTGGCACTGATCGATCTGCGGCTGGGGACCGGCTCGGGCCTCGACCTGCTGTCGTGGCTGCGCGCCGAGGACCCGGCGCTCAAGACGGTGGTGATCACCGCCTACGCCTCCATCGAAACCGCCGTCGAGGCGATGAAGCGCGGCGCCTCCGACTACCTCTCCAAGCCCTTCGGTCCGATGGAGCTGGACCTGGCGCTCGACAAGCTTGCCGAGCTGAACCGCCTCGAGCGGAAGGTGCAGGCGCTCGAGGTCAATCTCACCCTGGCGGGCGAAGGCGATCTCGAGGCCGACCTCGAAAGCCGGAGTCCTGCCATGCAGGCCCTGCTGCGCCAGGCGCGGCAGGCCGCCGCGAGCGACGCTCGCATCTTGCTGCGCGGCGAAAGCGGCACCGGCAAGGGAGTGGTGGCGCAGGCCATCCACCAGTGGAGCCCGCGCCGCGACCGGCCCTTCGTGGTGGTTCCCGCGCCGGCGCTGCCCGCCGAGCTGGTGGAGAGCGAGCTGTTCGGCCATGCCCGCGGCGCCTTCACCGGCGCCACTCACGGCAATCCCGGGCGGGTCAGCCTGGCCGAGGGCGGGACGCTGCTGCTGGACGAGATCGCCGACCTGCCGCTGGCGCTGCAGCCCAAGCTGCTGCGCTTCATCCAGGACCGCGAATACGAGCGCGTCGGCGACCCGACGCTGCGCCGGGCCGACGTCCGCATCCTCGCCGCCACCAACCGCGACCTCGAGGCCAGCGTGCGGGAAGGGAGGTTCCGGGAGGACCTCTTCTACAGGTTGAACGTCCTCAGCCTCGAGATCCCGCCGCTGCGCGAGCGGCGCCAGGACATCCGCCCGCTCGCCGAGCGCCTCCTGGCCTTCTTCGGGCGGCAGTACCACAGGCCCGGCCTGCGCCTGACCGCCGAGGCCCACGACCTGCTTGCCGCCTACCCCTGGCCGGGCAACGTGCGCGAGCTGCGCAACGCCATCGAGCGCGCCACCATGCTGGCCGAGGGCCTGGAGGTCGGTCCGGACCTCCTGCTGCCAAAGGCGGCTGCCGCCAGCTCCGCGCCGCCGCCGGCGCCGGGCGATCCCGGCACCGCTTCCGAGCTGCACCTCGGCGACCTGGCGCCGCTCTCGAGCGTCGAGCAAGAGCACATTCGCCGCGTCCTGGCCCGCACCAGCTCCTTGCGCGAAGCGGCAGCCATCCTCGGCATCGACCAGACCACCCTCTGGCGGCGCCGCAAACAGCACGGGTTGTAATGGAGTCACGATGACCAAGCCTTCCGAGGACCGCCGCCTGGCTCGCCTCAGCGAGATCTGCCTCGCCCTGCCCGAGGCCTCCCGCCAGGACCACGGCTCGCACTCCGCCTTCCTGGTGCGCAAGAAGACGTTCGCCTACTACCTCGACGACCATCATGGCGACGGCATCGTCGCCGTCACCTGCAAGGCGCCGCCCGGCGAGAACGCCGAGCTCGCTGCCTTCGACCCCGGCCGCTTCTACGTCCCCGCTTACATCGGGCTCAGGGGCTGGGTCGCACTCCGCCTCGACACCGGCGAGGTGGACTGGGACGAAGTGGCCGAACTGGTTGCCGACAGCTACCGGATGATCGCTCCCAAACGGCTCGCCGCCCAGCTGGCGGCACGCGCCACCTGAGCCCCGCGGCGCCGAGCGGCGCAGCCTCGTCACGGCACTACCCGGAGCCCCCGACCGGCGACCATTGCGAATCGCAATGTCTGGCCTCTGCGCGGCATTGCAGTCCGCAATCTCCTCGCTTCGACGGAATCGCCAGATCCGCGGCGGCTCTCGCCAAGGACGTCGCGAGAGGGCGCCGCGCTCCAAGGTAAAGCACGCCCGAACAGAGACTTGCAACCACTCGCCGCGCGCCGGTAACAGCCGGCGGTGCGACCCCGGGCCACTGGCACCGCCCCTGCACTCCCTGCCTCCCCGCGGCCGCCGGAGGGTGCGTTCTCGCTCCCCCGGCTCTCCTGGCGGGCTCGGAAATGCGGCCGGCGCCACCCGTTGACGAAGTGGCGCGTCTTGGCGCGTCTTGCTACGAGGTCAAATGCTCAGTCTGCGCGGCAAGCTGGTGCTCGGATTCGGGGGTCTGCTGGCGCTGCTGACGCTGGTCGGCGTGCAGAGCATCATCTGGATCTCCCGTCTCGGCGGCTCGGTCGACGTCATTCTGCGCGAGAACTACGACAGCGTCGTTGCATGCCAGGACATGAAGGAGGCGCTGGACCGCATGGACAGCGGCGCGCTGTTTGCCCTGGCCGGCGACCCTCAGCGCGGGCGTCAGCTGGCAGCCGCCAACGCGCCGCGGTTCGCGAAAGCGCTGGACGTCGAACTGCGCAACATCACCCTGCCCGGGGAAGGCCCGGCGGCGTTCCGCATCCGCGACCTGTACGCCTCCTATCCGCCGCTGCTCGCCCAGACGCTCGACGCGGAGCGGCCGCTTGCAGCCCGCCGTGCCGTCTACTTCGAGCGGCTGCTGCCGCTGTTCCAGCAGATCAAGCTGGCGGCCGACCAGGTGCAGCAGATGAACCAGAGCGCGATGGTGCGCGCCAACGCCAGGGCGCGCGGGCTGGCGGCGCTGGCCAGCCGCCGCATGCTGATGCTGTTGCTGCTCGGCGCGGCGCTCGCGGTCGGCTTCGTGCTGTTCCTGAGCCGCGCCATCCTGCTGCCGCTGTCGCGGCTGAAGCAGTCGGTGCGTGAGGTCGAGCACGGCAACCTCGACCTGGTGGTGCCGGTGGTCTCGCAGGACGAGATCGGCGAGCTCGCCGCCGCCTTCAACGCCATGGCCGGCCGCCTGCGCGAACTGCGGCGCAGCAACCGTGCGCGCCTGCTGCGGGCCCAGCAGACCTCGCAGCTGGCGATCGACAGCCTGCCCGACGCAGTGGCGGTGTTCTCCCCGGACCTGCGGGTCGAGCTCGCCAACCGCACCGCCGTCTCGACGCTCGGCCTGCGTCCCGGCGAGCCGGTGCCGCCTCGCCACGCCGACTGGCTGCCGCACCTGCTGCAGGAGACCGCGCGCTCGGGAACCCTGCCTGACCGCGGCTATGAGGCGGCACGGCAGATCTTCCACGAAGGACAGGAGCGCTTCTACCTGCCGCACGCGGTGGCGGTGCGGGGCGCCGACGGCCAGCTGGTCGGCATCACCCTGATCCTCTCGGACGTCACCAACCTGCGGCGCATCGACGAGATGAAGAGCGGGCTGCTGTCGACCGTGTCGCACGAGCTGCGCACGCCGCTCACCTCGCTGCAGATGGCGCTGCACGTGCTGCTCGACGAGCGCCTCGGCGCCCTGACGCCGCAGCAGACCGAGCTGCTGGTGGCGGCGCGCGACGACGCCGAGCGCCTGCGCACCATCCTGGTCAACCTGCTCGAGATCGCGCGCTACGAAGCGGGCGGCCAGCAGCTCCACTTCGAGCCGGTGCCGTCCCGCGACCTGGTCGAGATGTCGCTCGCGCCGCTGCGTTCGGCATTCGACGACCATGGCATCAAGCTCTCGGTGGCGATCGCGCCGCAGGCGCCGAAGGTGCTGGCCGACCCGGCGCGCGCCCCGCTGGCGCTCGGCAACCTGCTGCAGAACGCGCTGCAGCACACCCCCGCCGGCGGCACCGTCGCCGTGGAGGTCGAGCCGGAGGGCAAGGTCGTGCGCTTCTCGGTCGCGGACTCCGGCCCCGGCATCCCCAGGGAGTACCTGGGCCGGGTCTTCGAGCGCTTCTTCCAGGTGCCGGGCAGCGAGGGAGGCGCCGGCCTGGGACTCGCCATCGCCAAGGAGATCGTGCAGGCGCACGGCGGCACGGTCGGCGTGACCAGCCACGAAAACGACGACGGCGGCGGCGCCACCTTCTGCTTGACGCTGCCCGCGGCGCCGGCGGCATGACAGCCAAGCATTCGGACCAGCCGCTCAAGAGGATGTAGCTACCAGGAGCCATCAATGCTCGACCTGATTGCGATTGCCGTGACCATCCTGTTCTTTGCGCTGGCGCTCTGGTACGTGCGGTTCTGCGAAAGGATCTGAGGACGACATGAACTGGGAATACCTGCTGAGCGCCGCCATCGCCGTTGGCCTGCTGGTGTACCTCACCTACGCCATGCTCGAGCCGGAGCGGTTCTGACGGGCCGGCGCCTTTGCGATCGATAGCCGGGCGGAGCCAGGCGCTCGGCTTTGACCAACATTGCCGTTTGCCCCTGTTCGTGGGGAAGGAGTCGATCATGTCCACCGGTCGTTCAAATATTTTCTCGGCCTGCTGCTGGTCGGCGGCGATGCTCGCTCTCGCGCTCGTCGCCGCCCCGGCGGCCCTGCGGGCTCAGCAAGCCCCCGCCGCCAGTGTCGCCGCCGCCCCCCCCCGCCAGGAGCCCACCCCCCTCGAGCTGGCGCAGGCGCAGCTGGCGCAGGCCCAGGCGCAGATGACGCAGTCGCAGGCGCAGCTGGAGCGGGCGCAGGCCCAGCTCGCGCAGGCTCTCGCGATGGCCGGGCACGATCGTGTGGTGCACGCCTTGCTGCAGACCCAGCCCGAACCACAGGTTCCGATGCAGCCCGCCATCGGCCCGTCCGCCGCGCCTTCCGGCTCGCCGAAGGCGCCGGAGCCCTTCGCGTTCGCGGACTTCACCTGGCTCAACGGCAACAGCCGCACCAAGGAGTCGCCGATCGACACCAAGGTCTTCACCGGCGAGTTCAGGGTGGACGTCAACGAGATCACCGACTTCAACCACCCCAAGGACAACACCCTGGTCGGCAGCAGCGAGCTCGGCAGGACCAACGAGATCCAGTTGCAGCAGCTGGGCATCGGCGGGGACTTCCACTATGACCACGTGATCGGCAGATTGATGACGCAGTTCGGGCTGTACTCGACGATGACGCCGCGCAATGACGCCAGCCCCTCGCGCGGCCAGTGGAACCTCGACAACGCCTACCGCTACCTCTCCGAGGCTTACGGCGGATACCACTGGGACAAGTGGAGCGGCATCAATTTCGAGGCGGGCATCTTCATGTCGTACGTCGGCCTCTTCAGCTATTACAACTTCGACAACTGGGCATACCAGCCGTCGTACGTCTCGTCGAACACGCCCTGGTTCTTCAACGGCCTGCGCGTCCAGATCTTCCCCAACGACAAGCTGAAGATCGAGCCCTGGTACATCAACGGCTGGCAGTCGTACGGCAAGTTCAACAGCAAACCGGGCCTGGGGATGCAAGTCCTCTGGCGGCCGACCGGCTCTCTCGAGGTGCTCTCCAACAATTACGGCGTCGGCACGGACACGTTGGGCATCCCCAATCGCACCCGCTGGCACACCGACGACAGCATCGAGGTCAAGTACTACGACCGGCCCCAGCACTGGCTCGACAGGATGGCATTCTCGCTGACCCTCGACGCGGGCTGCGAGAGCGGCGGCGGCGTCCACTGCACCAAGAGCGCTCCCGGCATCCCGGCCCAGTACTTCCTGGGCTACATGCTCTACAACCGCTTCTGGTTCTTGAACGACAAGTTCGCGGTGACCCTCGGCGGCGGCCAGATCAACAACCCCGGACGCTACCTGGTGCTGCTGCCGCCCATCAACGGCGCGACCGCGGCGTCCGGGACCAACTATTTCACCGAGAACCCGGGCGACTCCTTCCGGGCTTACGACGGCTCCATCACCTTCGACTGGATGCCGAGCCAGTTCGTCACCTTCCGTACGGAGCTCGATCGTCGCGGAGCGAACGTGCTGTATTTCGCCGGCCCGGGTGGCGTCACGCCGCTGGGCGGCAACACCGGGCCGCCCGGCTCCTTCGTGCCGAATTTCA
>DASZHY010000279.1:0-1668 GCA_035949675.1 Thermoanaerobaculia bacterium
GATTCACCTGCTCCTGCTGGTGGCGGTCATCTCGCTGATCATTCACTTCGTCCGCGGCGGCGCGGCGAGAGTCTAGAGGAGGACGACATGGAGAGCCAGGACCGGATGGCGGCCGCGGGCGTGCAGGCCGGCTTCGAGCGCGCCGGAGCGATCGTGAAGGACGTGGCCGAGAGGGCCCGGGACACGGTGGCGAGCTACCGCGAGGGCGGCGTCGGACAGGTCTCCGACGACATTCTGGAGTACGCCCGCCGCCAGCCGGTGACCGCCCTGCTCATCGCCACCGGCGTGGGGCTGCTGGTCGGGATGATCCTGGGCCCCGGCCGAAGGTAGGAGGGAGACGATGCCGGCATCGAAGACGGCGAAACGGAGCACCCCGACGGACGCGGTGGCCATCCTCAAGGGAGACCACACCCGCGTCCGCAAGCTGCTCGACCAGCTCGCGAAGACCTCCGAGAAGGTGGCGAGCAAGCGGGCGCAGCTGCTCGCCACCATCGAAGAGGAGCTCAAGACCCACACCCAGATCGAGGAAGACGTCTTCTACCCCGCCTTCCGCGACGCGGCCGAGCGGAGCGAGGACCGGAAGCTCTACTACGAGGCGGTGGAGGAGCATCACGTGGTGGACCTCGTCCTGCCGGAGCTCAAGGGCACGGGCGTCGAGTCGGAGCAGTTCGCGGCCAAGGCCAAGGTGCTGAAGGACGTGGTCGAGCACCATGCCGAGGAGGAGGAGACCGAGATGTTCCCTCGCGCGCGGAAGCTGATGGGGCGGGCGGAGCTGGAGCGGCTCGGCGGGGAGCTGATCAAGGCGAAGCAGGCGCTCTCCGCGGGCATGCTGGATCGGCTGGCCGGCCTGGTCCGGCTCTGAGCTTCTCGGGCGATGCCGCGCGGTGACGAGCGCGCCTGGGGGACCCGGATGCTGCTGGGCGAGATCGGCCGCCAGCTGGTGCGGCTGGCCGAGGAGGAGGTGGATCTCGCCCGCGCGGAGCTGGCCAGCGATGCGCGCGCGGCGGGCCGCTCCGTCATCGCGCTCGGCGTGGCCGTGGCGGCGGCGCTGATCGGCGTCACGCTGCTGCTCGTGGCCGCCGTGCTCGCGCTCACCCTGGTCCTGCCGGGTTGGCTGGCCGCGCTGATCGTGGCGGTCGCGGTGCTCGCGGGCGGGGCGGCGGCCGGCTGGGCGGGCTGGGCCTGCCGTCCGCGGAGCCCGCTGGCCCTCACCCGGAAATCGCTCAGGGAGGACTGGAAGTGGCTGAAGGACCTGGTGGCGTGACCGGGAGCGTCGCGCCGCGGCCGCGGGCCCCGCGGGCGATCGAGGAAGAGATCCGGCGGCGGCGCGTCGAGATCGGTGCGCTCGGGGCGGAGCTGGGTCGCCGGCGTCGGGAGCTGACCAGCCCGAGGTGGCTACTGCGCCGCCACGCGGTGGGCGTCGCGGTCGCGGTGCTGGCGGTGGGCGCTGCTGCCGCCGGCTCGATCGTCTACCGGGGCCGGCGCGGGCGCCGCGCGGACACGCTGGTGGCCCGCGGCGGGCGGCTCCGGGAAGCGCTCGGCCGCATGATCGACCGGCCGGAGCGGGTCGCGGTCGAG
The DNA here is from genome assembly GCA_035949675.1 of Thermoanaerobaculia bacterium. Lineage (GTDB taxonomy): Bacteria > Acidobacteriota > Thermoanaerobaculia > Multivoradales > UBA5704 > JASLEW01. Next base: position 1,579 of record DASZHY010000279.1, read on the forward strand.
CCGACCGCCACCCAGCGCATCATCGCCTCGGCGGGATCGGCGCTGGCCGCGTTCGTCATCAAGGCCGCGCTGGAGCGCCTGAGCCGTCCG
>DASZHY010000280.1:0-16576 GCA_035949675.1 Thermoanaerobaculia bacterium
CGCGACACCGAGGGCGCGTCGACTTGGATGTCGTTATTGCGCGTCCGCCCGATGGTGGTCAAGGGTTGTACGCGGTACTCCATGGCTCCCGCACCTTCCTCGAGCGCAACCAGGCGGCCGAAGGAGACGACCACCGTGGCGCCGAGGGCCGGTCCGGTGGGGTCCGGCCTCGCGCTGTCGACAAGGATGACCGTACCGAAGCTCATCGGGGACGGCGCGGCCGCCTCGGGAGGCGTCACCGCGGGAGCAGGCGCCGCCGGTGGGCGGTTGTCGAGGGACGCGTCGGGCTGGACCTCGCCGCTCGCAGCTGGCGAGGCCGCGAGGGCCACGGCGGCGGCCTGCGGGCGCCTGCCTGTCTTGGCGGGAAGAGGGGGCGCAACGGCCTTGGCTGCGGGCTCGACCAGCTCGGTTGGCTCGCTGGCCGCAAGCGTGCCTGCGGCCGGTGCCCCGGCGGCAGCCAACGCCGGGATCTGCGCCAGCTCGCTTGCGGAATCGAAGGCCCCGACGAAGCGCCCGTGCAACGCGGTGACCGCGGCCAGCTCGCGTTCGAGCTCCGTGATCCGCTGCGACAGCTCGCCACTCTTGGCGGTGAACTCGGCCTCCTCGAACTCACCGAGGCGGTGGCGGAGCTCCAATTCCTCGTGGTCTTGCAGCGCCTCGCCGCGCCTCCCGCCGACCTCCTCGAGCAGCAGGCGTAGCTTGGCGTAGTCCCGGCGGGCTTGCTCCTTTTTCGGCGCCGCCCGCTGGTCGAGGGCCTCGAGACGGGCCTGATAGTCGGCCTGGACGCGCTGGAAGACCGGGGCGCTGACCTTGTCCGCCTCGGCCGCCATGCGCGACAGCCGCGCGCGGAGCGTCTCGGCGTCGCGCTTGAGCCCCATCAACTCTTCGATCAGAGACGGATCGATCTGTTCGAGCGGCGACGCCATCGGGGTTCCTCGCGGTCCGTGGTTGCGGGAAACAGCAAGCTGGACGGAATGATACCGTAGCTGCCATAGCCCCTGGCGTGGAATCCCGCGAAGGAAGAGCTCCACATCCCGAGCTGGCTGGGCGGCTGCTCGTGTTGACAGGGGCTCCGCCCTTACATAGTCTACTGAAAGACACTCTTCTTCAGTGAGGCCGCCGCGTGTTCGTCCTTCCGCTCCAGCGCATCGAAGGCAAGTACGAGATATTGGGGAAGATCCGCGAAGGCGGGATGGGCGCGATCTACAAGGTGCGTCACCTGCTCTTGGACGAGATTAGGGTCATCAAGCTGATGCGGCCGCTCCTGGTCGAAGACCGGGAGCTCCAAGCGGAACTCAAGGCCCGCTTCATCCGTGAGGCGCGGGTCGCGATCAAGCTCCGGCACCCGAACATCGCGCAGCTGTACGACTTCACGACCGACGATGACGGGACCTCCCTCATCGTCATGGAGTTCATCCGCGGCAAGACCCTCGAAGAGCTGCTCAAGACCGCGGGTCCGCCGTCGCTGGGCTTGGCGATCGAGATCGCCTTGCAGTCACTGCGCGCTCTCGGCTATCTCCACGCCAAGGGTTTCGTCCACCGCGACATCTCCCCCGACAACCTGATGCTCACCGAGGACGCCGGCGAACCGCGAATCAAGCTGATCGACCTCGGGATCGCGAAGATCCTGGGCGCGGCTGATTCCCAACTGACACGGACCGGGACCTTCCTGGGCAAGGTGCGGTACGCCTCGCCCGAGCAGTTCGCCGCTGCTGGAGCCGCCACCGCCGGAGCGCGCGGCGACCTTTATTCTTTCGGCGTCGTGCTCTACGAGCTGCTGACCGGCAGCTATCCCATCACCGGCAGTGACGCGAGCTCGATCATCGCTGGCCATCTGTTCCACGAGCCCATCGAGTTCGAGGAAACCGACCGGCAGGGGCGGGTGCCGCTCAGCTTGCGGTCCGCGGTCCTCAAAGCCCTTGCCAAGCAACCCGAAGGTCGGTATGCAAGCGCCGAGGAGCTCGCGCGCGAGCTCGAACGCTACCGGGTTCCCGCGGGCGTTCCGGCGGAGGAATGGAAGAAGCTGCTCGCGGTAGCTGGTGAGGAAGAGGTGTCATCCGTCGAGCCGGGAACCACCCAGCACCTGCTCGACGAGCGGTTCCGCGCGGGGCCGACCCCGGCGCCCACCTTGCCCTCCAAGGCTCCCGGCCATCTGCTGGGTGCCGCGCGCGCGGTAAATGGCCACGCCGCGGTCCCAAGCCCGCAAGCGGAGGTCGTGGAGAACCCTCGGCGCCAGGGACCGGAACTGGAAAAGGAGCGGCGCGAGCTCGCAGGCAGCCGGCATCTGCGGCCGGCCGCAGTCGCCGCCGGGATGGCCCTGTTGGTGGCGGCGTTCGCCGCGAGCGCTTGGCTGCTATGGCGTCACGGCGAGCACGCAGCCGGCCCCGGCATGGAGGTGAAGCGTCGCGTCGTCGACTCCGCCGAGGCAGGGCCTGGCGCCGCACCGCAGCGGAGCGGTGCCCTGATCGTCGATGCGCTGCCTTGGGCCGAGGTGGTCGAGGTTCGTGACGGGGCAGGCAAGACCCGGCCGATGCCGCCTGCGGCCTACACCCCGATCGTCTTGTCTCTCCCGCCCGGCCGCTACACGATCCGGCTCTGGAACCCCGCCTTCCCTCGGCCAGCCGTGATCGCCGCCGAGGTGCCTGCCGGCGGAGGGGCGCAGCCGGTGCGCGCCGTCGCCGAATTCAGAGCGGGCGACCCGGACGAGTTCTTGAAAGAGATGGGCTGGTGACTGGAGAGATGACCACGACGGGCCGGGCCCTGGGCGTATCTCGTCGCAGAGCGGCGACGCTCTGCCTGCCCCTGGTTCTGGCCCTGGCCGTGGCAGCCAACAGGAGTCCAGTCGTGGCCGAGACCTCCTCGCCGTCCGCGGCGGCGGGCTCCCGGAGCCCGGGTCCGTACCCTGTTGCGCAGGTCGTTCCCGGCACGGCTGCGAGCGCGCTCACGCGGGCCACGCGCGAGGCAAAAGCCGCGGTGCTGAAGGCAGCCATGGCCGCTGCCGAGATCGCTCGCCGGCGAGAGGATCCGAAGTACGCGGAAGCATGGAAGGAGGAGGCGCCCGAGGTCATCGTGGCAACTGCAGCCGGGGAGATCGCTGCCGCTCGTGTGCGTCTCGAGCGGGGCAAGAACCTCGGCCAAGTGCGGGATTTCCAGGAGGCCGCGAAGCTCGCCACCAGTGCCCGCGAGGAGCTGGAGGCCCTCGCCGGCCGCCTGGACGACCAACTCGCACGCCTGGCGGTCCGGGGCCTCCTGATTGAACGCGGGCGCCGCGATGCGCTAGGGCAAGCGCAGGAGCAGGCGCAGGAGCAGGCGGCTCGCGAGAACGCGGCTGCCAAGAAGGCGGCTGCCGAGAAGGCGGCGAGCGAGAAGGCACCGAGCGAGAAGGTTGCTGCCGAGAGGGCTGGCGCCGAGAAAGCGGCTGCCGAGAAAGCGGCCGCCGAGAAGGCGGCCACGGACAGACTCGCCGCCGAGCACGAGAGCGCCGAAAAGCTGGCGCGAGAACAGGAAAGAGCCCGCAGGGAGGCGGAGAGCCGCAGCCATGCCAAGGCCCGGCAGCCCGGCCCACCGTCCGAGCTGCGCGCCGCGGCCCGCGCCTTGTTCCGCGCCGACTACGAAGAGGTGGCACGCTTGCTCGCCAACGTAACCTTCGCCGACCGCCGCGCCACGGTCACCGCCGCCCTCCTGCTCGCCGCAGCCAGCTATTCTCTCTACCTGGAGGGCGGCGAGAAGGACCTGCGGCTGCGCCGGCAGGCAGGCGAAAATGCCCGTATCTGCCGTCGCCTGGTCCCCGGGCTGAGTCCTGACCCCAGGCTCTTCTCGCCGCGATTCGTGCAGTTCTTTCGCTCGGCCGGCTGACTGCTGCCAGCGACCGCCTACTGCACGTCAGTAACCTTGCCGTTCCTGAACGTGATCTTCATGTCTGGGTAAATGTAGATCACCTTGGTCGCCACGGTGAGCGCCTTCACCGGCTTGCCCAGCGCCTGCTCGACCTCCGCGATCGTCTGGCCCTGCTGAATGCTCACCGGCTCGGCCGGTGCCGGGGCAGGGCTTGCCGCTTGAGCAGGCCCGGCCGGTGCGTCTTGAGCTTGCGCCGCGTCACCGCCGCTGTCGATCGAGAAGACTTGGCCGATGGTGTCCTCCACCTGCGAGGCATCGCCGCTTGCCAAGAGCCCCTTTGGAAACCGAAAGTCAACTGCTGCCTTGTAATAGGTCGGGGGATCGCCGGCGTTACAGGGGTCGCAGGCGAGGACCGAGAACTTGATCGTGTCATGCTGGGCATCCACGGCGATCTTCGCAGGATAGGCCCTCTGGCCTACCGCCAGGTTCACGGACGGGTCGCTCGCAGGCTGATCGTTTCCCGGGTTTAGGAGTTTTTGAAAAAGTCCCGTCCCTAACTGCCTTGCCGCCTGGCAGCCGAAGCCCGCTGCCTTGAGCCTACCGTCGGCGTAGGTTGACGCACAGGGGTTGAGCGGGTTGGCGAAGGGCAGTGCCTTGAGGCCATCCTTCTGAATGGCGAGCGCCGTTCCCTCGCTGATCACCACGTTGCCGCTGGCATCCCGGGTTAACTTGGCGAGCTTGTACTGGGCCTGCAGCTGCTCTGCGATGGAAGGCGCCGCGGAATCCTGCGCCGCTGCCAATGAGGATGAAAGCACGGCCACCGCGGACCAGCTCAGGATCTTGAGCGCTTTTTGGGTTGTCTGGCGCATCTGCTATACCTCCGTCCGGGTCGTCCGGCTATCCTCCGGCCGCCCCATTCTGAACAGCGTTGTCGACCGCCTCGCCTTCCTGCTGGGCACTCTTGAGCTGATCGGCGGCGCTCTTGTCCGGCGTCGGCGCGGGGACTTCACCTCCGGTCGTCGAGGTATCCGGTGCCTGCGGCAGGCCGCCTTTCCCTGCATTGCTCGCGAGGGTCTGGAGTCCGGAGTCGAGCTGCTGCCGGAACTGGTTGTGCATTTCCTGCAGGTCCTGGACACCGATCGAGACGGTCTGCCCGGCGGCGCAATCGGCCTTCTTGCTGCTCTGCACGCTGGCGGTGACGTTCTGGTTGCTGTCCGGAGTGTCCGTCATGCGCATGATGACGTCGCCCGGGCCCAGCCCACACTCTTTGCCGGCCGCCGTTGCGACGTCGAGCGGGCTGGCCACGACGAAGATGCGCTCGGCCGGATTCAGCGCGTCCGGCAGCTGGCCACCGGCCGGAGATGCTCCTTTCGAGCTCGCGGCCGACTGTGACGCGGCGAGCTGGTTTTTCACCTCTGTCGCGATCATCTGCTTGACCTCTGGGCTCAATGGGGTTTGGTCCGCCGCGGCAGCGGCTCCCCTGGTCCCGGTGCTCGGGGCATCCGCGGCGGTCGCGTTCGCCTGGGCGGCGGCGGCGTAGGCAACCTGGAGGTTCGCGGCCAGCAGGTAGTCGGTGAGCCACTCGGAGGCGCTGGCATAGGCGGGGTACGGAGCGAAATAGCCCGGGTAATACCCGTACCACGGCGAACCGGCCCAGCCCCATGCCGCCGGGCCGTACACCACCGGCGCGCCCCAAGGGTTATATGCCCATCCGTAGTAGACGGGCTGGTAGTAGTACGCAGGGACGTAGCCGTAGTAAACCACGCCTCCGTAGGTGTAAGACCGATAGACCGAGACGTAGGAGTTGCCGCCCACCACGTAGGTGCGCTGAACGTAGGACCTGCCGCCGCGAGTGAGGTACGGGCGCTCGACATAACCACCGTGGCGTCCGGTTGCAACGATCTTCCGCCCGTTGCTTTCCTTCACCACGGTCGTCGGGCCGCGGAGTGGATGGCTGATCGTCATACCCTTCGTTTTGATCGTGGCAGGCGCGCCATTGGGGCGATGGATCACGGTCGCCGTCTGGCCATTCGGTAAACTGTGTTGAGACTCCGTCGTTCCAGCGATCCTCCCCTTCGTCGCGGCAGTGCTGCTGTTCGTCGCGGAAGGACCACCCTTCGTCGCAGAAGGGCCACCCTTCGTCGCGGCAGTTCTGCTGTTCGTCGCGGAAGTACCACCCTTCGTCGCAGAAGGGCCACCCTTCGTCGCGGTGGTGCCGCCATTCGTCCCAGGTGTGGGGTGGCCCGGCTGCCCTCGCTGCTGAGTGTTTGCCTGCGGGGTCGGATGACCTGTAGGTGCAGCCTGCTTGGGGGCAGGGGCTGAAGGCTTCGCCTGTGGCTGGGGGGCGGATTTCTTATCGTTTTTTTGATCTCCCCATAGTAAAGCGGGCGTTGCGAGCAACGCTAGGACCGCCAGGAACAGCCAGGAGTTGCCTCGACTCAGCTTGCTTGAAGTCATCGCCTCTTCTCCATAGTTTGATAGGAGTCATGCCGCCGCCGTCGCCGCCTTGCGTCGCCCACGAGCGGTGCTCTTTCACTCTGTCTAACCTCCACCTTACGTCCTAACTTTACACTATGTCAAGTTACGAAATTATTTTACTAATCTGCACATCCGCATATCGCGAGAAATCGATTCGCGCTTCACGTGAGACAGGTGGCGCACCGCCAACGCCACGCCGCGGAGTCACCGAAAACTGGCGGCGCGTCACCTGCGCGTTGACAGGCCGGTTGTGGGATATAGTCAACGGAGTTCTGCGAGGGTGAATCCTATGTCTGCCGAGGAGGCGGTCCGGGTCGGGTTGCGTCTGCGACTTGGTTTCCTTTGGCTTTTCGGCTCGCTGGCTGCCGGCCTTCTCGTCCCCGCGCCGACGGCCGCCGGACTCACTGGCTCGCTCGCCACGCCTGGCGACAGTGCCGCTCCCGCCGCTCGCACCGCTCCCGTCACCGCCGCCGCTCGCGGGTCCTTGCCCGGCGGCCATCACAAGCGGCCGCCGGTCCCCACGTCCGCGCCACCCATCTGCGCCGACGGCCAGCCTGCCCTCGGCCCGGCAGAGGTCACGAACCTGGCGCTGGCTGCCGCCGGCGCCGTCGCTTCGCCGCCGCCGATGACGGTGGCGGTGGTCGATCGCGCCGGCAAGGTGCTCGGCCTCTACCGTCAAGCCGGCGCCTCCACCGCCAACGACGACCTGGCGATCGGCCTCGCCCGCACCGGGGCCTTCTTCAGCAACGACCAGGCGCCGCTGTCGTCGCGGACCGTGCGCTTCATCTCCGGCATCCACTTCCCCCCCGGCATCGCCAACACGCCCAGCGCCGCGCTCTACGGCATCGAGAACACGAACCGCGGCTGCGATCTAGGCATCACGTTCCTGGCGAACAAGGCGGTGCCGCCGGCCGGCTCGTTTGCCGGCGGCCTCTGCCAGGGCGCCGCGCACACGGCCGGCTGCGGCACCGGGCCGGTCACCGGCAAGGTGGACCTCTTCGACAGCGACCCGGCGGCGGTGGATCCGGGCGGCGTGCCGCTGTTCCGCGGCACCGCCGTGGTCGGCGGCATCGGCGTCGCCGGCGTGCCCCCGGCGGCCGCCGAGTTCGCCGCCGTCGCCGCGGCCGCCGCGACCGGTCTTCTTCCCGCCTTGCCACCCGGCGCCGCGGTGTTCATCGACGGCATCCGCCTGCCCTTCGTCAAGCAGACCGAGCGCCCCGCGGGCACCAGCCCCGGAGCGCCGGCCGGCGCCTTTGCCGCTCCCGGCCTGCAGACCGGCGGCTGCGCGCCGGAGGGTTACCTGGCGGGTCCGGCAGCCGGCTCGCAGCTGTCGGCGGCCGAGGTCGACCAGATCGTGCAACAGGCGATCGCCGGCGCTTCCCGCACCCGCGCCCAGATCCGCCTGCCGCTCGGCTCGCGGGCCCGCATGGTGATCGCCGTCAGCGACCTCGACGGCACGATCCTGGCGCTCTACCGCATGCCCGACGCTACCGTCTTCTCGATCGACGTCGCCGTCGCGAAGTCGCGCAACGTGGTCTATTTCAGCGGCGGCAGCGTCCAGGCGCAGCAGGACCTTCCGGGAGTGCCGCCGGGCACCGCGGTCACCAACCGCACCATCGGCTTCGGCGCCCAGCCGTTCTATCCGCCGGGCATCGACGGCAGCGACGCGGGTCCGTTCTTCGGCTTGCTGCACACCGACGCGGCCAACCCCTGCACCCAGGGCTCCCAGACCGCCAATCCGCAGCACCAGAGCGGCATCGTCTTCTTCCCCGGCAGCCTGCCGCTCTACCACGGCAGCAGCCTGGCCGGCGGCCTCGGCGTGAGCGGCGACGGCGTGGAGCAGGACGACTACGTGACCTTCCTCGGCGCGCAGGGCTTCCTGCCGCCGACCGGCATTTGGGCCGACAACGTCTTCATCGGCGGCGTCCGCCTGCCGTTCCTCAAGTTCCCGCGCAACCCGGAGCAATGATCGGCGTGCGCGCGCGCTCCGGCAGCTTGCCGCCCCCGCGGCCACCGCGGTGTCAGCGCGAGCCGCGGCCATTGGCGCTCCTGCCGGGAGCGTCGCCGGCTCTGCTGACTCTGACTCTGCTGACTCTGGTGACGCTGCTGACTCTAGTCACCCCGCCCGCCGCGCTCGCGCGCGTGGCCCCGGCGCAGCCGCCCGCCACGGCGGCGCCTGGCGGGGACGCCTACCGGCTCGAGATCAACGGCGGCCGGCCGCTGTTCAGCCAGACTGCCGAGGTCACGGTTGCCGGCTCGGCCAACGTCCCGGCAGGCTCGATCGTCGCGGTGTCGATCGCCGCGGCGCCGCCCGCGCCCCCGGCGCCGGCTCCGGCCGGCGGCGGCGCCGTGCCCGTCACCGCCACGGCCGCGGTGGGCCCCGATGGCAGGTGGAGCCTGGCCTGGCCGGCGCCCCTCACCGCCGGCAGCTACTTCGTCAGCGCCAGCGTGCAGACGCCCGGCGGCGGTTCAGCGGGGGCGACAGCGGACTTGCTGGTGCAGCTTCCTGGCCGCTTCCCGCGCCGCCCGCTGCTGTCGGTGCCGGAAAGCTACGCGCCGCCGATCGAGTCGGCCGAGGGCGACTTCCAGGAGCTCACCGACCGCTGGCGGGTGGTGCTGCCGCCGTACGAGCTGACCGTCCCCGGCAGCCGCTTGGACCCCTACAACCAGAACCGCTGGAAGGGTGACCTGCCGATCCGCGGCCAGGACCTGTTCCTGAACCTCAGCGCCGTCGCCGACACGCTGGTCGAGCCGCGCCAGCTGCCGACGCCGTCCGGCGCCAGCGCCAACCGCCCCGGGAGCTTGAAGTTCTTCGGCCGCGACGGGCAGCTGCTGGCCGCCGAGACGGTGGGCTTTTCCGCCGACCTCTTCAAGGGTGACACCGCGTTCCGGCCGATCGACTGGCGGATCAAGGCCAGCGTGGTGGCGAACGTCAACTATCTGCGGGTGGCCGAGAACGGCGTCGTCAACCCGGACGTCCGCCAGGGCACCAGCCGCACCGACGGCTTCGTGGCGCTGCAGGAGCTGTTCGGCGAGCTGAAGCTCGCCGACCTCTCGCCCAACTTCGACTTCGTTTCGGTGCGGGCCGGCGTGCAGCCGTTCAACAGCGATTTCCGCGGCTTCATCTTCACCGACACCAACCTCGGGGTCCGCTGCTTCGGCTCCTACGAATCGAATCGCGACCAGTTCAACCTGGCGGCCTTCGACCAGCTCGAGAAGGACACCAACAGCGGCCTCAACACCCTCGACGCCCGCCACCAGCAGGTGGTGGTGGCAAACTTCTACCGCCAGGACTTCCTGGTGCCCGGCTATACCGCGCAGGGCTCGCTCCACTACCTGCACGACGAGGCGAGCTTCCACTTCGACAGCAACGGCTTCCTGGTGCGCCCCGATCCGGTGGGCTCGTTCACGCCGCACTCCGTGCGCGCGCTCTACCTCGGCTGGACCGGCCTCGGCCACTTCGGGCGGATCAACGTCGACCACGCCTTCTACTTCGTGACCGGCACCGACAGCTTGAACCCGATCGCCGGCCCCGACCCGAACGGCGGCAACCACGATCAAGTCGACATCCGCGCCGGCATGGCGGCGCTCGAGCTGTCCGTCGATCGCGACTGGTGGCGGCCCCGGCTGGCCTACCTCTATGCCTCTGGGGACGGCAACCCCACCGGCCGCACGGCGCGCGGCTTCGACAGCATCCTCGACAACCCCGCCTTCGCCGGCGGCGGTTTCAGCTTCTGGAACCGCTTCGGCATCCGGCTGCCCGACACCGGGGTGGCGCTGGTCAACCGCGGCAGCCTGCTGCCGGACCTGCGCAGCAGCAAGGACGAGGGGCAGCCCAACTTCGTCAACCCCGGCCTCCACCTGCTGTCCGCCGGCGTCGATCTCGACCTCACCCCGCGGCTGCGCGTCGAGGCGACCGCCAACTACCTGCGCTTCGACCGCACCGAGGTGCTCGAGCTGCTGCTCTTCCAGGCGCCGATCCACCGCGAGATCGGCTGGGACCTGAGCCTCGGCGCACGCTTCCGGCCATTCCTCAACAACAACGTCGTGCTGCTGGCGGGAGTGGCAACGTTGGTGCCCGGCGCCGGCTTCAAGGACATCTACGGCGACCGCGGTCCGCTCTACGCGGCCTTCGCCAACCTGGTGCTGTCCTTCTGAGGGATCCGCGGTGAAACTCATCTCCATCCTTGGCCCCCACGGCCTGCGGCGATCACGGCAGGACCGACGAGTGCCGTCGCGGTCGGCGCGCGGCAGGCGGCGCCCCGCATCCCGGCCGGACCGCATGGCGCTGCTCGCCCTGCTGCCGCTGATCCCCGCGGCGGTGGGCATGCTGTCCGGGCTCGCCGCCGGCCCATCGCCCGGCTGGGCGGCGCCTGCCGGCCAGCCGCCGCCCGCCGCCGAACCGGCGCCCGCTTCGTCTTCGGCGGCGTCTTCGCCCGCCGCGGCCGGGTCGCCCACTGCCGAACCGGCGACGCCCGCGACGCCGGCGACGCCGGCGGCAAGGGCGCTCGTCGCGCGGCTGCGCCAATCGCGCGAGGCGGCCCTGGCCGGCAGCCGCGGCTGCCTCGGCTGCCATGCCGGCATCGAGCCGATCCACGCCTCGGCGGCGGTGCAGATCAGCTGCGTGCAATGCCACGGCGGCGACGCGGCGGCCATGGTCCCCGACGGAGCGCCGCCGGGAAGCCCGGACTACGAGGCGGCGCTGCAGGCGGCGCACGTCAAGCCGCGCTTTCCGGAGCGCTGGGCGCGGCGGGCGTCTGCCGGCGCTGCCGGCGTTCCTGGCGCTGCCGGCGGCGGGGCGGGATCCTTCCCCGCCGGCCGCCTGAGCTCGGCGAACCCGGAGCGCAGCTACACGCTGCTGCTCGCCGAGTCGGCGGAGTTCGTCCGCTTCGTCAACCCCGGCGACCTGCGGGTGGCGCAGGAGACCTGCGGTCCTTGTCACCAGGAGCAGGTCAACCGGGTGCTGAAGAGCCCGATGACCACCTCCTCGATCTTTTTCGGCGCCGCCGGCTATGCCAACGGCATCGTCGGCCAGAAGGTCTCGGCGCTCGGCGAGAGCTACGGCCGCGACGGCCGCGGGCGCCAGATCCGGCCGGTCGCACCGCCGACCCCGGAGCAGCTGGCGCGCGGCGCGCTGCCGTTCGTGGTGCCGCTGCCGCGCTGGGAGATCGTCCAGCCGGGCGAGTACTTCCGCGCCTTCGAGCGCGGCGGCCTGCTCGCGCCCTCCTCGTTCCCCGACGTCGGCAATCCCAACCGCGAGGAGGAGGCCGGCCAGCCGGACATCCGGCTGAGCAGCCGCGGCCGCGGCACCGGCCTGCGCATCAGCCCGGCGCTGATCAACCTGCAGAAGACCCGCCTCAACGACCCCCACCTGTCGCTGCTCGGCACCAACGACCACCCGGGCGATTACCGCTCGAGCGGCTGCACCGCCTGCCACGTGGTCTACGCCAACGACCGCGATCCGGCCAACTCGGGGCCCTACGCCGCCTTCGGCCATTCCGGGGAGAGCGCCTCCGGCGACCCGACGATCCCGCGCGGCGAGCCCGGCCATCCGCTGCGTCATGCCTTTACCCGCGCCATCCCTACCAGCCAGTGCATGTCGTGTCACATGCACCAGCCCAACTCCTTCGTCAACACCTATCTCGGCTACACGATGTGGGACTACGAGACTGACGGCGAGGCGTTGTGGCCCAAGCAGCAACGCTATCCGAGCGAAGCCGAGAAACGGGCCAGCCTGGACCGCAACCCCGAAGGGGCGGCGGTGCGCGGCCTGTGGTCGGATCCGGCCTTCCTGGGCCGCGTGGCGGACTTGAACCCGGGCCTCGCGCACACCCAGTTCGCCGACTACCATGGCCACGGCTGGATCTTCCGCGCCGTCTACAAGCAGGACCGCAAGGGCCGCTTGCTGGACGCCGACGACAAGGTGGTGGACTTCGACGATCCGGACCGCTTCAAGAAGGCGGTCCACCTCAAGGACATCCATCTCGAAAAGGGGATGCACTGCGTCGATTGCCACTTCTCGAGCGACTCGCACGGCGACGGGCTGCTGCACGGCGAGTACGGCGGGGCGATCGAGATCGGCTGCGTCGATTGCCACGGCACGGCCGGCTCGTACGCGACGCTGCGCACCTCCGGACCGGCGGCGCCGATTGCCGGCAGCGCCGCCAGTGCCGGCTCCGGCGGCGCGGCGAACGCGGGCGCTGCGGCCGCCGCCTCGGGCACCGACCTGTCGCTGGGCATCACGCCAGGCGGCCGCCACCTCTTCGTCTGGCGCGGCGGGCGCCTGTACCAGCGCTCGATGCTCGATCCCGGCCGCGAGTGGGAGGTGGTGCAGGTCAAGGACTCGATCACCCCCGGCGACCCGCACTACAGCGAGCGCTCGCGGCTGGCCAAGACGCTGCAGCGCGACGGCGCCACCTGGGGCTTCCTGCCGAGCGACCAGACGGCGCTCGCGCACTCCGACCGCAACATGACCTGCTACGCGTGCCACTCGTCGTGGATGACCTCGTGCTCCGGCTGCCACCTGCCCCAGGAGGCCGACCAGAAGTCGCCGATGAACCACTACGAGGGGACGGTGACGCGCAACTACGCCTCTTACAACCCGCAAGTGATCCGCACCGACGCCTACATGCTCGGCGTGAGCGGCACCGCGACCGGCGGCAAGATCGCGCCGGTGCGCTCGTCGTCGGCGCTGGTGCTCTCTTCGACCAACGCCAACCGCGATCACTTCTACATGCAGCAGCCGCCGATCTCGTCGCCGGGCTTCAGCAGCCAGGCGTTCAACCCGCACGTGCCGCACACCGTGCGCGCCCGCGAGACCAAGACCTGTACCGACTGCCATCTCTCGGCGGCCGGCGACAACAACGCCTGGATGGCGCAGCTGCTCACCCAGGGCACCAACTTCGTCAACTTCGTCGGCCGCTACGCCTGGGTGGCCGAGGGCAAGAGCGGCCTCGAGGCGGTCGGGGTGACCGAGTGGGACGAGCCGCAGGCGGTGATCGGCAGCTACCTGCACCGCCTCGCCTACCCGGATTTCTATCGCGCTCACCAGGCGCGCGGCGGCGTGCTGCGCGAGGCCCATCACCACGACGCGCGCGGCGGCAGGCTGCTGGGCGGCGAGGTGCGCAGCCTGCAGCTGCGCGGCGAGTACTTGTTCACCGCCCAGGGAGCCGGCGGGCTGGTGGTGCTCGACGTCGCCAACGTCGACAACAAGGACTTCTCCGAGCGCGTCGTCTCGGCGCCGGTGTCGCCGCTTGGCCAGCACACGGTGGTGCCGAGCCGCGACGCCACGGCGGTGGCCCTGCCCACCACCATGCCGGTCGCCCCCTGGCGGCGCGGCGATCCCGCCAACCACGAGCAGCCGCTGCACCCGATCTACCACTACGCCCTGGTCACCGACAGCCACGAGGGATTGATCTTCGTCAACGTCGACACCCTGACCGACGCCGACCCGCAGAACAACTTCCTGAAGCGGGCGCTGACCTGGAACCCGGACGGGGCGCTCGACGGCGCCGCCAACCTGGCGATCGCCGGCACGACCGTCTACGTGGTAGGGCGGCGCGGGCTGGTGGTGATCGACGCCGCCGAGCCGCTGGCGCCGAAGATCGTCGCGACGCTCGGCGGTTTCGACCAGCCGGCCGCCGTCGCGGTGCAGTTCCGCTATGCCTTCGTGGCCGACCGCAACGGCCTGGCGGTGGTCGACGTGACCGCGCCGCGGGCGCCGCGGCTGGTCGGGCGCGCTGGCGGCTTCGCCGCCGGCAGCGTCTACGTGGCGCGCACCTACGCCTACCTGGCCGCCGGCAAGCAAGGCGTGGCGATCGTCGACGTCGAGCGTCCTGAGCACCCGGTCCTCGACCAGTTGTTCGACGCCGGCGGCAAGCTCGACGACGTCCGCGACGTCAAGGTGGCGTCGACCAACGCCAGCCTGTTCGCCTATGTCGCCGACGGCCACCACGGTCTCGCCGTGCTGCAGCTGACCTCGCCGGCGACGACGCCCGGCTATCTCGGCTTCAGCCCGCGCCCGGCGCCGCGGCTGATCGCGACCCGCCACACCCATGGGCCGGCGCTCGCGCTTTCCAAGGGGCTCGACCGCGACCGCGCCGCCGACGAGAGCGGCAACCAGGTCAGCGTCTTCAACCGCATCGGCGCGCGCCCGCTCAACGGCGAGGAGATGCGCCGCCTCTACTTGCGCGGCGACGCCGTCTACACGGTCGCCGACCAGCCGCCCGGAGCTCCCGCCGCCGGCCCGGCCGCGCCGCGGGCCGCTGCTGCGGCGGCGGCGATCGCGCCGGCGCGGACCGACCACCAACCCCATCGCCAGGAGAGGCGGCCATGAAGCCGACGCGACATCTCGCACCATGGACCGCGGCCGCGGTGCTGGCCGCAGCGCTCGGCTCGACGCCGGTCCCGGGCGCCACCCGCGCCGCCGGCGCAGGTGCCGCGTTGCCGCAAGCGCCGCCGGCGGCCGCCACGAAGCCCGAGCCGGCGCCGGGCGGCTCGGGGACGAGCGGCACGGCAGCGGCGCCGCAAGGGCCAGCCGCAGCGACCGGCACCGGGGGTGCTCCCGGGGCCGCCACGCCGCAACCCGCGTCCGCCGCTGCGGGCGTTGCGCCGCCCGAGAAGGGCTTCTATTTCGGTCCCACCAGCTGCGGCTCGAGCAGCTGTCACGGCAGCGTGACGCCGCGCCGGACGTTTGGCGTGCGGCAGGACGAGTACTTCATCTGGCAGAAGAAGGACCGTCACGCGCAGGCCTACGGCGTCCTGTTCAACGACCGTTCGCGGCTGATCGCCCGCCGGCTGCACCTGGGCGAGGCGGCCGACAGCCCGGCCTGCCGCAGCTGCCATGCGCTGGCGGTGCCGGCGCGGCTGCAACGTGGCCCGCTCGAGCTCGAGGACGGCATCTCCTGCGAGGGCTGCCACGGCGCCGCCGGCGGCTGGCTCGAAGGGCACCGCTCGGAGAGCTGGACGCATCAGCAATCGGTGGCCGCCGGCATGACCGACCTGCGCGACGTCCAGGCGCGGGCCGCCGTCTGCCTTGCCTGTCACCTCGGCGGCCCCGGCAAGACCGTCAACCACGACCTGATCGCCGCCGGCCACCCCCAGCTTGCTTTCGAGCTCGACAACTACAGCGAGGGCATGCCCGCCCACTGGCTGCCCTTCGCCGACCGACCGGCCGGCCAAAGCGATCGCGACACGCACGGCACGCGCGCCTGGGCGGTCGGGCAGGCGGCCGGCCTGAGCGCCGATCTCGAGCAGATCGCCCGCCGCGCCCGCGGCGGCAACCTCCGCGATGAATCGACGCCCTGGCCCGAGTTCTCGCAGCTGAGCTGCGACTCGTGCCACCACTCGCTCGCCCAGGAGCGCTGGCGGACGGCGCCCGACCGGCCCGGCAGGCCGGGCCTGCCGCGCATCAGTCCGGCGCGCTACGCCATCCTGCGCCACCTGGTCGCCGCGGTCGCCCCCGAGCGGCAGGCCGCGCTCGAAGGCGGCGTCGAGCAGCTGACCGCGGTCCTCTCCCGCCTGGGCACGCCGCCGGCCGAGGTGGCGGCGGCCGCCGAGAGGCTGGGCCGCGAGACCGCCGAGATCGCCCCGCGGCTCGACCGCCGCCGCTGGGACGACGCCCTGGCGCGCCGCCTGTTGCTCGCCGTGGCCCAGAACGAGGGCGGCCTCGAAACCGCCGACTACGCCTCGGCGCAGCAGGCGGCCCTGGCGGTGCAGACGCTGGTCAGCCAGCTGCTAGCCAGCGAGCCGCGACGCCTCCGCTCCGGCCTCGCAGGCGCCGCCGAGGGCCTCGCCGCCGAGCTGCAGAACCCCTACTCGTTCGACCCGGGCCGCTTCGCGGAGCGTCTGGCCCAGCTGGCCCGCCAGCTGCGCGAGGCCCCCTGAGGGGCCCGCGAGGAGAGCCGATTACGCTTCAGGCCGATCGGGACCGCGCCGGCGCCGCAACCGTGCCAGCGTCATCCCGCCCAGCGCCAGCGCCAGCGCCGCCAGCGCCCACCGGGACACCGCGGGAATCTCCGCCGCCGACCCGATCTTGACCACGAATGCGTCGCCGTCGCCGGCGTTGGCCGGCTGGATGGAGCCCCCGCCGACACCCGGGAAGCTGGCAGAGGAGGACTCACCCGTGACGTAAGCGTTGGCCACGCCATCCACGGCGATGCCTAAGCCATAGTCGTAGCCGCTGCCCCCCAGGAAGGTCGAGTAAACGATCGCGCTCCCGGCCGCATTGATCTCGGTCACGAAGGCATCCCAGCCACCGCCG
>DASZHY010000281.1:0-3093 GCA_035949675.1 Thermoanaerobaculia bacterium
CGAGCAGGAGGTCAATCAGCACGAGGTCGGCATGGAGCGCGCCGAGGTCGAGCTGATGCCCGAGGTCGAGCGCGACGAGCTGGCGCTGATCTACGAGCTCAAGGGCATGCCCAAGGACGAGGCGCACCAGCTGGCGACCGAGGTCATGGCCGATCCTCGGCGCATGCTCGAGGAGCAGGTGCGGGAGGAGCTCAAGATCGGCGAGCCGGTCGCCTCGCCGCTGCGCGAGGGCTGGGTCACCGGCGTGGCCACCGCCGTGGGGGCGATCATCCCGGTGCTGCCCTTCTTCTTCGCGCATGGCGGCACCGCCATCGCCGCCTCCTTCACCATCGCCATGCTCTCCCATTTCCTCGTCGGCGCGGCGCGCTCGGTCTTCACCGGCCGCGGCGTCTTCCGCTCCGGCTTCGACATGTTCATCATCGGCATGGGAGTGGCAGCGGTGGGCTACTTCGTCGGCCAGTGGATCTCCCGCCTCCTTTAAGAAAAAGCCTTTCGCGAGAAGGTCGAGCCGGAGCGGAGCACGTCCACCTGGCCTCAGGGACATGCCGCATGGGCACCCTGCCCGTGCGACCTGGACGTGCGGCGTGGGCCGCCGGCGGGCGCGCGAGGTCCTCTTCGCCGGGCGCCTGGCTGGCCAGGAGCCCTTCGACGTCTCCTTCCAGCGGGCGTCCATCCAGGCGTAAATTCCCGGTCGTCTTCCAGATAGGACCGCACCGGACCCGAAGGGCCTCGTTTGCCCGCGGTCAGTTGCTGGACGGGTCGATGAGCTGCAACCGGAAGACCGCCGCGGCGCCGCCGCTCGAGGCGTTGCCGGCGAACACCTCGCCGCTGGCGAAGTCGACGACCAGCGGCTGGCCGGCGAGGGTTTCGAGCGTCACGGCGTCGCCGTTCGCCACCCGCCCGTCCCCCTGCACCCTGCGCAGCACGAAGAGCGCGGCCGGGTGGGCCAGCGAAGGCGCCTGCTGAGAACCGGCCTCGAGGTCGCGCTTGCCGCCGGCGATGTCGAGATAGCGGCCGCCGTGCGCTTGCAGGGAGACGCGCGCGCCGCTGCGGAGCGGCTCCTGCCCGCTCGGCTCCACGACGTTGAAAGTCTCCCAGGGTCCGAGGTCCCAGGATCTCACCCGGATGCCGCCGCCGGCAGCCTCGGGCGCCGAGAGATACTGGCCAGATTTTGCGCGCAGGGCCAGCTGCCACTGGGCTCCATTCAGGCGCCGCTGCATGTCGTACCAGAATGCCGCCTTGGTGCCGTCGGGCCGGATCAGCCAGAAGCCACGCAGCTGGGCAGCGGTCGGCCGTTGCCTCTTCGGGTCGATGGTGACGTACGACTCGTTGTCGTAGAGCTGCCAGTACACCGCGTAGAGCGCTCCCCAGGCCAGCGCCGCCTCGGCCAGCTCGTCGACCACCTCGCGCCGCAACGCGCCTGACGGCACCTGGTCCTTGGCCGCGCCGAACTCGCCGATGTAGAGGTTGCGGCTGCCATAGAGCGCGCTCGGCGGAGCCTTCGACCGCAAGTAGTCGAGAGCCATGATGAACTGCGCCGGATCGAAGTGGACGTCCCAGCTCGAGTAGGAGTAGAGATCGGCGTGGGTGTACGGGATCACGTCATTCGTCGCGGTGACCTTGCCGGCCATGGCGTCGGCGAGCAGGTTGACCTCTGCTGCATGCGCCACCCGCACGCCGTGCTCCCCGACCTCGGCGCGAGCGCGGTCGACCCCGTCCTGCCGCGCGTTCCACCAGTCGATCATGCCCTGGACGCTGACCGGCGCCGGATCCTGGTCCTGCATCAGCCCGGTGCGCAGCAGGTGGTCCCCTTCCCAGTTCTGCAGCACGAAGGTCTTGCCGGTCCCCGCATAGGTGGTCAGCAGGTAGCTGGCCAGGTCATGCATCTGGCCGGACTCCGCCGCGGCCGCCTCGGCGGTCAGCCCGGCGAGGAACTGCGGCGAGCCGGTCACCGGCTTGACCACCAGCAGATAGGTGGTGAAGGGCTTGCTGAAGAGCGACTGAAAATAGGGCTTCTGAGCCAGCTCGACGACATTGGCGGCTGGCGGCAACCAGTCGGAGTTGAAGAGATAGAGGGTCGCCACGTCATTGGTCAACCAGACCTTGATGACCCGCGTGCCGAAGCTCAGCAGCTGGTCGGCCCCTTCGTCGAGATAGTCTTCCGAGGTGAAGTTGTAGAGGCCGCCGGCGTGGGTCACGCCAAGCACCTCGCTCACGTTCTCGGCGGCCAGCGGCGGGGCGGGCACACCGCCGGCGGCGGCCAGCGCCGTGGCGCAGGCCAGTGCTGCCGCCGGCGACCAGCGGTTGGGACGGTTCATATGGCTAGCATACGGCGGCTGGACGGTTTTGATCTAGGATGTCCTGCCGCCGGCAGGCAAGGCAGGTAAGGAAAGGCAAGAGACCGCGTGCGACACCCCCTTCCCCGGATGATCCGGTTGACCCGGCTGACCGCGGCGCTCGGCGTTCTGGTGATGGCGGTCGTGGCGGTCATGGCGGCCGCGGCGGCCGGAGGCGCTATGGCCGCCGCCCCTGCGCCGGCCCCGGCCGAGGCGACCGGCGCGGCCAGGAAGAACGCCGAGGCGCTGTTCAACCGCTACATCGACCTCGAACACGCCTTCGATCCCGCGCTCGTCGATCTCTACGCCGACGAGGCGCACATCCAGAGCCGGGTCATCGTCCCCGGACGCCCGCCGACCGTCCGCACCTGGTCGGGCGCGCAGTACAAGGATCTGCTGCGCCGCGCGCTGGCCAAGGCCAAGGAAAAGCGGCAGGACCTCAACTTCTACTCCGCGGTCAACTATCTGCGCGACGGCAGCCGGGTGCGGATCAAGGCGATGCGCTATGCCGAGCTGCAGAAGGCGGTGAGCCCGGTGGAGCTGTTGGTGGGGCCGAACGCCGCGGGCACGTGGCGGATCTTCGAAGAGCTCAGCGAGTCTCACCCGCTAGCGGTCGCTCCAGCTAAGCCTTGAGGTCGGGCTCGGCCGCGCGGATGGCCTCCAGCCGCTCGCGGGCACGGTCGAGCACGCGTCGCGCCTGCTCGGCGCCGCGGCCGGCCCGCTCCGCGTCGCGCTGCGCTTCCGCAGCCCGGCGGCT
>DASZHY010000282.1:0-11371 GCA_035949675.1 Thermoanaerobaculia bacterium
CCAGGTCGCCGGCCAGCTCGACAAGTTCCTGACCGACTTCAATCGCTTCTGCGCGACGGACGTCGCCGCCTTCCGCCAGCAGGTGGTCGATTCCAAGGCCGGGCTGCTGCAAGAGGAGCCGCCGATCGCGGTGGCCAAGCCCTGACAACCGCCCGGCTGAACCTCAGAACCTCAGTGCGCCAACCGGCTCACCGCGTGCAGAGGGCCCGGGGGGCGCCGGCGCCGAAGCCGGCTCAGCTTGGCAGCGCCACCTTGAGGTAGGCGGCCGCCGCTCTGAGCGCGTTCCAGACGCTGTTGGGCTCGCGCTGGAAGGAGCGCGTGAAGAGTTCCTCGCCGTGCACGCGGTCCCCTTGCAACACGTAATAGGCACCCATCTCCGCTAGCCAGTCCTCGTCGTCAGCCTTCCGTTGCAGCACCTTGTCGAAGGCCGCCCGCGCCTTGTCCCACTCGCCCGCCTCGTAGTAGACGCGGCCGATGCGGATCCAGTCGCTCGGGTCCGACTTGCTGCCGGCCGTGGCGTCGAAGATCGCCTGACCTTCGGCTTTCTTGCCGGACAGGTAGTAGACGCGGCCGACCGCGATGTTCTCCCAGCTGCCCTTCTCGGCCAGGGTCTTCGCGGCCACGAGTAGGTTCGCCGCGGCTTCCTGCGGCGGCTTGCCGGCGTAGAGGCCCGGGCTCACCGTCACTTTCTTCGCCGCGAAAGCTCCCGACGCCGTTCCCAGCACGAACGCCGCCGCCATCCACCAGCCAGAGAAACGCCAGCGCTGCGCCCTCGGAGTCATAGCCGCCTCGCCTCCTCCTGTTCATGGGTCGTCACGAGGCACGATCGTAGCATGCGTGGAGGAGGTGAGGCGGTCGACATCCATTTGAGATCAGAGGTCGAGCTTCGAAGCCCGCGCAGCGCGGCGTCGTGGTTTCGATGATGGTTATCGGCGCCCTTTTCTGTTCTCCCGTTCTATTGCCCGCGAAGCCGCGGGAACCAAGGAGAATGTCCGTCCATAATGTCGGGATACCGACGGCCAATGACCATAGGTAAGCTAGCCTTCCGCCGGAAGGAAGCACGATCGCGACGCTGCCTGCGGCAGCTGCAGGCCAGAGAGGGAGGTCGCGAGGTTAAAGCCTGGACCTTGCAACCGCCTCGGCGCTTCAACTGCGCTCGGCCTCCCATGCTAAGATCGCGCGGCAGATCCCAAATGGCCAAGCTCGACTGCCGGATAGCGCCGATAGCGGCGGCTGGTTGTGCCGTACTCTGGTTCGGGTTGGGGCCGTGCCGCCAGGCTACGCGATCGGCCTGGGCGACGCGGGCTGAGTTGATCGCGGCCCTGGGCCCTGTGCGTCCGGTTCACGGTCGCCTCGCCGGATTCAGCTATGCCCCCTTCCAGCCGCGTTTCCCGCGCACAGTCGAGTCGCGGCCAGCCATGGCCGCCGTCAGCCGGCAGCTCCGCCAGCAGGCGAAGGCGGGCTCGCCCTCCGCCTTGGGAGGCTTGGCGCTGACTAACTTGATCGCCGGCAATCTGGACGAAGCGGTCTCCAGGCTGGAGCTGGCGACTTTGCAGAGCCCAGCGGATGGGCGGCTGCTCTCGGACTTGTCGGCAGCCTACTTTGCCCGCTCCGAACGTGGCGGCGACGCCTACGGCTTCGTCCAGGCCCTGGCGGCCGCCGACCGCGCACTGGCCGCCAATGGCTCTCTCGCCGAGGCTCAATTCAATCGCGCTCTCGCGCTGCGCAGACTGAGTCTGGAGGGGGACGCGCGCACCGCCTGGTGGCATGTGTTGACTCGCGATCCGGGCTCGCCATGGGCGAGCGAGGCCCGGCAGGAACTCGCGGCGCTCGATCAGATATCCGACGCGGAGGTCTGGGCACGCCAGCGCGCGAGGCTCGAAAGAGCCGTGGCAGAAGTGGACGAGGGCACGCAGCGCGATGTCGCCTCCCGCTACCCGCAGGACTGCCGTGTCTACGTTGAAGACGTGCTGCTACCTGCCTGGGGGCGCAACGTTCAGGCGCGCCGGCAGCATCTGGCCGCACGTCAGCTTCTCGCCGCACAAGCGCTCGCCTCGACCATGTTTGCGCGCAACCATGACCGCCTGCTGCCTGACACCGTGGCAGCGATAGGCAGGAGCCATGCGTCGCAGCTCTCTCGGCTCGTCCGGGGTCATCTCCTTTACGGCCGAGGGCGCGAGCTGCACGAGCAAAACCGCTACGCTTCCGCGAGCGCCCTCCTTCGCCGCGCCGCCACTGAGCTCACCGCCGGCGGGAGTCCGTTTGCCTCTTGGGCGCGCTTCTACGTCGCTGTCGCTTCTTATCACCGGCCCGACTATCCTACCGCGCTCCAGGCCCTTACCCGCCAGCGCAGCAATCCGGCTATAAGTAACTATCCCGCTCTGGTTGCGTACGTCGAGTGGATGCTCGGGCTTGTCGAGGCGCGCCTCGCCGATCCCACCTCGGCCTTGAGCCACTACCGAGCGGCTCGCGCGCTGTTCGTCACGGCTGGCGAGTGGGAGAACCAGGCGGCAATCGACAACCTAATCGCCGACGAGTATGAGCGCCTGGGAGATAGGGGACTAGCCTGGCGCTCCCACTACTCAGCCCTTAGGCTCTTGCCCTACCTCCATAAGCCACGCCGCGTGCAAGACGTGTTCACCAACACGATCAACGGGCTGGAAGAGAGCGGCGACCTTGAGGTCGCCCTCTACTTTGAGAACGAGTTCATTCGTCAAGCCCTAAGGTTTGGCAATCCAGTTGGCATCACGATGGCCTACCGAATGCGCGGCGACCTCCATGCCCGGCTGCGGCGCCTCGAGCCGGCGCTCGCCGACGTAAGGCGTGCCTGGCAATGGTCACAGAGAATCCCTGGCGAGGGCCTACGGCAGGAGACCCAGCTCGAGCTTCGGATCATAGAAGGGCGCCTGCTGCGTACTCAAGAACCGGATGCCTCCCTCGCCTCCCTCAGCCAAGCACTCTCCTTTGTCAAGGAGAAGAAGAACCGCTTTGCGGTGATCGATATTCTGGTTGAGCGCGCAGCGACCTACAGAGCACTCACCAAGCTTGCGGCTGCAGCTTCCGACCTACAAGCCGGCATCGACGAACTCGAAAGCCGGCGAGTCCTGCTAACCGAGGACTCGCTGCGCATCAGCTACCTCGATCGGTCTCGCTCCCTGTTCGAGGAGATCGTCCAGCTTGAGGTCGCACGCGGCCGCGGCCTCGACCTCGCCTTGCAGTACGCCGACCAGCTCAAGGCCCGCGCCCTGCTCGACGCTCTCGGCAAACCTACGCCGCCTTTCGGCATGCCGGCCTTGCGCCGATCGGGAGGAGCTGTGAGCAGCGCCTCAAGGATCGCTGCTGCGCTCCCAGCTGACGCTGCCCTGGTTGAGTACCTGAGCCTGGAGGACCGAATCCTCTGCTGGATCGTGCGCCGGCAGGGGGTCACACTGATCCCGATCGACATCCCTTCGCTCGTCTTGAGAAGGCGGGTCGAGCGCTTCCTCGGCGAGATCTACCGCGGGGGCGCCCCAGCCACCTCTCCTGCGTTCGCGAAAGAGCTGGGCTTCCAGCTGCTGGCACCTCTCAGGTCCCGGCTCGAGGGGATCAAGACGCTCATCCTGGTCCCCGACCGCGAACTCTCCGCTCTTCCCTTCGCCGCCCTACCCTGGCCCGGAGAAAGCAGCCTCCTAGTCGAGAAGTACGCGCTGGCGATTGCTCCCAGCGCAGAAGCCTATCTCTCCCTCAAGGGCAACCGACGAGTGCGCGACCACGGCCGACCGAGCTCGGCAGTGCTCGTCGGCGCTATCCCCTTCAACCACGAGCTTTTTCCCCAGCTCGAGCCTCTCAGTCACTCGGATGCGGAGATCCGCGCCATCGCCGCTCTCTACCCACACTCCTACCTCCTCGCCGGGCACCTGGCCACGCGTAGACGCTTTCTGGCAGCCCTGCTCAGCGCCGACGTTGTTCATTTTGCCGGTCACGCCCTCGTGGATGTCACCGACCCTGAGCGCTCAAGTCTTTTGCTGGCTCCCGAAGCGGGCATGCATGACAACGGCGTGCTCTACGCGCGCGACATCCGCCTCGACGCCTACCCGCGCACGCGCCTCGTGGTCCTCGCCTCCTGCGGCACGGCCGCCGGACGCCTGTCGCGCACCGAAGGTGTCATAAGCCTTGCCCACTTCTTTCTTGCCGCTGGCGTTCCTGCCATTGTCGCTAGCCTGTGGAACGTCGACGACCGCACCAGCGCCCACTTCTTCTACCTCTTCCACCGCGCCTTCAGCACCGGTGCCAGTGCCGCAGCGGCCCTACGTGAGGCCCAGATCGCCCTTTTGCATGAATCTCCCTCCCGCACCGCCGGCCTTGCCGCCTGGGCCGGCTTTCAACTCATTGGCACGGCCGACTGACCGTCAAACGCCGGTGAAAGGAGCCTTACATGCCTCACATCCATCATCTCACCCGCCTTGGCCTCACCGTCGTCCTCTTGACAGCCTGCTCGCCTACGCGACCGCCCGAGCAACACATAGGCAAAAGCGAGTACCTTGTCCAGATCTACTTCAACGGCCTGGTCGGCTTCGTGCCTGACCCGGAGACCAACCCCTCGCGGCTCTGGGTCTTACTCGGCAATGCCCAGAATCCCAACAACTTGGTTGTCCACGACCATGTCGATCCCCATCTTGCTCAGCTCCTTTACCGGCGCAGTGACCTGGTGGATCCCTCCCAGCCGATCGGCAATCCAGGCAAGCCCTGCTTAGGACCGCAGGATAACTGGTACGCGATCGATGTCAACGACTTCGAGGATCTGGCCCTTTCCTCTACTGGGTCCGGCCCTAATATCTCAGGAGACCCCCTGCGCAGGTTCTCCTGGGCTCCCCATCTCAACGACGTGCTGAAGAAGCAACCAGGCGTCGATCCTCTCAAAGTCAAGACTAGGAAGTGCCTCTTCAACAAGACGGTTACTGCCACCGACTGCAAAATGCAGTACCCACCCCTTTCGGCTCGCTTCTTGCTCACGTCTGGCGATGTGTACACTTCCGCTCTCTGGCAGAAAGGAAGTTACCAGTTCAGCTCCTTCAAGTTTCACTCGCGGTCTAGCGCTTCTTACCTAGCCAGTGAAGTAATGGCGGAATTGGGTGTTACGGGGCCGTTGACGATCACGCGCACTTCTCTCGATGGTTCATCGACCCTTCCCCCTCTGAAGCTGGAGAGCAAGGGCGGGAAGCCGGTTCAGGTGCGGCTGCAGAATGAGCCCAAGGACTGCAAGAGCGTCTCATCTCCGAACAGAGATTTTCGCGCTCATTACAATCTTCTCGAGGATCCAAGAGGCATCTGGGCCAGTGATGACAAGTTTCCGGATCCCTATGAGGTTGTTAGTATGGTCGGCGGGACTGAGGCGCAGGTAACCGGCCCGACAGTCCATGGCCAGTGCTCGCCCCTGCAGTACAGCTTTCCGCCGTAAGGATTGTCTCAAATGAGCGTGCGCTTGACCACCTCACACCACTGGCCTGTGGACCGGCAACTGCAGTCGGCACGGCACGGCTTCTCGGCACTGTTGCTGGCCCTCTTGCTCTTCGGCTCGGTGAGGGTTTCAGCTGCGATCTCGCCTCCCGAGACCACGCCATCGCTGGTGATCGCCGACGCTTGCAGCTCGGATGGGTTAAGGGTCACCTGGCGCTCGACCTTGAGCCTGACGCAGGCAGAGATCGGGCGCCTTATGCGGGGGCTTTCGCTGCTCTTGGACCCGACATTGCACCTTCCCGCCGTAGTAACAGACCAAACCGAGAAGCCGCGTTCCAAAGTCGGTCACAGGTACAGAGGCATTCGGCCAATACGCCCCGGCCCACTCGATGATGGCGCCCAGCCGCGATCGCTTTTGGACTACCTCGGTTTGACCGTCAGTCCAGACTCGCTCTTTCTGCCCATGTTCGACGGCGAGGCAGTGGCTCGCAACGCCGAAGATGCAGAGCTGTTGGTGGCGCGTCTGCGCCAACTCCCGTCGGTCGTTGAGCCGGAGGTACGGTGGCCGGTCGAGGTCGAGAGCGCCGAGTCCGTTTATCTCGACAGCAGCGTCCTCGCTCCGACCTGTTTGCATCCGGCATGGCTGGGCGAAAGCAAGGATTGGCGGTTGTGCCAGCAATACTTGAAGCCTCCGCTCAGCGGTGGCGCTCAAGGAATCGACGCTTGTTACGCTTGGAGCCTTGCAGGTGGCCGTGGAGAAGGAGTGACCATACTCGATCTCGAGCAAGGCTGGAAT
Source organism: Thermoanaerobaculia bacterium (assembly GCA_035949675.1). Taxonomy (GTDB): domain Bacteria; phylum Acidobacteriota; class Thermoanaerobaculia; order Multivoradales; family UBA5704; genus JASLEW01. Next base: position 6,233 of record DASZHY010000282.1, read on the forward strand.
CTCCACCACGAGGTCTTGCCCGACGAACTGGCCGAGACTACCCAGGCTGACGACGACTTCCATGGTACAGCGGTCCTCGGGATCTGCTGCGCCCGCGACCAGCCGCCTGGGCGTAACGGAAAATTCGGTGTGGTCGGTGTCGCGCCGGAGTCAAGAATCTTCCTGATGGTGCCGGTGCTGACCTGCGAAGGAGTCGCCGACGCAGTCAGAGCTGCGACGATCCGGCTCAACGCGGGAGATGTAATGTTGGTCGAACTGCAGACGGCTGCCACCGACAATGGGGTTCCGAGTCTTCCGGTCACAGTTTCACCCGCAGTCAGGAGCGCGCTATCGGAGGCAGCGAAGAAAGGGATTTACATAGTAGTCCCCGCTGGCAACGGGGGTGTTTCCCTGGATGACCGTCTGCCGGCGCTGCCCGCAATTCTGGTCGGAGCCGGGCATCCGATTACCGGTGTCCGCGTGGAGGGCTCAAACTACGGTAAACGGGTCGATGTCCAGAGCTGGGGCATGGATGTGGCCACCGCGGGCGGCCTTGAGTACGGCGGCGACTACTGCGACCTCCAGTGCCCGGCAAATACCAATCGCTGTTACACCAGGAGCTTCAAAGCGACCTCCGGCGCGGCGGCAATCGTCGCCGGAGTGGTGGCGAGCATCAGCGGCGTGCTCCAGGCGAACAGGCTGCCGCTGAAGTCGCCCCAGGAAATGGCCCTACTGCTTCGCAGCACAGGTCTGGCAGCCGTATCAGGCGAGAATCCCATCGGTCCCAGCGTCAACCTGCGCAGAGCGCTGGAACGTCTCCAGGAGGAGATCCACCGAACGCTGCCTGACAAGAAGCTTGCGGCGAGAGGAGGCCTACCAGAAATGTGTACAGATAGAGGAAGTTCTTCCGGGGAGCCCTAAGGCCACGTGCCCAAATTTCGCCCAAAGCGCCAGCCAGGGCGGCAAGAGATCAGTCGGCGCGGCCCACGGGATAGCCCCTTAACTCATTGACTTGATTGGCGGAAGCGCTAACGGCGGCGGATTTATGACCCGCGCCAAAACAAGCGCGAGGGGCTCCCCGATGGCAGGGGAGCCCGAAACCGCATCAGAACTTACGCCAATACCCGAGCAGGATGATGTAATCCGCGAATGCCGCGTCGCCGTGGCCTCCCGAGAGAATGTCGGGCACGCTCCTCGGGCGGTCGCGGTAGACGGCGACCGGGACCGCGAGCGAGACGGTATGAGGCCCTGTCGAGAAGCTCAGGCTCGGCTCGACCGAGACCGCAAAGCCCGGACGCCGGAAGCCGTCGCTGCTGCCGATGAGGTCCCTCACCGGCACCCCTTCGATGCGGCCGCCCAGGCCCGCGCCGAAACCCTTCCAACCTGGCCCGGAGTAGGTGCCTCCCGCCCGGGCCAGGTACTGATCGGCGACGGACATGATGGCCTCGTTGGGATTGCCGCGAAAGGTGTGCACGCCGTTCCTGTCCCGCGGATTGCTCAGGTAGGTGCCCGAGAAGTAGAGCGCCCCGCCGCTGTGGGCGACGCGCAGGAAGGCCTGGAGGTCGGCGATGATGCCCCACCCGCCGTCCCCCGGTTGGATCGACTGGTCGACGGTCACGATGTCCGTGACGCGCTGCCCGTTGACGATCCGCTCCCGCACGTCGAGGACGTTGTCCGCGCCCGTCGGGATCTTGATCCCCAGCCCGAGTGAAACGTTGGCGTCCGGGTGCTTCTTCGGCTCCCACAGGAGGCGCCGCGCGATGAACGTTAGGTCGCCGACGCCGCGCGCCGCCGTGGTGTAGCGGTCGACGACGACGCCTTTCGCGTCACGGATCGGGCTCGACCGTTCGGCGATCAGGTAGGGGACGCCGAGCGAGAAGCTCCACAGCTCGTTCAGGTTGTAGCGGATCCCGAGCTCCGGTTGGTTGATGGTGTTGACGACCTCGCTGTCCTCCTGTGCGCGATTTACCTGCTCGACGTCGCCCACGAAATGGCGATGGGAGCGCTGGTACCTCCAGCTCGTAGAGACCTGCCAGGTGTCCGGTCCGGTGTAGTTGTCTTGCACGCCAAGCACGGGCGCGTCCAGGCGAGCGGCCACTCACCCCTGAGCCCAGGCATGGCCCGGCGCGCCGAGAAGGAAACCGAGCCACGACAGACCGACGGCGAGGACCATCCGATAGCGCAGGATCTGACGGCACGGCATGGCTTGCCCCTCCTTGTGGACTTGCGAGATCGTTGAATAGCGATGGTACAACCGTCTTTCAGCCCGTAGATAGATCTCTAGTCTCAAAAAGGATCTAATGTTCTCAAAAAAGATCCACGGAACCAGTCATCGCAAGCTCAGTGGGGTACCAATAGCGGGTATCTCCAGGTCTAACGATGAGACAGCCGCGTGGATTGGCAGGTGGCCTGGCTCCCCTGTCCTGTCGCGGTATATCGTTGCGACACTGACTGGAGCCAACGAGGACCTGCCGCGACGTCTTCCGTCCACAACCCGCGGCGGGTTCCGCGGCGTGAGCCGTGCTGACCGATCCCGACCCCCCGCAAGGGCCAGACGAGGCGCGCCGGGAGGCGCTGCTCGACGAGCTCGTGGAGCTGCCGGAGCCCGAGCAGCTGCCCGCCGGCGCCACGATCGGCGCCTGGCGCGTGGTGAGGCTCCTCGGCCGCGGCGGCATGGGCGAGGTCTACCTGGCCGAGCGCAGCGATCCCGCCTTCGCGCAACGGGTGGCGCTCAAGGTCATCAAGCGCGGCATGGACTCCCAGGCGATCGTGCGGCGCTTCGTGCGCGAGCGCCAGATCCTGGCCCACCTTCACCATCCCAACCTGGCCCACCTGCTGGACGGCGGCACCGGACCCGACGGCCGCCCCTACTTCGCCATGGAGTACGTGGAGGGCGAGGCCGTCACCGCCTGGTGCCGGCGGCGCGACCTCGACCTCGACGGGCGCCTGCGGTTGATGCAGACGGTCTGCCAGGCGGTGGCGAGCGCGCACCACCTCCTGGTGGTGCACCGCGACCTCAAGCCGGCCAATATCCTGGTGACAGTGGACGGCACGCCGAAGCTGCTCGATTTCGGCATTGCCAAGCTGCTCGCCGGCGAGGAGGCGGAGGGGCTGACGGTGACCGAGCTCGGTTCGCGCCCGCTGACTCCGGCCTACGCCGCGCCGGAGCAGATCCTGGGCGAGCCGGTCTCGACCGCGACCGACGTCTATGCCCTGGGCGTGCTGCTCTACGAGCTGATCACCGGCGCCCTGCCGCACCGCCGCGACCAGCGCGCCCTGAGCGCCTTGGCGAGCGCCGTCGAGCACGAGACGGTCGAGCGGCCGAGCGCCGCGCTGCGGCGATCAGGAACCCGGGCACGGCTGGCGCGCCTCGTTGCCGGCGACCTCGACCTGATCGTGCTGACGGCGATGCGCCACGACCCGTTCCGCCGCTACGTGTCGGCCCAGGCGCTGGCGAACGACCTGGGCCACTTCCTCGCCGGACGGCCGATCCGCGCGCGCCCCGACGAGGTCCGCTACCGCATGCGCAAGTTCATCGGCAGGCATCGCCTGCCGGTGGCGGCGGCCGGGGCCGGCCTCGCGGCGCTGATCGCCGGTCTGGTGCTGTCGCTGTGGCAGGCGCACGCGGCCAGCCTGGCGGCCGTTCGCGCCGACGCCGAGGCGAAGCGCGCCGAGCGCGTGAAATCGTTCCTGGTGTCGATCTTCCAGCAATCGGACCCGGCAGCAGGCGCCCCCACGAAGCTCACCGCGCGCGAGCTGCTCGAGCGCGGCGCGGCGAGTATCGGCCAGGGGCTTGCCGGCGAACCGGAGGTGCAGGCCGACCTGCTCGAGGCCGTGGCGCGCATCGAGAACAACCTGGGACTGCTCGAGCCGGGATTGGCGCACGCCCGGCGCGCCCTCGCCCTGCGCCGGCAAGTGCTGGCGCCGGGCGACGGGCGGATCGGGCTCGCGCTTCTGGCCCTGGGCGAGGTGCAGCGCTCGCGTGGCGCCAGGAGCGAGGCCGGCCAGGCCTTCGACGCGGCGCTGCCGGTGCTGGTCCATGCCTATGGGGCCGACAGCGTCGAGGTCGCCGCGGCCCGCCGCGGCCTCTCTTCGACCCTGCGCATGCCGGTGGAGAGCCGCCGCGCCGTGGAGCTGCTGCGCCAGGCGCTCGCCACCTACGTCCGGCGGCTGGGCGAGAGCCACCACGACAGCGCCGAGACGCTGCTCGAGCTGGGTGCGGCGCTCGAGGGAGGGCGGCAGTACCGCGAGGCGGAAATGGCGTACCGCCGGGCGCGGTGGCTCTTCGAGCGGAACCTCGGCACGCGCAACATGAGCGTGGTGACCGCCGACGACGTCCTTGCGGACCTGCTCGGGCGCACCGGGCGAGGGGCGGAGGCGAGACCGCTGCTCGAGCGGTCGATCGTCACCACGCGAGACCTGCTCGGACCCCACGCCGAACGCCTCGGCGAGTTGCTCTTCTCCTACGGCAACCTGCTGGTCGTGGAGGACGACTTCGCCGCCGCGGACAAGACGCTCGCGGAGGCCCTGGCGATCTTCGGTCCCGACCGCTTCGATTCCGCGCACTGCCTGCGGTACCTCGGCCTATCGGCCATGGGACAGGAGCGCTACGCGGAGGCGGCCAACCTCTTTGCACGCGCCGCCGAGATTTACCGCCGCACCCTCGGCGAAGACGACGTGCAGCGGTGGCGGGCGGTGGCCGATCTGGGCTGGGCGCACCTGCGGCTGGGACGTGTGAGCGAGGCCCGGGGGGAGCTCGCCACGGCGGTGGCGCACGTCGAGCAGGCGGCGGGGCCTGACAGCTACGAGCTGCGCCTGCCGCTCGCGGAGCTGGGAGAGGTGCAAATTGCAGCGGGCGACGCCGGTGCAGCGGTCGCCACCCTCGAGCATGCCCGCGCCTTGGGCGAGAAGGTCTTCGGCACCATCCAGCACCCCTTCATCGCCCGCGCCGACCTCGAGCTCGGCCGCGCGCTGCTGGCGCGTGACGGTCCGGGCGACGCGCGCGAGGCCCGCCGGCTGCTCGACGAGGCCGCGGGCATCTTCGCGCGCGTCCATCCGCAGGACGTGCTGCGTGCCGAGGCGCTGGTCGAGAGCGGCCGTCTCGCCCTTGCCGAGGGCGACCGCGCCCGCGCCCGCCGCGACCTCGCCGCCGCCGTGCCG
>DASZHY010000283.1:0-18226 GCA_035949675.1 Thermoanaerobaculia bacterium
GAGATGATGGACCAGGTGCTCGACGACATGGAGCTCGAGCGCGAGCGCGGCATCACCATCAAGGCGCGGGCCGTGCGCCTCCGCTACCGGGCGCGGGACGGCGAGACCTACCAGTTCAACCTCATCGACACCCCCGGCCACGTCGACTTCGCCTACGAGGTGTCGCGCAGCCTCGCCGCCTGCGAAGGGGCGCTGCTGGTGGTCGACGCGGCGCAGGGCGTCGAGGCGCAGACGCTCGCCAACGCCTACCTGGCGATCCAGAACGACCTCGCGATCGTCCCGGTACTCAACAAGATCGACCTGCCCGCCGCCGACCCCGAGCGAGTGCGCGAGCAGATCGAGAACGTCATCGGCCTCGACGCCCACGACGCGCTGCTGGTCTCCGCCAAGGCCGGCACCGGCATCGAGGATGTGCTGGAGCGCATCGTGACCGGCCTGCCGCCGCCGCGGGGCGCGCCGGAGGCGCCGCTCAAGGCGCTGCTGTTCGACTCCTGGTACGACCCCTACCGCGGCGTGGTTTCCATGGTGCGGGTCTTCGACGGCGCCCTGCGCCGCGGCGACCGGGTGCAGTTCATGGCCTCGAAACGGGTTTACACGGTGGACGAGCTGGGGGTCTTCAGCCCCAAGCCCGGCCCGGTCGATCAGCTGTCGGTCGGCGAGGTGGGCTTCGTCTACGCCGGGATCAAGGACCTCATCCAGGCCCAGATCGGCGACACCCTGACCCATGCCGACCGGCCCACCGCCGCTCCCTATCCCGGCTTCAAAGAGGTCAAGCCGATGGTCTTCGCCGGCCTGTATCCGGTGAGCGCCGACGACTACGAGGGGCTGCGCGACGCGGTGGACAAGCTGCGGCTCAACGACGCCTCGTTCAGCTTCGAGCCCGAAAGCTCCTCGGCCCTCGGCTTCGGCTTCCGCTGCGGCTTCCTCGGCCTGCTGCACATGGAGATCGTGCAGGCCAGGCTCGAGCGCGAGTTCGATCTCGACCTCATCACCACCGCCCCCGGCGTGCGCTACCGCGTCCACACCACCGCCGGCGACACCTTCGACGTCGAGAGCCCGGCCAAGCTCCCCGACCCCGGCCGCGTGGATTTCCTCGAGGAGCCCTACATCGAGGCGACGATCATCACCCGCGCCGACTTCGTCGGCGGCGTCCTCGGGCTGGCGGAGGATCGCCGGGGCGCGCAGCGGAGCTTGCAATACCTGACCACCGACCGGGTGGTCATCGAATACGACTTCCCGCTCGCCGAGGTCATCCACGATTTCTACGACCGGCTGAAATCGGTGTCACGCGGCTACGCGTCGTTCGACTACTCCTTCAGCGGCTATCGCCGCGGCGACCTGGCCAAGCTCGACATCCTGATCAACGGCGAGGCGGTCGACGCGCTGTCGCTGATCATCCACCGCGACAAGGCCTATGCCCGCGGCAAGGCGCTGGTCGAGAAGCTGAAGCAGCTCATCCCGCGCCAGCTCTTCGAGGTCGTGCTGCAGGCCGCCATCGGCAGCCGCGTCATCGCCCGCGAGAGCATCCGGCCGATCAGCAAGAACGTCATCGCCAAGTGCTACGGCGGCGACATCACCCGCAAGCGCAAGCTGATCGAAAAGCAGAAAGAAGGCAAGAAGCGGATGAAGCGGGTCGGCCGCGTGGACATCCCCCAGGACGCCTTCCTCGCGGTCCTGCGGGTGGACTGAGCCGGTCGGCCCGCCGCCACTGCGAGCGCCGGCGGCGCGCGGCGCCGCCTACGGCAGGGGGGTGGGATCGAGGGCCGGCGCTGCCTGGGCGACCGGACGTGTCCTTTCGGTCCACGCGGACCACAGCATGGCACCCGCGGTGTAGACGACCACGAATACCACCAGCCAGCGGACCACGTCCAGCGATAGCGACTTGACGATGAGACCGGCGACCAGGACGGCGGGGACCCCGGTCAAAGTGAGCCACAGGGAGGCGCGTGGGGCGAAGCTTTGCTTGCGGATGAAGCGGATGCCGCCGACGGGCATGAGGAAGGCACAGGAGCCCATCATGATGGGGAAGGCGACCTTGGGGTTCATGCCCAGCAGGCTCACCAGGATCATGCAGGGCGCGTAGAGGCCGATGCCCAGCGTCATCAACGCCCCGAGCGCGAAGTTGCCGGCGAGCGCGATCGCCATGCGTAGGCCAAGCACGCCCAGGTCATCGCCGCCCAAGGGGAACAACTTCAACTGGGTACCGAGCATCAGCATGGCCGCGAGCAGCAGCGCGACGCCCATGCCGATCTGGATGTTGCGGCGCGGCCAGCCGGCGACGACGCCGGCTCCAAGCCAGGCGCCGGCGACCGCAGCAGCGATCATCAGCACCAGAGTCCGCATGTCCACCTCGACGACCGAGATGTAGATCAGGGCCTGGGCGAAGGTCGGCAAGGCCAGGCCGACGTTGAGCGTGCCGGGGATCAGCCGGTCCGGCACCAACCGCCGCAGCTTGAAGATGGAGGTGGTGGTGGCGAACGAGCCGATGCCCAGGGTGTCGAAAAAATTGACCACGAAACCGATGACGCCCAGGATCGGCGCCGGGTCGTGCCGCTCGCTCTCAGCGGCCCCCGCGTCCGGCCGGGGCGGTTCGGGCTGGCCGGGAAGCCGGCGGGTCCGCCGCACGCTCGCCGCCCAGACCGCGACGAAGACCGCGGCGAACAGCCCGAGAGTGACGAAAAGGACAGCCTTGACGCTCAGCATGGAGCGATATCCTAGCGCAAGTCGGCCCCGGCTGGACCTCGCCGGCTGCCGCGGAACCCGACCCTGCTAGGCTTGCGGCCATTGCGGCCATGATCGGCACTACGGTCTCTCACTACCGGATCCTCGAGCACCTGGGGCAGGGCGGCATGGGAGAGGTGTACCTCGCCGAAGACACCCGCCTCAACCGCCCGGTGGCGCTGAAGATGCTGCGCGGCGGCGAGCAGTGCGACGAACGCGCCTTCGCCGACCTCCTGTACGAGGCGCGCGCCGCCTCGGCGCTCAACCATCCCAACATCGCGGTCATCTACGAGGTCGATCAGGCGCCCGGCGGCAACGGCAAGCTGAGCTTCATCGCCATGGAGTTCGTGGCCGGAGAGACCCTGGCGCAGTTCGCGCGGCGCGAGCCGCCCGACGTCGACACCGTGCTCGAGCTGGTCAGCCAGATCGCCCAGGCGCTGGCGGCGGCGCATGAGCGCGGCGTCGTGCACCGGGACGTCAAGCCCGGCAACGTCATGGTCAGCGAGGGCCTGCGGGTCAAGGTCCTCGACTTCGGCCTGGCACGGCGCCTGACGCCCCAGGACGCCACGACCCTCACCTGGGTCGACGGCGGCGACCGGCCGGCCGCCGGCGCGCTGCTCGGCACGGTCCTCTACATGTCCCCGGAGCAGGCGCTGGGGCGCGAGGTGGACGCCAGAAGCGACATCTTCTCCTTGGGCGCCGTGTTCTACGAGCTGCTGGCCGGGCATCCGCCGTTTGCCGGCGAGAGCACGGCAGAGGTCTTCGACGGCCTGCTCCACCGCGAGCCGCCGCCGCTGCCGGCCGGCAGCGACCCCCGTCTCAAGGGACTGGAGCCGATCCTGCGGCGGATGCTGGCCAGGGACCGCAACGCGCGCTATCCGAACCTCGGCGAGATGTTGCGCGACCTCGAGGCCGTGCGGCGCCGTGCCGAAACCCCGGCGGGACCGCCGCCCGTCGCCGCGCCGAGCGTCGCCATCCTCGGCTTCGCCAACATCACCAGGAACCCCGAGGACGACTGGCTCGGCACCGGCCTCGCGGAAACGGTGACGGCGGACATGAAGCAGATCCCCGGGCTCGCGGTGGTCAGCCACGACCGCATCCAGGAAGCCCTGCGCCGCCTGGGTGCGCCGGCCGGCGAGGCCGACGAGCGGCTGGCGGTGCGGGTGGGGCAGCAGCTCGGCGCGCGCTGGATCCTGAGCGGCGGCTTCCAGCGGGTCGGCGAGTCGGTGCGGGTGACGGCGCGGCTGAGCGAGGCGGCGACCGGCACCGTCCTGCGCACGGTCAAGGCCGACGGCCGGTTCTCCGAGATCTTCGCCTTGCAGGACCGCATCGCCGACGACCTGGCGGCGGGCCTGCGCGCCGGCCTGAGCGTGCCGCGGGCGGAGGAGGAGACCAGGGTCCTGGCCGCCTACGAAGCGCTGTCCAAGGGACTGCTCAACCTGCGCACCGAGAGCTACGAGGGGCTCGACCGCGCCATCCTCCTGTTCGAGCGCGCCACGGCGCTCGACCCGATCTACGCGCGCGCCTACGTCGAGCTGGGAGCCGCCTACGCCACGAAGGCCGACTACCTGGTCTCGCCGGAGCTGCTCGAGCGGGCCCTCGAGCCCTTGCGCCGCGCCATCGAGCTGCGCCCGGACTCGCCCCGCCCGTGGCGCGAGATGGGCATGGCGCTGGTGTCCCTGGGCCGCGACGAGGAGGGACTGGCAACCATCGAGCGCGCCATCGCGCTGGCGCCCGAAGACCCGGCCATCCTGGCCGGCAAGGCCCGCGCGCTGTTTCTGGCGCGTGCCGAGTTCGCGCAGGCCGCGGCGCTCTTCGAGCGGTCGCTGGCGAAGAACCCACACGCCGGGTGGTACTGGCTGCAGCTGGCACACTGCTACGCCCTGCAGCGCGACTTGCAGCGCGGCGAGGCGGCGGCGCGCCGTGCGGTCGCGCTGCAAGAGGCCTTCCTCTCCGGGCGGGAGGGAGCGCACGTCATCGGGGCGTCCATGCGCCTCGGGCACCTCGCGGCCCTGGACGGCCGCCACGCCGAAGCGGTGGGTCACCTGCAGCAGGAGCTCGCCTTCCTGCAGCGCGTCGAGCACGCCTTGCGCGGCCGGATCGCCATCGAGCTCCACATGCGGCTGGGCGGGGCGCAGCTGCGGCTGGGCAATCGCGACGGGGCCGGCGCGGCGCTGGCCATCGCGCTCGACGCCTTCGAGCGCCGCATCAGCATGGGCGCCGACGATCCGTACACCCGCTTCTACGCCGCGGGCGCCCACGCCCTGCGCGGCGACGCGGACCGCGCCCTCGACTGCCTCGAGAAGGCGGCGAAGGTGCGCCGGGCCTTCACGCTCGAGCGGGCCAAGATCGAGCCGGAGTTCGACAACTTGCGCGGCGATCCGCGCTTCGCGGAGCTGCTGGGCGGCGCCTGAGCTTGTCCGTCGGCGCGACCGGCGAGCCAGCCCATGGCCCGCCGGACGCACGGAAACCCGAGGAGTGTAACGGAGGACCGGGGTCCCGGGTTCACGCTCAAGCGCGAAGCTGCGTCACATGGAAGTTACTGTATGATCGGCGGCGAAGCGACTCATTGCAGTTGGCTCCGCTCGCGCCGCGGCTGCGCGGCGCGCGCGGCCGTGCGCTTTTCAACCGCCTGGGGCGGAGGAGGAAATGCAGATGACGAGGAGGACAACGAGTGGTTTCAGCCGTCTGAGCTGCCTGGCGACCGGCGCGGCCCTGCTGCTCGCCGCTGCCGCGCCGGGAGTTGCTCCGGCGCAGGTGCCGTGCCCGGCAAACCCGGCCTGGGTGACCAATCCCAGCAACCCCAACTTCATCAACGACCCCAACACCCTCTGCGGCTTCTACCAGTATGCCTGGCAGATCTTCCTCTACCACATGGCGCCGGTGGATGCGAAGGCCGGCGCGCCGACGACTGCCAACGCGGCCAAGGCGAGCCCGCTGCGCTTCGAGACCCTTCCCTCCTTGACCGACGTGGTCGGCCCGGCGCTGGCCGCCAAGCCCAGCGCGCTGCTCGGTCCCAAGACGACCTTCCATGACCCGCGCACCGGCAAGACCCGCGTCTTCCAGGTGCGCGGGTCCGAGCCGGTCAAGAACATCGAGCAGGCCGGATCGAATGGCGTGCTGGTCGACCAGAACGGCAACGTGACCTATTACGAGCAGTTCCTCAATCCGCTGTCGCAGGGCTTCTTCAGCGCCTGCAGCATCTCGATCGCGAAGTGCGAGAGCGCGCCGGCGGCCCAGCCGCTGCGCTTTCCTCCCGGCGCCATGGAGCTGAAGATCTCCTACCGCGTGCTCACTTCGCGCACGCCCAACGCCAACACCTACATCACCGTGCCCAACGTGCAAGTCTGGAACCCTCAGGTCAAGGATCCGAAAACCGGCAAGTACGGCGTCATCCAGGTGGTCAACCTCGGTCTGGTCGGCTATCACCTGGTGTTCTCCACCTCTCATCATCCCGAGCTGATCTGGTCGACGTTCGAGCACGTGGACAACGCTCCTGACGGGCCGTGCACCGGCCCGACCACGCCACCCGCGCCATTCACCGCGTGGGCCTTCAACAACCGTGCCTCGACTAGCTGCTCCAACATCAACAACTTCCCGTCCGGGCAGCAGGCGCCCTATCCGGTCACCCAGGCCTTCCGCAACTGGCTCTACGGCAGCATCCCCAAGACCAACAACGGCGACCAGAACACGGCGACGCTACAGGCCCTCAACAAGAACGTCCTCGGCATCCTGCCGCCGAGCTCCATCCTCAAGTACTACTTCCTCGCGGGCGGCGTCTGGACCAATGGCACGCTGCCGGCGAACACGTCCAACGAGGTCGGCGGCCTGTACCTCGCCAACGCCACGCTCGAAACGTTCACCCAGACCCCGAATCCCAACACCTCGGGGAACATCGACTGCTTCAGCTGTCACAACACCGGGTCGACCGGCAAGCCCTCGTACGGCGTGAGCCACGCCGCCGGCACCAACTCGTCGAGCAGCTGTCCCTACAGCACGACCCTGCCGGCTGCTTGTCAGGCGACACAGAAGATACCCCCTGCGCACTGAGCGGTGAGCTGACCGCCGGACCGGCTCGACACCGAGCCGGTCCGGTTGCCGCGGCGGGCGAGATCAGGGGCAGGTGCTGAAGGCGGCGGTGTCCTGGACTGGCTGGAACGAGACTCCCTGTGGGTTGACATAGGTCTTGAACTTGCCGGTCTTGGTGTCGGTCACCGTCACCGTCGTGTGTACGTTGGTGAGGCCGCCGGCAAAGACCCAGTACTTGCCGTCGAGGGCGCACGCGCTCAACACCTTGATCACCATCTCGACGTTGCTGCTCTCGAAGAACCAAAAGTAGCCGGTGTCGTTGGTCAACGCGACCGGCGTGCCCGAGCCGCTCTTGCCGTCGGTCGTGCGCCAGATGACGTCGACCTTGAAACGGTTGTTGTTGAGCAGCAACGACGTTGCCACGTTCGCTGCCGCCGGCTCTTCTGGCTGCGCTGCCGCATCGTCGCCTGAATCACTCCTCGTTTTCGTGCCGCAGGTTGCGAACGCGCTGGTGTCCTGGATCGGCTGGAAGGCCTGGCCCTGAGGGTTGGTGTATTTTTTTGTCACGCCGGTGGCGGTGTCGGTGACGCTGATCACCGTCTTGACGTTGGTGAGACCGCCGGCGAACACCCAGAAGTTAGTGTCAAGGGCGCAGCCGTTGATCACCTTGATCACTGCCTCGACGTTGGCCGAGGAGAAGAACCAGAGGTAGCCGGTGTCAGCGGTCAACGGCACGACCTGTGCCGTGCCGGCGGCGCCATTCGGGGCAGCGTAGGTGGCCGAGACGGCGAACCGGTTATTGGCCAGGCAGAGGGTGCTCGGCCCGCTCTGGCAACTGCCGGCGAAGCTCGTGATGTCGAGCACCTTGCCGCTGTCGCAGGTGAAGGTGATGCGCGAGGTGAAGGACAGGGAACCCGTGCCGTTCGGGCCGTTGTAGCTGCGGACCTCGGCCACCGCCGGCGTGCCGGCAGGCACCGAGAAGATGACGTTGTTGGCGGCCACGCCATAGTCCGGGAAAGGGCCGGAGGGGAAGGGTCCGTTTTCGCAATAAGGCCTGCTCACCTGTCCAACCCCCTGGATCGAGAGCGTGTAGCAGTCGGACTGGTTGGCGGTGAAGCCGGAGTCGATCTCGGCCAGAAAGGCCGCGCCGCCATAATTGCAAACGTTCAGTCCTTGCTGGAAGCCGGTGAATCCGGTCCACTCGAGCGAGGGCACGACAGAGGAAGCCTGGGCCGAGCCTGCCGCAAGCCAACCCCCAAGACAGAGCATCAGCGCAACGATGGCGGACCTGCCCGCACTCCTGACCATGACGGGATCCCCTCCTGTTGACTTCGGGGACCCAGAGTGGAGCCTCATTCCCCGCTGGACCGGAAAACGAGAAAGCCCGCCGGCAGGGATCAAGCCGGCGCCGATGATAACCCGCGGGGCGCAGAGGTCAGGGCGCCGCCGGACCGGCTGCCGGCGCGCGCGCCCGCCACAAACGCCGCCAGCCGCCGCTGACATTGAGGCTTTGCCAGACCCAGCGCAGCCAGCCGAGGAGGGAGATCGCCAGCCAGAGGGCCCAGGCGAGCATCGCGAGGCGATAGCAGCCCATGGGGAGAGATATGAACCAGGCGCTCGGGAGGGTCGAACCGACTCGATCGGCGAACCAGCGCAGCGCCGAGGCGGAGGAGGCGTTGCCGCCGATCTGCATCTCCGGCAGCCCGAGCAGTCCCTCCCTCACCGCGAGGAAGAGAATCACCAGGGCAGCCATGCCCCAGACCGCAAGCAGGATCTGAAGGAGGTCGAACGCGAATGGTCGCTTGATGCCGGCCCCCTTCGTCCGGCGCCAGCCCACGGCCAGCAGAAAGCCCATGACCGCGGCGGCCGCAGCGAGCGGGATCTGCGACAGGCCGATGCCGAGCAAGAACCAGTCGCGGATGCGAAGCGGCGCGAGCCCGAGGCGCCCGAGACCCGCGGCAACGAGGAGCAGAACGAGCAGCAGCCCCCAGAAGAGAACCGCCGGTCCCAGCCGGGGGCCACCGGTGAGCAACACCCAGCGGCTGGCCGGCACCTGCACCACGATCGAGGAGTTGACGCTCTCCGCTCCGAGGTCCACCAGCGACGTACGGAAGAACCAGCCGCTGCCCCGCGGCTCGCGCCAGGAGAGTGCGACCTTCTGAGCGCCCGGCGATATGGGTAGGGTCACTCGCCGGCCTTCCAGGCGCAGGGGCAGCACGGCGCCGCCGAGAACGGCCGACTCGAGGACCGCTCCTGCCGGCAGGGTCACGACCTCCTGGCCACCCCGGCTGCTTCGCAGCTCGATCTCGAGAGTCGTGCTCGTCGAACGCGCGCCGGGAGCGAGGGCCAGCTCGCTGCGGTCGATGGTCACCGTGGCACCGCCGACACCTGGCGGTCGGCTGATCGTGAGCGCCACGCGCTCACCCGGCCAGGGATGCCATTCAGGTGTCCTCTCCTGCTGGTCGTCGGCCGCCACCACGGGCGGAATCCCCGCCGCGGCGACATGCCAGAGAGCCGCGGCGTCGAGCCGCCAGATCTCCGTCCAGGCAAGCGTGCGCGGCGCCGACAGGTCGATCCGCGGCGCGACCGCGAGGTCCGAGGCCCAGGCAAACTCGCTGCTTTGCGGACCGATGCTGACCAGCACCTTGCGTTGCGCCACCCGCACTCCCGAGCTGGTCACCGACTCGCCGGCGAGTAGCGGCACCTCCACCGCTGCCGGCGTCCCGGCCGGGCTCTTGCGCACGACGCGGGTTTCGACCCGCCAGAGCAGGCCGAGGTGCAGGGTGCGCTCGACCACCAGGAACGGCGGCAAAGCGCTGGGGGTGAGCGCGGTAGCCGAGGCCGCCCGGGCGCCGCTCGCGGCGCGGGTCAGCTGCAGGCTATCGTCCGGCACGCCGTCCTCATGGACTCCGGAAACCGTCCAGCCGCCGCCTGCCGTCTCGACGCGGTGTGGCTTCAACGGCAACGGCAGCACCACGGCGTCGCGCTGCGGCAGCGGCCCCTCGAGCAGGATCTCGTGGCGCCCGGGCGCGAGTTGCAACCAGAGGCGGCCGTCGCCGCCCAGCACCAGGCCCGCCGGTGGCTTGCCATCCACCAGGACCTGGGAGGGAAGCCACTGCTGGGCACCGCCGGGGAGGGGCACCGCCACCGCCGCCGCCGCGCCGACCTCGAGGCGCACGCGCAGCGCTGCCGGCGCCAGCTCCAGGATCAGACGCGGCGAAGCGGCGCATTCGGGGTGGCAGTCGGGCTTGGCGAGAAGACCGTCTCGCAGCTGATCGAGGACTTCCTGGGAGGGCACCTCGGCCCGCGCCGCGCGGGGAGACGCGGCGAGAAGGCCGGAGAGGACGAGCAGGACTGGCGCGACGAGAGACAGGATGGAAAGTGGCGGCCGTCGATCGAGCAGGCGCCACCCGGGCAAGCGGAGCGCGCCGCCGCCACCCGGCAGGGGCAGAACGCGCAGCAACAAGAGAGTCAGGAGTGCCAGACGAAGCAGCGCCAGGAGGAAGTTCGCGGCCGGCGGCAAGAGCAACAGCCGCAACCGCTGCGACCGCTGAATCGGTCCGTCCCAGCGCAACTCGACCCCATTCCATCGCCAACGCGGCAGCCCCGGACCGGTGGTGACGATGGCCGTGGGGTCGAGCTCGTCGAGCTGACGGCGGGCGGCGACGCCCGCGGGCTCCCCATAGGCGGGGGGGCCGCTCCCGAGGTAGCCGAGAGCGGCGAGCCGGCCTTGCAGCTCCGCCTTGCCTCCCGCGGCTCGGCTGGCCTGTACCTTCGGGATCAGAGGATGGCCCGCCAACATTTCCGGTTCGCCCACCGCAACCTCGGGGTGCTCGAGGGCTGGGAAGATCGCCTGGCGGAGGTTCTGTACGAGGAAGGCGACGGTGACCAGGACCAGGATCACCGCGGCGGCAAGCGATAGCAGGCGCACCAGGGTGCGCGCTCGACCGGCCGGCAGCAGTCGCAGCAGCGCCGCGGCGGCGAGGACGACCAGCCACTCCCAGGTTGGTGCACCGGCCTCCTGCCACGTCAGGACCAGTGCCGTCAGTGCCAGGAGTCCCCACCGGTTACCCCACAGCTGGCGGACGGAGAGGGCGATCACCAGCACCAGGAAAAGGTCCAGCAGCGTCCAGCGCGCCACCCAGCTTTCAGGGACCTCGTCGACGCCGGTGGCGGCGAGGATCGTCCAGCCCGGCGGCAAGTGAAGCTCGCCCTGCATCGCTTCGAAGTCGCGGTCCCACCCAACGGCGGGGAAGGCGAAGATGCCCCCCTCGATGCGCCCCTCGGCCTCCAGATCGACCACTCCCTGCCGCACCTCGATGCCCGCCCGCGTGGCGCCCGGCTCGCGGGTGACCACCTGGTCCTTGCCGCCGACGACGACCCGCTCGAGCCGCGTCGGCGACGCCATCTCCAAGCGGCGGCTGCCGTGGAGCCCGCCGGACAGCTGGTCCTGGAACGTATAGCCCGACCCGTCGAAGTCGAGCCAGAGGGTGCGGCGCAGGTGCAAGCGGTCGGCGGCCGGCGGCACGTCGCCGCGGCGGCGCTCGGCGAGGCGCAAGACATCTCCCGGCCGCAGGCGATAGGCCGGCAGCTTCTTCCAGTCATCGGGCAGACGGGTCTGCTGTGGATCGACGGCTGGCGCCCCGGCCAGGTCCACGAGCCGGAGGCGCGGCCGAGCCTCGAAGACCCAGATCTCCTCGTCTGCCCAGAGGCCCGCAGGGGCCGACGGGCCAAGGGCGGTGACCGGGCCGCCCGCATGGCGAGCGGCGAGCTCGATCGTCCAGGCGCCTGGCCGAACCTGAACCCGCAAGCGACCGTCCGGCTCGAGCCGCGCCGGCAGCGGCGAGGTGAGCGACAGCGGCAGGAAACCGGTAAGGAGCGGCGGCGCGAGTACCACCTCCCGCTCCCGCCCCGAGACCGACAGCTCGATACGCGTTACCGCCTCGAATGGCACCTCGTCGACGAGCCGCCGTTCGACCGCGATCTGCAGCCGGTCCTCCTCGGCGCGTGACGTCCGCGAGCGTTGCAGATACAGCCTCCCGGTGGCAGAGCGCTCTGGAAACGGCACCGGGCCGCGGCCTACCGTGAGCAGCACCAGGCCGATGGACGAGGGCACCTGCAGCGCCTCGGGGAGGCCGTCCCATCTAAAGCTGCCGGCGACCGTGTGGCTGCCGGCGGTCAGCGGCACTACCGGAGCGCCATGATCCGCCAGCGCCGCCGAGGGCCGCCCGTCAACCTGTAGGTCCTGCGGCCACAATCGCTCTTCGCCCGGCAGCGGCACCTTCCCCGCCGCATACACCGTCCAGCTCTGGGTAAACCGCCCGCCCCGCTCGTCGAGATCGAGCGACAGCCGTCCCGGCCACAGGCACCGCCGCTCCTCCGATCCGTCGAGGAACGGGCACAGCTCCTCCTCATGCCCCGCGAGCACCCACGGCGTCCACGGCCTCAGCGCCTCCGGGATGCGCTCGAGCGTGATCGGCCCGGCCACTGCCGTGCTGGCCAGCAGCGGCAGCAGCGCAAGAACAGCGGCAATAGCGCGTCGACTCACGGCTCACCTCAGGACCCGGCTGCGGCTGGCGCCCGGCGTTTCTGTGCAGTGATCAGATAATAGCCGAAGTAGCGGCGGCCCATCGCGGCTGATCGATGAGATCATCGGGCTATACTGTAGAGAGGTTAGCGACCATCCCTACGATCAGAGGAGGAGATCCCATGGAGCGGAGCAGCTTGAAGACCCCGTGCCTCGTTGTTGCCCTCGCAGCGCTCGTCGCGGTGCCGGCGCTGACCGCGTATGCGGCCGAGCCGCCGGCCGCGAAGCCGGCTGCGGCAGCCACGCCCGCCGCGCCGGCGGCTGGCGCCACGATGACGGCGGAAGAGCAGAAGATGATGGACGCGATGATGCAGGCCGGCACGCCGGGCAAGCCCCACCAGGAGCTTGCCAAGCAGGCGGGTACCTGGGATCTCGCGGTCAAGGCCTGGATGAAGCCCGGCGCGCCGCCGCAGGAGAGCAAGGGCACCTGTGAGCGCACAATGATCCTCGGCGGGCGCGTCCTCACCGAGAAGGTGAACGGCGATCCGATGGGCGGTATGGGCCCCTTCGAGGGCTTCGGGTTGAGCGGCTTCGACAACGTGTCCGGAAAGTACTGGGGCACCTGGACCGACAACATGGGCACCGGCGTCATGATGTCGACCGGCACCTGCGACGAGAAGACCTCCACCTGCACCTTCAAGGGCTCCTACATGGACCCGATCACCAAGAAGACCAAGCACAATCGCATGGTCGAGCACTGGGACGGAGCCGACAAGTCGGTCGTGGAGTTCTACGAGAGCGGCAAGAACGGCAAGGAAGCCAAGATGATGGAGATCACTTACACGCGCAAGAAGTAGCTGTTGGCGCGTCCAGGCGCCGCACCTCGTGCCGGCGCTCTTCGTCTATCGCAACGACCGACCGTAGCTGCGAGGGCGTGGGACTTCACGAGGCCCCGCGGCGGGCTCAGTTGACCGGCTTACCCGCCTCGAGATTCGCGATGAAGTCCCTGATCGCCTTCTGGTTTGCGGGGTCAGGGGCCTGCGGCAACGCCAGCTTGGCCTCCGCGATCGCCTGGTCCTTGTGACCCAGGGCCGCGTGACCGCGGGCCAGCCCGAAGTGCACCGGCCAGGCGTTCGGGTGGAGCTGGGCGTTGGTCGTGAAGACCTCCATCGCGTCGGCCGGGCGGTGCATCGCGATCAGCTGACGGCCGATGACATGCACGTCGGCCGGGCCGGCGTTGGGGTGATGGATCGCCTTGACGAGCATGGCCTTCCCCTCGGCCGCCTTCCCGTTGGCGTCGAGCGCCAGCGCCAGCGTGAAGAGGGTCGTCGAGTTCTCCTGGCCGCCGAAGTTCGGGTCGGCGCCGCGCCGGGCCCAGAGCAGAGCGTCGTCGGGGTGAATCTTGCGCGTGAGGCAGAACTGGGCTGCCGTCGTCCAGCCGCGCCAATTGACGCCGCCCTTCGAGCGCAGCTCCTGGCGCATGTTCTCGACATAGAGGTCGTTGAGGTTCTCGACCTTGATGGCGAAGGGTAGTTGGAGGTCCTCCCAGCGCAGCACGGCCGTTACGCTGTCGGGCTTCTGGTCGCGGAACATGTAGGTGAGGTCCTCGTAATACTCGCTCGGCTGGGGCTTCGCCGTGACCCGCAGGGCATCTTCCCTCGCGTCGTAGTAGAAGCTGCCCCAGGAGGTGTAGTTCTTCGAGAAGATGATCGTCCATTCGTTCGCGTCGGGGATGAAAAAGAGACCGTAGGAGCCGGCCGGCAGGCGCTGACCCTGGATCGTGACGTCGTGAGTCGCGGTGAAGACGGTGTTCTCGTTGGCGCCACCGCGCCACGGACACTGACTGCCGCAGCTGCCAAAGGGTAGGTTCATCATCCCGTATTCGACGAGATTGCCCTTGCCCCAGATCTTGCCCCGTCGATCGACTCCGGCCGGGCTGTGCACGTGCGGACTGCTGTAGTCGATCGTCACCCGGACGAGGCCGATGCCCTGGCTCACAAAGACGTGCTGAGCGCCTCCGCGGCTATGACCATCGATGTCGCTGTCCGACGGGGGTAGCGTGACGCCGTTGAACAGCTGGGCGGCCGCGGGGGTGGCGAGAAGGGCTGCCGCGGCGAGCATGGCGAGGCTTCGGCAGGTTCTGACCATCGTCTCCTCCGATGTTGCGGTCCGCCCGTGCCCGTGTTCGGGCAGGCGAGGACCGAACCTAAGGGTATCCACAGGGGGCGGTGCGCCCCTGGGAAGCTCGAGGATTCTTGCTGTTCCGATCGGTTCTCGGGAGATCCACTTCCGATCCGCCGCGTAAGACCAGTTGGCGCGCCCTGCCTGCAGACCTCGAGCGGATGCCCTGTCGCTCGGCGCGGCGCCTGCTATAATTTTACCTTGGCTCAGGCAGCAGAGGCGACGGCAACGAGATGAAGGAACCTGAGGTAGGGGCCACCGGGCATCGCAGACGCGGCGCCAGCGCTCTCCTGGCGTTCTGCTGCTGCCTCGGGCTCGGGGTGCAGGCGGCAAAGGCCGACGCGGCGCGTCGTTTGGCAGTCGATCCCAATGGCAAGCGCATCTATTCGACCCGCATGTGGGACGACAACGTGCTCGCGATCGATGCATCGACTCTCTCGCCGGCGGCGGTGGTGCGGGTCGGGAGTCAGGCGTACGGCAACTTCCCAACCGGCCTCGCCTTCGGCGCCCGGGGCCGGCGGCTGTATGTCGGGAACCGGCGCGACAACTCGGTCTCGGTGATCGACACCGTCAGCGCGAGGGTCGTTGGCACGCTCGAGGTGGGAAAAGAGCCCTTGGCGATGCTCGCCGACCCCGAGGGAACCCGCATCTATGTAGGCAACGAGGGTGACACGTCGGTCTCAGTGATCGACACCACCACCAACTCCGTGTGCGCTACCGTCGAACTGGGGCATGAACCGACCGCCCTGGCGATCGACCCCGTCCGCAAGCGCTTGTATGTCGCGGACAAATTCAGCCACTTGACCGTGATCGACGTCGCGACTGATGCCAAGATCGCCGTGGTGGCCGAGATCGCGACCGACGTTGACACCGGATACCGCACGGTGGGATTGGCTCTCGACCCTGCGACGAGAAGGCTCTACGTGACACGTAAAGGGGACGACAGCATCGCCATCGTCGATACAGAGTCGCTTGCGGTCGTCGCCACCGTGAAGGTCGGGCGGCAACCCGGGAGCCTCACGCTGGACTCGCTCCGCCGACGCCTATACGTCGCCAACAGCGGTGACGGAACGGTGTCGATCCTCGACGCCGGGAGGGGTGTGGTCGCTGCGACGGTGAAGGTTGGGGGAGCGCCCTCCGAGGTCGCTCTCGACCCCGGCGGCGAGCACTGTTACGTCACCCTCGAGCGCGCCCTCCTGCCGTCGCGCGACGCGACAGCGCTGCTCGACGAAGCGATCGACCCTGCCGGCCGTCGCAAGCCGGCGGCAGCGGACGAGGGAGACGGCGTGGCGGTGATCGATACGGTGACCGCGACCGTCGCCACCCGCCTGCCATTGGGATGGCAGCCAGAAGGCCTCGCGGTCGATCCCTCTGGACGGCGTTTCTACGTCCGGAACGCGGTCAACGGCCAGGTGGTTGCCATCGACACCGCAGGGCACCGGGTGTCCGAGGTCATTGCGGGACACACCCCGACCGCGGTCACCACCGATCCGGCGGGAGGCTACGTCTATGTGGCCAACTGGAGCGCGGACACGGTCTCGGTGCTCGACACAGTCAGGCTCTCGATAGGCGCCAACATCCCGGTGGGCAAACATCCGAACGGGATCGCCGTCGCCCGCACCGGCTCCCGCGCCTATGTGGTGAGCGCCAGCGGCGAGGTCGCGGTGATCGACACCGCGGCTCGGCGTGTCGCCGCCACGATCCGCGTCGGGAAGCGCCCGCTTGCCATCGCCCTCGACCCGTCAGGCGAGCACGCCTACGTCGCCGACGCCGACGCCAACGAGGTCGTCGTGATCGATACAGCGCGCCAGCGGGTCGCCGCCACGGTCAAGGTTGGGAACGAGCCAGCCGCTCTCGCGGTCCACCCCTCCGGTAGGTTCGTCTACGTGGCAAACCGACATGGTAGATCGATTTCGGTCATCGACACCGCCACGGCTTCGGTCGTGGCGACGGTCCCGCTACCGGAGAATCCCAAGCGCCTTGCGACCAGCCCAGACGGCCGCAAGGTTTACGTAACGGGGTTCGCCGACACCGTCTGGGCAATCGACAGCATCTCCACCCGCATCGCCGCCACGCTGCACGCCGAGGGTGGTCCGCTGGACGTCGCGCCCTCTCCAGACGGCTCTCGTCTCTACATTGCGAGCTTCGATCGCAACGAGCCCGCAGTGGCGGTGATCGATGTCAGACGCTGGACCGTCTCCTCCTGGCTCGGCGTAGGGCGGGGCCCGGCGGGGATCTCGCTCGATAGCTCTGGAAAGCGCGCCTATGTGACCAACTCGAGAGACGACAGCGTCTCGGTGATCGACACCGCGCTCGGCAAGGTCATCGCTACGATCGAGGAGTAGGGCGGCAAGCCATGCGAACTCTAGTCTGCTCAACCTTGGCCCTGGCGTTTCTGGCCGGCCCTTTCGCGGCGGCCTCCGAGCAAATGGCCGCGGACGCTGCCAAGGCGCCGCGACTCCCGGACCTGCGATGCTTCTCCGTGCAGGGGCACTGCGAACCGGGTGCGGTTCCAACCGGTCAAACGTTCGTTAGTCCGAATCAGATTCACAACGTATTCGTAAACGGCTGGGGCCCAACCGGCAGCGTCTTCGGTAACTTTTGGAAGCACCTGGCCGTGAGCAAGGACTGGGTCGCCTCGGCCAACATCCTGCCGGTCGCGGTCCACTGCGACACCTACCTGGTGTTCGTCAAAAATCAGGCAGGGGTCCCGCAGGAACTATGGTGCATCGACGGCGCCCGCCTCCTGTTGCTGTGGGAGATGCTCGACGCCACCCACGGCCGCTTCTGGACCCGGCAAGACGGCAGCATGGGCATCGTGCTATTCGATGGCCGGTTCCGCACCGGCACGTTCTTTCTGAACACGACAAACGAACAACACTTTACCTGCATCTCCGGCGCCGCGGTCGACACCAATCTGGTTGCCGGCGTACAGGACGTCGAAACCGCCCTCGGGCCCTTCGACATTTCCAACAGTCGCTCGCGGTCCAGAACGGTGAGCATGCTGCGGACGATTGGCATCTTGCCTGGCCCGGACAAGGTCCCTGACGACATCGCACTGCCGCCGTCTTGGATCCAGGAGGCTTACGCGGCCGGCAAGCTCAGCGGCCCTCAGCCGGCTTCTCTCTTCCTGCTCCAGGGATACTGGGCAGGGATAACTTGCCCAGCTGGCAGCAACCCGGAGGCTTGCACTGCCGATGCCATGAATCGCGAGACGGTATGGCTCGTGCGAGTCGGCTCCGAGAGCTCCGGTTACGAGCGCTGGATGAACCAGCGCCAGGGCCTGCCCGGCCAGTGGCTCGAGCCCTACCCCGGAAACATCGGCACGACCGCGGCCGTGGTCTTCGAAGGCAATGCGCCGATCCTCCCAGCGGTGCCGTGCCACCAGTGATCAGCGGCATGCATGCTGAAATTGCGCTCCACGCGCGGTAGTCCATACCCGCTTCGGTGTAGTAGGTCTCGAGGTCGACGGGAAGCGGGCCCTCGGCAGCCCGACGTCCTCGATAGCAGCTTGACACGGCCTGGATCTTCTCTATACTTCACCACGTGGTGAACTATCGAGCCAAGCATCTCGACCGCATTTTCTCGGCGCTAGGCGACCCCACTCGCCGGGCCATCCTTGCCCGTCTGGAGCGGGAGGACGGCCTTTCCGTCAGTGCCCTGGCGGAACCCTTCGCGATCAAGCTACCGGCGGTGATGAAGCACCTGGACGTCCTTTCCGAGGCCGGGCTGATCAACCGCTCGAAGACCGGGCGAACCGTGACGGTC
>DASZHY010000284.1:0-2740 GCA_035949675.1 Thermoanaerobaculia bacterium
CCCTGCCGCGTCCCTGGCGCCGGCCCGCGAGCGCCGTGCCGGAAAGCGCTGGCCCAACCCGGAACACTGGCGCCGGCGGGCTGGCCGCGAGCCTGGGGGCCCTCGCCGTGCTCCTCTTGGTCAGCCTGGCGGTGCTGGATACCGGCTATCTGTTCCAGGGCGTCGGCGCCGCGCTGGGCAGCTTTCACTTTCGCAGCCGGCTGCTGCGCGGTCTGGCCGCGGTCTTGCCGGGCCGCCTGCCGTTGCCGTTTCCCGCTCCCTACCTGCACGGCTTCGACGCCATCCAGCTGATCAACGAGCAAGGCGAGTTCCCCACCTGGTTCGGCGGCCGCTGGCTGCCCCAGGGATCGTGGCTCTACTACCCGGTGACGCTGCTGCTCAAGACGCCGCTGCCGCTGCTGATCGCCTGGATCGCGGCACCGTTCGCGGGCCCGTCGCGATTGTTTGCGGGCGGGGCCCGCCGGCGGCACGAGGCGTTCCTCTGGCTGCCGATCGTGGTCTTGCTCGCCGTCTTCTCGCTGGGGTCGAAGGTGAGTTACGGCATCCGTTACCTGCTGCCGATCGTGCCCCTCGCGTGTGTGTACAGCGGCCGGCTGGTGCCATGGGTCCGCGGCCGCGGCCGGACGCTACGAGCGGTGGCGCTGGCCCTGCTCCTCGTCTATCCAGTTTCGGTAGTGCTGGCCACACCCGAGACCATCTCCTACTTCAATCTGCTGGCGGGGGACCGCGGCGACTACTACCTGCTCGACTCCAACCTCGACTGGGGGCAGGGGTTGAAGCGGCTGCGTGCCTATCTCGATCGGGAAGGTATGCCCGGCATCGACCTCGCGTACTTCGGCCACGTCGATCCGTCGCTCTACGGCATCCGCTGGCGCTTTCCCGACCCGAACCGCCCCGGCCTGGCGGTGGTGAGCGCCAACTTCGTTCACGGCTACCCCTACGTCACCAACGTCCGCGGCCGCATGTTGCCCATCCCGCCCAACGCCTTCGCCTGGATCGACCGCCACCCCCGCCGCGCCGATCTGGGAGGCGGCCTCTTTCTCTACGAGATCGGCGCCAAACCAAAATAATTTCCATTCAAACCCGCGCACGCGTCCCAGCGGGATCGAGACATTGACCCTTGGCCGCTTCCTCGTCCCAGGTGGTGCGACCGGCGTATAAGCCTCTCGAGCGAGCGCGTCACCCGGCGGCGGATGCCTGGTCCCGCCGGTCGCGCGACCGCAGCCAATCGATCTCCCAGTTGTAGTCGCACGGCCCGCCCTCCCAGCCGGGCAACGTCGCGACGCCATCCACGGCCACTCCCTGACTCGCGAGCCGCCCGACCAGATCCGTGACGGGCTCTCGCGCCAACACCGGCAGCGCCGGCGCCTCGGGAAGCGACCGGCCGTCGGGTCGATAGAAGCTCGCTTCGCCGTTGGGCGTCAGCTCCATCGAGAATCCCTCCTCGTGCACGGCGCGATGGTGGCGGCGGCAGAGCAGCAGCGTGTTGGCGAGGCTGGTCTTGCCGCCATCCGCCCAGGGCTCGACGTGGTGGGCGTCGCACAACCTCAGGCCGCAGCCCGGGAAGCGGCAGCCGCCGTCGCGATGCTCGAGGGCGCGCCGCAGGCCGGGCGAGATGGCGCGGGTGCGGCGGCCGACGTCGAGCACCCGGCCGTCCGCGGCGTGCCGCATCACCACCCGAGCCGAGTCGCAGGCCAGGCGCCGGGACGTTTCCGCGGAAACGCCCGTGCCGTCCGCGAGCCAGGACGAACCGCCCTCGCCGCCCTCGCCGTCTACACCGGCCTCACCGCCGGCCGCCAGCACCTCGGCGTCCACGTGCACTACGACCTGATAGCGGTCGCCGCGAGTGCCGGGATCGAGGCCCGAGGCGAGAGCGCTCTCGGCCACCAGGCCCAGGGCATCGGCGCGGCGTTGCTCGGCGGAAGTCGCCTCCGGCATCGCCTGCGCCGCGGCGGCCGGCTGGCCGCGGCGTGGCCCGTAGAGCGCCTCGACGCCGGCATCCAGGGCGCGCAGCAACGCCGCGCCGGCCTCCGGCGCGAGGCGTGCGGTCACCACCACCATGCCGTCCTCGTCGGTGTAGGCGCGCAGGTACCGCACGGCGTGGTTGCGTTTCTCGCTAACCCCCGCGGCGAGCCGGTCGACGAGCCGCATGCCGCGTACCAGCTTCTCGACGTGAGCCGCGGTTCCTGCACGCCCGAAGCTCAGCAGGTCCGTCTCGTTGGCCGGCGTGGCGATGCGAGTCAGGGCGCGAACCTTCGAGTAGGAGATCTCGCCGCGGCGCATGGCCGCGGAGAGCAGCGGCAACGCGCCGAGCGCGCGCGCCACGCGCACCTTCTCGCGCGCCGCGCCGGGGTCGAGCCCCACGCGCCAGCACAGCCAGTGCGCGCACGAGCGGAAGCCGCAGTCCCACCCGCCGCGCTCGTCGAAGTCGCGCAGCATGGCCAGCAGCTCGTAGGTGGCGGCCGAGATGTGCGCCGCCAGCTCGGCGATCTGCTCGCCGAGCTCCTCGAGATCCGCGCCTCCAGCCGTCGGGATCTCGTGACCTTCCTCGTGCACCGATTCGCCCATGTTCATCTCACCCCCCCGCTCATCCCGCTGACCACCTACATGAACCGTTTGGATTCCGAGCATCGTCCGGCGAAGCTCCCTCGCCAGTCATTGTAAATCCATGATTTTTCAGCTCATTGGCGGCCGCGGCAGGGGCCGATCGGCGGTCGTCGAAGGGGTCGAGGAGGCTCGC
>DASZHY010000285.1:0-53335 GCA_035949675.1 Thermoanaerobaculia bacterium
CAGTCGATGGTGGTCATCGGCGGGTCGGGCACGGGCAAGAGCGTCACCTTGAAGCACATCATCGGCCTGCTCAAGCCCGACTCCGGCACCGTCGTCGTGGACGGCGTGGCGATCGAGCAGCTCGACGGCCGCGGACTCACCGAGTTCCGGCGCCGCTTCGGCATGGCCTTCCAGGAAGGCGCCCTGTTCGATTCGATGAACGTCTACGACAACGTGGCCTTCCCGCTGCGGCGGCTGTCGCACAAGTCGTCCGGCGAGATCCGCGGGCGGGTCGACGAGTGCCTGGAGATGGTGCGCCTGGCCGGGCTGGGGTCGCGGGACATCTCCGAGCTCTCCGGCGGCATGCGGCGCCGCGTCGGCTTCGCCCGGGCCATCGCCCATGAACCGGAGATCCTGCTCTTCGACGAGCCGACGACCGGTCTCGACCCGGTGAACACGGCGCTGATCGGCGAGGTCATCCGCGACATCGGCGAGCGGCTGAAGACGACGACGGTGACCATCACCCACGACATGCGGCTGGCCTTCCGCATCGCCGACCGGATCGCCATGCTGGACCATGGGAAGATCATCGCGGAGGCGCCGCCCGAGGAGTTCAAGGAGCTGGCCGACCCGCGGGTCCAGCAGTTCATCCGTGGCGACGCGGAGGGACCGCTCTCCGAGGACGAGACCGCGGGCGGCGAGGACGGCCGCGCATCGGCCGCCAATTGACATCTATAGACGAGGGATGGGAGAGGCCATGGCACAAATGATCAAGGTCGGGATCTTCGCGACCGTCTGCATCGTGATCCTGGCGGTCCTGGTCTGGAAGATCGAGGACATCAATCCTTTCCGGAAGCAAGGCAAGCACATCGCGGCGGTGTTCCCGACCGTCGCCGGGCTCGACGACAAGTCGGCGGTGCGGATGGCCGGCGTGCGCGTCGGCCGCGTCGACGGCATCGGCCTCGCCGCCGACGGGCGCAGCGCCCAGGTGCGGCTGCTGCTCGAGCAGCCGGTGCCGCTCACCCAGGGGGCCTCGGCGCGCATCGCCAACCTCGGCATGCTGGGCGACAAGTACGTCGAGATCGTGCCCGGTCCGCCCAACGCGCCGCCGCTGCCCGACAACGTGGTGCTGCGCGGCACCGCGCCGATCAGCTGGGACCAGGCCATGGCCAAGCTCGACAACATCGGCAGCTCGATCGAGAAGGTCACCGGCGCGTTCGGCGGCGGCGGCAACCTGGGCGGCAACGTCAACACCCTGGTCGACGACCTGCGCCTGACCAGCGCCGAGATCCGCGCCCTGGTGGCCGAGAACCGCGCCAACGTCGCCTCGTCGGTGCGCAACATCGACTCGCTGACCGCCACCCTCGCCAGGGAGCTGCCGCGCATCTCCGCCGATACGCAGCGCGCGCTGGATCAGGTCGCCGGCCTCATCGCCGAGAACCGCGGCGACGTCTCCGCCAGCATGAGCAACATCCGCGAGCTCACCACCCACCTGCAGACCTCGGTCGACAACCTCAACAAGATTACCGGCGAGATCGCCAGCGGCCAGGGCACGGTCGGCAAGCTGGTCACGAGCGACGAGGCCTACAAGAGCGCCGTCGCGACGCTCGACAGCATCAAGTCGGGCGTCGAGAGCCTGAGCGGCACGATCGGCGCGATCCAGCGCTTCAAGATGGACCTCGACCTGCAGGGCTACCTGCTGCAGAAGCAGCAGGGCACCTTCTCGCGCTCGCACTCGATGTTCGACATCCTGATCGATCCGCAGGACAGCCAGCGCCTCTACAAGGTCGGCGTCGCCATCACCCCGAACGGCACCTACCGGACGCGCATCGATCGCGTCAACTTCACCGACCAGTTCGGCCATACCACCACCACCACGACCAGTGACCAGGTCACCGAGGACAAGCTGGGGTGGAACGCCCTGCTCGGCTTCCACACCAGCGAGGAGCCGTGGGCGGACATCCGCTTCTGGGGCGGCCTGATCGAGAGCAAGGGCGGCGTGCAGGTGGAGTATCCGTTCAACGCCAAGCTCCGCCGGCCGCTCTGGCTGTCGTTCGAGGCCTTCGACTTCAGCCGCCCGCTGAACCAGCGGGCGCACCTGCGCCTCACCGCCAAGTGGCAGCTCCACCCCAACCTCTACGTGATCGGCGGCTACGACGATCCGCTCGAGGCGCACTCGCTGTTCCTCGGCGCCGGCATCCGCTGGAAGGACGACAATCTGAAGTACCTGCTCGGTTCCGCGTCGCGGTTCTAAGTAGCCGCCAGCGGGGAAGAGGCCGGGGGCCAGCTCAGAAGCCGGTGTAGATGCGCTGGATGCGCGGGCCCAGGCGGGCGAGCAGCTCGTAGGCGATGGTGTCGGCCTGGGCGGCGACCTCCTCGGGGCGGAGGACGGCGCCGTGATGGACGCCGAACAGCAGCGCCTCGCTGCCGGCGACGGCCTCCGGGGCCTGCGCCAGCCCCACTACCATCGAATCCATCGAGATGCGGCCGAGGATGGGCGCCGGCCGCCCCTCGACCAGCGCGGCGCCGCGGTTCGACAGCGACCACGGGATGCCGTCGTGATAGCCCAGCGGCAGCACCCCGACCCGCAGGCGCTCGGCGGTGACGGTGTAGGTGCCGCCGTAGCCGACCCGGTCGCCGCGCGCCAGGGTGCGCACCTCGGCGATGCGGCTGAGCAGGGTGACCGCCAGCTGCAGCCTGATGGCGCTCTCGACGGCCGCGGAGGGGTACAGCCCGAAAAGACCGAGGCCGAGCCGCACCATGTCGTAGCGCGCCGCGGGGAAACGCGCCGCGGCCGCCGTCGCCGCCGCGTGGCAGAGCAGCCCGCCGAAGCCGGCGTCCGCCAGCTCGGCCCGCGCCCGGTCGAAGAGCGCCAGCTGGCGGCGGGTGTCGTCGTCCGCCGCGGGGTCCTCGGCGCTGGCGAGATGGGTCATCAGCCCGGTCACCTGCAGGGCGCCGGTGGCGCCGGCCGCGCGCGCCAGCGCCACCGCCTCGCCCGGTGCGACGCCGACCCGGTGCATGCCGGTGTCCACCTTGACGTGGACGGCGAGCCGGCGGCCCGGCGGCAGCGCGGCCCGCGCCGCCGCGGCGAGTGGCTCGACCAGGGCAAAGGAGTACACCGCCGGCAGCAGCTCGAAGCGTGCCAGCTTGTCCGCCTCCTCCGGGGTCGGCAGCGTGACCAGGATGGGCAGCTGGATGGCGGCGCGGCGCAGCTCGACCCCTTCGTCGGCGGTCGAGACGCCGAGATGGTCGATGCCCGCCTCCGACAGCCACGAGGAGAGCCGCACGAGGTCGCTGCCATAGGCCAGCGCCTTGACCATCGCCAGGATGCGGGTGCCCGGGCGGTGGGGAGCCGTGCCGCCGACGGCGCCGGCGCCGCCCGCACCGCCCGCCGTGGGCTCCGGCTCCTCGTCGCACAGGCGCCGGTAGGCCGCGATGTTGCCGGCGACGGCGCCCAGGTCGACGAGCAGGCGGTTGGGGGCCATGGCGTCCATCACGTCGACGGCGGCGGCGGCGATGCCGCTGTGACGGGGTCCCTTGAGCAGCAGGGTGTCGCCGGGCGCCAAGACGGAGCGCAGCCGGCGCCGGACCACCTCGACGCCGCTCAGCACCTCGGCATGGCCGGCCGGGTGCGCGGCGAGATAGGCGTCCCGCGTGGCGGCCACCCCGCCCCGGGCGCCGCCGCGGGCCGAGCCATCGCCGCCGCGGGCCGAGCCATCGCCTTCGCCGTCCTTCTGGCCGCCCGTGCCGCTCGTGCCGCCCTCGCCGTCCTCGGGGTCGGTCAGCAGCACGGTGTCGAAGCGGTATTCGCCGGCGAGGGCGCCGACCGCCGCGTACTCGGCAGCGGCCAGCGGCCCGAGCTCGCCCATGCCGCCGAACACGAACACCTTCCGGCCGCCCCTGCCGGCAAGCTCGGAGGTGGTGCGCAGTGCGGCCCGCACCGAGATCGGATCGGCGCTCACCAGGTCGTTGACCAGCACCACCCCCGACGGCGAGCGCCAGACCTCGAGCCGGGTGGGAGGCGGGGCATAGTCACGCAGGCTCTCGGCGATCTGCTCCTCGGGCACGCCGAGAAGATGGGCGGCGCCGACCGCCATCAGGACGTCCTCGACGATCTCCGTCGAGCGCGTGCGCACCGAGATCTCGCGCACGGCGCCGGACGGGAAGCGCACCTCTAACCGCTCGAGGAGCCCCGGGGCGCGTTGATCGCCGGCAGCGCCGGCAGCGCCGGCGGCTCCCCCGACGCCGTCGACCGCGCGCCGTGCGGCCAGCCGCGGCAGGCAGGCGTCGCCCGGGAAGGGGACCAGCCGGCAGCCGAGGCGTGCGGCCTCCTCGACGACCATGGCATCGCCTTCCGGCAGCAGCAGCCAGCCCCCCGCCGCACCGGCGGCGGCGTTGCGGGCGATCGCCGCGAAGAGCGACAGCTTCTCGCGGGCCAGCTGGCGCCGCCCCTCGAAGGCGGCAATGTGGGCGAGACCGACGTTGGTCAGGATGCCGTAGTCGGGGGCCAGGATCTCGCGCAGCGCCGCCATCTCGCCGGGTGCCGAGATGCCGGCCTCGAAGACCGCAACGGCGGCGCCGGGCGGAGCGGCGAGGACCGCGAGCGGCACGCCGAGCTGGCTGTTGAAGCTGCCCGGGCTCGCGGCCGTCGAGAAGGTGCCGGCGAGCTGCGCGTGGAGGGCGTCCTTGACGATCGTCTTGCCGTTGCTGCCGGTGATCGCCACCACCCGGCCGAGGTGGGCGCGGCGGTACCAGGCGGCCAGCCGCTGCAGCGCGGCGAGCGGCGACTCGACGGCGACGACCGGCAGGCGGGCAGGCGGAGCATCCGCGCGCACCAGCGCCGCGGCGGCGCCGTTGGCCGCCGCCTGATCGAGGAACTGGTGGCCGTCCGTCTGCCGGCCGCGCAGGGCCACGAACAGCGACTGGTGCGGCAGACGGCGGGAATCCACGGCGACCGCCGAGACGGCCACCCCGGCCACCCCGCCCGCCGCGGCCGGCCCAGACTCCGCGGCCGGCCCGGCCGCCGCGGTCTCGCCGGCGGGGCGCGGCGCGGGCAGGCGCAGCAGGCCGCCCACGATCGCGGCCAGGCGGTCGAGCGTCAGGGGGATCATGCGTCTCGGCGGCGTCTCGGCGGCCGCGGCGCCCTGAGCAGGGCGGCGGATCGTGGGCGGCGAACGCTCACAGCGCTCACAGATCGGGCTCGCTGCCGGTCAGGCGGCGGTAGGCCTCGACGTAACGCTCCACCGTGCCGCGCACGACGTCCGGCGGCAGCTCCGGCGGCGGCGACTGGTGGTCCCATCCCGACGCGTCGAGCCAGTTGCGCACAAACTGCTTGTCGAAGGAGGCCGGCTCCTCGCCGGGCCGCCACTGGGCGGCGTCCCAGTAGCGGGATGAATCGGGCGTGAGCGCCTCGTCGATCAGCAGCAGGCGCCCGGCGCGAGAGGGAGGGCCGGGCGCCGGCAGCAGGCCGAACTCGAACTTGGTGTCGGCCAGGATCAGGCCGCACGCGGCGGCGTGGGCGGCGGCGCGCTCGTAGAGCGACAGGGTCAGGTCGCGGAGACGTTCAGGGAGCGCGGCGTCCTTTGGGACGCCGGCGGCGGCCGTCACGCCGCCCGCGAACGTCGCGAAGTCGACGTTCTCGTCGTGGCCTTCGGCGGCCTTGGTCGCCGGGGTGAAGATCGGCCGCGGCAGACGGCTGGCGAGTGCCAGCCCCGGCGGCAGCTCGATGCCGCAGACGCGGCCGCTTTGGCGGTACTCGCGGAAACCGCTGCCTGCAAGGTAGCCGCGCACGACGCACTCGAACGGCACCACCGCGGTCTTGCGCACCAGCACCGCGCGGCCGGCGAGCAGCGCGGCATGCGCCCTCAGGGCCGCCGGAAAATCGGCAGGATCGGTGGCCAGCAGGTGGTTGGGCACCACCTCGCCGAGGCGCGCGAACCAGTAGCTCGACAGCTGGGTGAGCACCTTGCCCTTGCCCGGGATTGCGGGGCGCAGCACGTGGTCATAGGCTGACAGGCGGTCGGTGGCGACCAGCAGCAGCGTCTCGCCGAGGTCGTAGACGTCGCGCACCTTGCCGCGGCGGGGTGGCGGCAGCCCCGCGAGGTCCGTGCTCCAGACTGCCATGTCGACCAAAACGTCCTCCCTGGCTTGCAACCCCGCTCCGGGCGCGGGCGGCGAATCCCGGCGCCGGCCCCCCGGCAATCAGTGCCGGCGTCAGCCGTCCTGCTGGATCAGCGGCCGCGTGGACTCGCGCTCGGCGGCCGTCACCAGGCGCTCGCCGCGCAAGGCCCGCAGCGACCCCTGGTCGAGGCGGGCGCCGTCCACGATCTCATAGACGGGCAGCCGCTCGAGGCCCTTCAGGCGCGCGGTCCCCAGCTTGCGCAGGCCGACCGGCAGGCGCTCGCCGCCGTCGTCGACGTGGAAGACGACGTAGGAGCGGGTGCCGTCGCTGCCGCGGTGCAGCGGGCTGGGACCGATCTCGCGGTCGAGGCGCGCGACGTAGGCGCCGGTCGCCACCAGGCCGTTGTTGAGCAGCGTGCCGTTGCGGTTGATGTAGGCATAGAAGCGGCGCGACTCCTCCCGCTTGTCGACCACGTCGAGATCGCTCTCGGCGAGCGGCGCGAAGAAACGGTGCACGGTCGCCTCGGGGTAGCCCTGGCTGATCAGCATCGTCTTGACCTCGTCGACCTCCTGCGTCGCCTTGCCGGTGACCAGCCGCGACAGCTCGACCATGCCGTGACCGAAGAACTCGTAGCGCTCGCCCTCCTCGCCGCTGCCGGTGCCCATCGGGATCAGCCGGTAGGCGCCGAAGTTCAGGGCGATCCGCATGCCGCGGTCGAAGACGAAGCCCTCGCGCACCGCTTGCTCGTAGTAGCGCTGCAGATGGATGGCGCAGACCAGCAGGTTGAGCGCCTCGCGGCTCGAGTAGAAGGCGCCGTCGCCCAGGTACTTCTCGAGCTTGACCCGGCGCGCGCCGGCCAGACGGTTGATCCGGCGTTGGAAGCGGAACATGGCGCGGAACGCCTCGTCCTGGCTCTCGCTGGCAGAGCGCTGCAGGTAGGAGATGGTCTGCGAGAACTCGCTGATGTCGTAGATCAGCCCGAAGCGCTCGACGCGGGGGTCGACCACCCAGGGGGCCATGAAGTCGAGCGGCCGGGTGACCGGCGACAGGACGAGGGCCGAGCGGTGGGAACCGCGGACGGCCAGCGGCTCGCGCGCCACCATGCGCCCGTCGGCCTGCGCCTCGACGCGCAGCAGGGAGCGGCGCACGGCATGGAAGAGCTCGAACTCCTTGAGCTTGATCAGCAGGCTCTCCCAGACCTGCACCAGGATCGGCGGCAGCAGGCGCACGGGGTTGTAGGCCGGGCGGGTCACCAGGAACGACAGGTATCCCGGGCGGATGAGCAGGTCGCGCGCGTCGTTCTTGGGATCGGCGGCGAGCAGGGTGGTGGCGACGGCGCGCAGCTCGTGGTCGGCGGCCAACTGCTCGGCGTGCCACTGGAACAGCTCGCTCAGGCGCTGGCGTATCTCGCGGCCGTCGATCTTGAGATAGCCGTTGAAGTAGCTGCCGAGCTCGGCGAGGTCGGGACTGATGTGGTCCTCGGTGAACACCAGGACGTTGTCGCGCATGCGGGTGAGCAGGCGCGGGAAGAGCCCCTCCTCCGCTTCCTCGGTGGCGCCGGCGACCTTCTGCACCAGGTCGTAGGTGCAGGCGAGGACGCGGTCGAGCAGGCGGTCGCAGACCCGGTACTTGATGGCGTCGCCCACGCGGCGGCCGATCTCCAAGTCCTCGCGCAAGATGCGTTTCGGCGTCTCCTTGAGCAGCCGGGCGATGTCGGTCGAATGGTGGAGCCAGAAGACGGACGGGAACAGGCGGCCGTAATTGGAGATGGTGGCGTTCTCCACCGCGCGGGTGAGCAGCGCGCGATACCGCTCCCATGCAGTACTGTAGAGCTTACGGTCATAGGTGTCTCGCCGCTGGATGGCGAGCTGTACGGCCTCTTCGCAGTGGACGTAGTGACGCAGCGCCGCGGTCAGCGCCAGCATCTCCTCGGAGACCAGCACCGGGAAACCCCGCAGGGGGGTGGCGCCCTCGTCCTCGAGGAAGATGTTCTGCGGCACCGGCAGGGCGCGCTGCAGCTCCGGCAGCAGGCGCCCTATCTCCTCGGGGTCGCGGCGCAGGAAGTTGAACGGCCCCGGCAGCAGCGGGAGGAGCGACTGCAGCGGGTTCATGCGCTGGCGCGGCGGCTACCGGAGTCGTGGCGTCGTGGCGTCGGCAAGGTCGCGGGTCGCGCGGGTCGCGGGTGAAAAGGCACCCTATAGCATACCGTCCACCCGCGAAAACCGTACCTGGTAGACTCTGGCGCCTTGTAACCCGCGGGGGCGCCGCCCGGGCCGGGAGGAGACGAAGCGATGACGGAGATTCCATCCCTCGAGGTGGCGGCCGGCGGCCGTACCGACGCCGAGCTGCTGGCGGTCGGCTGCTTCCAGGGCCAGTCGCCCGAGGTCGAGGCTCTGCCCGAGGAGCTGCGGCGGGCGGTGCTCGGGATCGCCGCCCGGCCGGGGTGGAAGGGACGCGAGGAGCAGGCAGGGCAGACCGGGGCCGCCGGCCCGTCGCAGGTCGTGGCGCTCTACGGCCTGGGGCCGGCGGCGGAGCTCAGCTTCGCCAAGCTGACGCGCTGGCTGGGTCGGGTCGCCGAGGACGCCCGCACCGGCGGCGTGCGCCGGCTGGGGGTGGTCCTGCCGCGGCACCCCGAGACGACGGGCGCCGCGGCGCTGCGGGTTTCCCGTACCCTGGCGCTGTGCGGCTACCGGTTCGAGCGCTTCCGCAGCGAGCCGGACAACGGCCGGCTGGAAGCCGTGGCGGTGGTGCCGCCGGCGGGCGCCGAGGGCGATTATCACGGCGCCGCCGGCATCGCCGCCAAGGTGGCCGCGGCGGTGGCCTATGCGCGCGACCTGGCGAACACGCCGGGCAACGAGGCGACGCCGGCGTGGATGGAGGAGCGCGCGCGCGAGCTGGCTGCGAGCCATGGCCTCGGGATCGCGGTGCTCGACGCCGCGGAGCTGTCGCGGCGCGGGATGGGCGGCTTGCTGGCGGTGGGAGCCGGCTCGGAGCATCCGCCGCGGCTGCTGCGTCTGGCGCTCGGCGAGGGCGCCCCGCCGGTGGCGGGCGCGGGCTCGCCGCGGCCCGCGTGTGCGCTGGTCGGCAAGGGCGTGACGTTCGATACCGGCGGCATCTCGATCAAGCCCGCCGCCGACATGGAGCAGATGAAGTTCGACAAGTCCGGCGCCTGCGCGGTGCTGGGGGCGATGCGCGCGGCGGCGGAGCTCGACCTGGGCCGGTGCGTGCGGGCCTACCTGCCGGTGGCGGAGAACATGCTGAGCGGCGAAGCCTATCGCCCCGGCGACATCGTGCGCTGTTACAACGGCAAGACGGTCGAGATCACCAATACCGACGCGGAGGGGAGGATGATCCTGGCCGATGCCCTGACCCTGGCCGCGGAGGAAGGCAGCGAGGAGCTGGTCGAGCTGTCGACGCTGACCGGCGCCTGCGTGGTGGCCCTGGGTCACCAGGCAGCCGGGCTGTTCACGCCCGACGACGCGCTGGCGGCCGAGCTCGACCGCGCCGCCGCCGGCAGCGGCGAGCGGCTCTGGCGGCTGCCGCTGCTGCCGGAGTTCCTGGACGACATGAAATCGCTGCACGCCGACCTGCGCAACTCGGCGGGACGGTGGGGCGCGGCCAGCACCGCCGCCGCCTTCCTCTCGCAGTTCGTCGGCGGCCTGCGCCGCTGGGCGCACCTCGACATCGCGGGGACGGCCTATGTCCGCTCCGAGGACGGCCGCGGCAGCACCGCCACCGGCTTCGGCGTGGCGACGGTGGTCGACTGGCTGCGCCGGCCGGCCGGCTGACCCGTCTGACCTGCCCCGGCGCGCAACCGATCCGGGGCGAGCGGCGTCTAGGAAAGGGGAGAGAGCTCTCCAGCCGATGAACCCGACCCTGCCGACCGCCCCGCCTGCCGCCGCCGGCGGGGCCCCCACTGTCGCCAGCGGCACGTCCCCGGACGTCGCCGGTGCGTCGCGGGATGGCGCCGGCGGATTCCCGATCCTCGCCGGCGGCACGCCCTCGGACTACGTCGCCGCGGCCCGGCCGCTGCTGGCGATCGAGGGGCTCGAGGTGACGTTTCCGCAGGGCCGGGAGGGCCGGCAACGGGTGGCGGCGGTGTGCGGGGCGTCGTTGACCATCGGGCGCGGCGAGTGCGTCGGCCTGGTCGGGGAGTCGGGCTCGGGCAAGAGCTTGCTGGCGCTGGCCGTGCTGCGGCTGGTGCCGCCGCCTGGACGCGTGGGAGGGCGCGTGTTGCTGGACGGCCGCGAGCCGGGCGGTCAGGCGGACCTGCTGGCGCTTCCCGAGGCGGCGATGCGGCAGGTGCGCGGGGCGCGCATCGGGATCGTGTTCCAGGAGCCGATGACGGCCCTCAATCCGTTCTACTCGATCGGCTTCCAGATCGCCGAGGCGGCAGCGGCGCACCGGCCGCTCGGCCGCCGCGCGGCGCGTGAGGAGGCCGTGCGGCTGCTCGAGCGGGTGGCGATCCCCGACGCGCGCCGGCGCCTGGCCGACTATCCGCATCAGCTCTCGGGCGGCCAGCGGCAGCGCGTGTTGCTGGCGATGGCGCTGGCCGGCGGCCCGGAGCTGCTGCTCGCCGACGAGCCGACGACCGCCCTCGACGTGACCCTGCAGGCGCAGGTGCTCGAGCTGCTCGACGAGCTGCGCCACGACCTCGGCTTGTCGGTGCTGCTGATCACCCATGACCTGGCGGTGGTGGCCGAGACCTGCGATCGGGTGGCGGTGATGTACGCCGGGCAGGTGGTCGAGGAAGCGGCGGTCGAGGACCTCTTCCGCGCTCCTGCTCATCCCTATACGCGCGCGCTGCTGGCGACCCTGCCGCGGCTCGGGCGGCCGGCGGAGCGAGGACGGCTGCCGGTGCTCCCCGGGCAGCCCGCCGAGCCGGCGGCGCGGCCGGCGGGCTGCCCCTTCCACCCTCGCTGCCCGGAGGCGATGCCCATCTGCGCCGTCGAGGAGCCGCCGGAGACCGAGCCGCTGCCGGCGGCCGAGGCCCCGGCGGCGGCGGTGGCGACGGGGGCGGCGACGGCGGTGCGGCCCCGGCGAGTGCGCTGCTGGCTGCACCCGGCGGTGCCGCGATGAGCGCGACGGCGCCGCCGCGCCAGGGGACGCGGCTGCCGGCAGGGCCGCCTCAGGTGTTGCTCTCGGCCATAGGGCTCGAGAAGCGCTATCCGCTGCGGCGCTCGTCATTCGGGTGGCGCGGGCGGCGAAGGGGATCGGTAGCGGCGCTGGCGGGCGTCGACCTCGAGGTGCGGCGCGGCGAGTGCCTGGCGGTGGTGGGGGAGTCGGGGGGCGGCAAGACGACGCTGGCACGCTGCCTGCTGCGCCTCGTCGAGCCCACCGCCGGCCGGGTGAGCTTCGACGGCGAGGACATCCTGGCGCTGCCGCCCGGAGATCTGCGCCGGCGGCGCCGGCGTTTCCAGATGATCTACCAGGACCCCTACGACTCGCTCGATCCCCGCCAGCGCATCGGCGCGGCGCTGGTCGAGCCGCTGCTGCTGCACCGCCTGGCAGGCCGCGCCGCGGGGGCCTGGCGGCGCCGCCAGGCCGCGCGCCGCCGGGCCGTCGAGCTGCTCGCCACGGTCGGGCTGCCGGCCTCGGCGGCCGAGCGCTTTCCCCACCAGCTCTCGGGGGGGCAGCGCCAGCGGGTCGGCATCGCGCGCGCCCTGGCGGTCGAGCCCGAACTGCTGGTCGCCGACGAGCCGGTCTCGGCGCTCGACGTCTCGGTCCGCAGCCAGATCCTCAACCTGCTGGCCGAGCTGCAGCAGCGCATGGGGCTCACCCTGGTGCTGATCGCCCACGACCTGGCGGCGGTCGAGCAGATGGCCGACCGGGTGGCGGTCTTCTACCTCGGACGCATCGTCGAGCTGGCGCCGTGCGCGGAGCTGTTCGCGCACCCCCTCCACCCCTATACCGCTAGCCTGCTGGCGTCCGTGCCGGTGCTTGGGTCGCCGGGGCCGGCGGCGGCGGCTGGTATCCGCCGGCGTTTCCGGGCGCCCAAGCCGCTCGCCGGCGAGCCGCCGAGCCCGGCCGCGCCGCCGTCCGGCTGCCCGTTCCATCCACGCTGCCCGGTGGCACAGGCACGCTGCGCCGTCGAGCGGCCGGAGCTGCTGCCCGCCGGGCCGGAGACCGCGACGCCGGCGGTGGGAAGCGCCGGCGTCATCCGCGCCGAGGGCGGCGGAGCGCTCCCCGACACGCGTCTGGTGGCGTGCTTCTTTCCGGGATCGTTGCGGGGTGCGCCAGTCCAGGCGCCGCCTGCCGGCGTGCCGCGATCGGAGGGGCGCGCGGCACCGTAAACTTTACAGGCGGCAACGCGTACAGGGAGCCATGATCGGCTCGACGTGTGCTCCGCCGCCCAAACTCATCCCGAACGTCAACCGATACCGATCTCGAGGGATCCTGCGCATGAGCCAATTCGCCAGCTTCGACTCGCGGCAGGCCTGCCGGCAAGCGGTTGCCTGGCTGCTCCTGCTGCTCATCGCCGCCGGACCGGGCGCCGCCCGCACGCCGCAGAGCGGCGCGGCCGGGACGGCCAGCGGCGGCAACGCCAGCAGCAGCGGCAGCAGCGGCAGCGCCGACAGCAGCGGCACGACCCCGGACACCACGCCTGCCGCCGGCGCCGCACCTGCCACCCCTGCCGCACCTGCCACCCCTGTCGCCCCGGCCACCCCTGCCACCCCGGCCTCGCCCGCCGCCCCGGCCGCGCCTGCCGCCCCGGCCGCGCCCGGCAGCGCCGTCGCTCCTGACAGCGCCGCGGCTCCTGGCGGCTCCGCCGCACCCGGCGCCGCCGGCACGCCTGGCAGCTCCGCGACGCCGCCGGAGCAGGCGCCGGCGCCGGCACCGGCCGGAGCCACCGCCGGCGGTCCGGCCGGAGCGGTCGGGGGCCTTGCCCCGGCTGACCGCATCAGCGTCGACGTGCTGCAGATGAACCCCGAGGTCGGCGAGCTGCACCTCGACATCGCCAACAACGTGATGTCGCTGACCCTGGACCAGGCGGTCGAGATCGCCCTGCGCCGCAACCTGTCCCTCACCCTGCAGCGCTACATCCGCAACGAGGCGAGGCTCGGGGTGATCCAGGCGCTCGGCATCTACGACCTCACCTTCACCGGCGACGCCAGCGCCGGCGAGTCCAAGAGCGCGGCGACCACCCAAGGCACGGCCTCCAAGGCCTCGTCCCAGGACGTCAAGCTCGCGCTCAGCCAGCTGGTGCCCACCGGCGGCACCGCGTCCTTCAGCTGGGACAATCCCCGCCAGGTGACGAACGGCACCAGCTTCAACCTGTTCAACGGCGTCCCGCTCTACCAGCCGACCGTCAACTTCACCTTCACCCAGCCGCTGCTGCAGGGGTTCGGCGCCACGCCGACGGATCAGGGAATCCTGCTGGCGCTCAACACCAGCAGCAGCAATCGCGTCTCGTTCGAGCTGCAGTCGATCACCGTTTCGGTGCTGGTGATCAACGCCTACTGGAACCTGGTCAACGCCCGCGAGCAGCTGGTGGTCGCGCAGGAGAGCCTGCAGCTCGCGCGCGACCTGAACGAGCGCAACATCATCCAGGTGCAGGTCGGCACCCTGGCGCCGCTCGAGATCGTGCAGAGCCAGGCGGCGATCGCCACCCGCGAGCAGGGAATCATCACCGCTCAGCAGGCGATCGGAGACGCCGCCGACGCGCTGCGCCTGGCGATGAACCTGCCGCAAGATCTCTATCAGTACGACATCCTGCCGACCACGCCGCCGGAATCGGACACCATTCAGATCGACCTCGACGAATCGATCAAGACCGCGCTCGACAGCCGCGTCGAGGTCAAGCAGGAGAACCTCAGCATCGACCGCGCCAAGATCACCGCGGCGGTGGCGCGCAACGCCCTGCTGCCGATCCTCAACCTCACGGCCAACTACAACCTGGGCGGCACCAACACCTCCTACGGCTCGGCCCTCAGTCAGATCACCAACCTCGATTTCCCCGGCTGGACCATCGGCCTGCACTTCGTCTTCCCGATCCAGAAGCGAACGGCGCGCGCCGCCAGCGCCGTCGCCGACCTCGACGTCGACCGCTTCACCTGGGAGCGCGAGCAGCAAAGGAAGACCGTCATCAACGAGGTGCGCCGGGCGGTGCGCGGCATCGAGACGGCGGAGAAAGTGATCGTCGCGGCACACGCCTCGCGCGGCTTCCAGGAGAAGAACCTCGACGCCGAGAGGAAGCGCTACGAAAACGGCATGTCCACCAGCTTCCAGATCACCCAGATCCAGGACCAGCTGACGCTCGCCAAGCAGTCCGAGGTCAACGCGGTGGTCGGTTATCGCACGGCGCTGGCGGAGTATTATCGCAGCATCGGCAAGTTGATGCCGGAGCTGGGCGTCAAGATCCTCGACCCGCAGGAGACGGTCAACCGCTTCACATTCCGCCGCAAGGACGTGCTGCTGCGATGAACGATGCCCGATTGACGAAGGAGGGCGCGCTCGCCGGCTCGGGCGCCGGCCGCGTGCTCGGCGTCCTGGT
This sequence comes from Thermoanaerobaculia bacterium, assembly GCA_035949675.1. Classification (GTDB taxonomy): domain Bacteria; phylum Acidobacteriota; class Thermoanaerobaculia; order Multivoradales; family UBA5704; genus JASLEW01. The sequence goes on from DASZHY010000285.1 coordinate 14,595, forward strand.
CGCTCCGGGCGACACCTTCCGGTCGGTCGCCGCCCGTCCCACCTGGGCGGCGCCGCTGGTGCTGCTGGTGCTGCTCGCCATCGCGGTGGGGTGGATGGCCGCCGCGCGAATCGACATGGCGCAGCTCATCCGGCATCAGAACGAGGTGACCGGCGGCCAGCTCAGCGCCGAGCAGCTGGAGCAGCGAATCGAGATGGTGAAGAAGCTCGAGCCCTATCTGGCGCTGTTCCAGGGGCTGATCGCCGCGCCCGCCGTCTACCTGCTCTGCGCCCTGCTGTTCTGGGTGGGCTTCAAGATGTTGGGCAGCGAAATGGGCTTCAAGGCGGCCTTCTCGACCACGCTCTACGGGCTGCTGCCGCTCGGCGTCGAGGCGCTGCTCGCCATCCCGGTTTTGTGGAACCGCGCCAGCTTGACGCAGGACGAGGCGCGGAACCTCGCTTTCCTGACCGACAACCTGGCCGCCGTGGCGCCGGAGGGCACGGGTCGCGTGGCGCTCGCGCTGCTCGCGAGCGTGAATCTCTTCAGCATCTGGGCGATCGTCCTGCTGGTCTTCGGCTACAGCATCGTCGCCCGGGTTTCGCGCACGGCCGCGGCGGCAGTGGTCGCGATCGTCTGGCTGCTGGGGGTCGCCCTGAAGGTCGCTCTCGTCGCCCTGGCTCCGGGTTGATACCCGGGTTGATGCCTGGTTGATACCCGCTTGATACCTGGTTGAAGCGAACTTGTGAAACGCATCGCGATCGTCTTGGGCGGCCTGCTGGTGCTTGGCGGGGTGCTGGCGGCCAGCCTGAAGGCCGGCGGCGGCAAGAAAGGCGTCCGCGTCTACGCCGAGGCGGCGGCCCGCCGCGACCTGCAGCAGGTGGTCAAGGCGACCGGGGAGATCAATCCGCGGGTCAAGGTGAACATCTCCGCCCACGTCGTCGCCAAGATCGAGCAGCTGTTCATCAACGAGGGCGATTGGATCGAGAAGGGCAAGCCGTTCCTGAGGCTCGAGCAGAACGTCTTCGTCGCCGACCGCGACCAGTGGGCGGCGCAGCTGCGCAGCGCCGAGACCGCCGTGCGGCAGAAACAGGTGGCGCTGGCCGACGCCGCCAGCAAATTGCACCGTGCCGAGCGTCTGTACGCCGGCGGCTCCTTCGCCGCCGAGCAGCTCGAGAACGCCCAGCTCGCGGAGCGCTCCGCCCGCCTGCAAGTCGAGGAGGCCAGGGACCTGGTCAGCCAGGACCGCGCCAACCTGGCGCGCGCCGAAACGGATCTGCGGAAAACCATCATCTACGCCCCGATCAGCGGCCAGGTGATCGCGCTCAACGCCAAGGAGGGCGAGGTGGTGGTCTCGGGCACCATGAACAACGCGGCGTCGGTGATCGGCACCATCGCCGACATGAGCGAGGTGCTGGCCGAGGTGGACGTCGACGAGACCGAGATCGTGCAGGTGCGGCTCGGCCAGCACGGCACCCTGAAGGTGGACGCGCTGCCCAAGCACGTCTACCATGGCAGGGTGACCGAGGTGGGCAGCTCCGGCTATGGCCGTCCTTCGCAGCCCGACGTCACGTTCTTCAAGGTGAAGCTGCTGCTCGACGACGGCGACCGCCAGCTGCGGTCCGGCATGTCGGTGCGCGCCGAGATCGCGACGCAGACCGACAAGGCAGCCCTGGTGGTGCCCATCCAGGCGGTGGTGGAGCGGCGGCCGCTCGCCGCCGCCGGCGGTCGCGGCCATGGTGAGGACGCCGGCATCGCCGAGGAAGTGAAGGTCGTCTTCGTCGTCGCCTCTGGCAAGGCCCGCCAGCGGCAGGTGGGGACGGGCATCTCCGATGAGACGCATGTCGAGGTGACGGCCGGCCTGCAGCCCGGCGAGCGGGTGGTGACCGGCCCCTACCGCTCCCTGCGGGACCTCAAGGACGGCGACCCGGTGCGGATCGTGGCGCCTGCCCCGGGCGGCGGCGGCGAAGACCAGGACAAGCAGCCGGGGGGCGGCGACGGCGAGCCGGCCAACGGCAAGGGGAGCAGCTGATGCCGGTGCTGATCGATCTCGCGGACGTCTACAAGATCTACGACATGGGGGCGGAGAAGGTGCACGCCTTGAACGGCATCGATCTGCGCATCGACCGCGGCGAGTACGTGGCGATCATGGGCGCCTCGGGCAGCGGCAAGTCGACGCTGATGAACCTGCTGGGCTGTCTCGACACTCCCAGCTCCGGCAGCTACCGGCTCAACGGCGTGGCCGTCGAGGAGCTGGACGACTCGCAGCTTGCCGCCATCCGCAACCAGGAGATCGGCTTCGTGTTCCAGACCTTCAACCTGCTGCCGCGCACCGACGCGCTGCACAACGTCGAGCTGCCGCTGATCTATGCCGGCGTCCCCCGCCGTGATCGGCGGGAGCGCGCCAGCCGCGCGCTCGAGAGGGTGGGCCTGGCCGACCGCATGCACCACAACCCCAACGAGCTGTCGGGCGGCCAGCGGCAGCGGGTGGCGATCGCCCGGGCGCTGGTCAACGACCCCTCGCTGCTGCTCGCCGACGAGCCGACCGGCAACCTCGACTCGGCCACCTCCGTCGAGATCATGGAGCTCTTCGATCAGCTGCACGCCGGCGGCAACACCGTGGTGCTGGTGACCCACGAGGCCGAGATCGCCCAGCACGCCTGGCGGCGCATCAACCTGCGCGACGGCAAGGTGCTCTCCGACGCGCCGACCGAGCGGTCCGACGCCGCCGTGCCGGGGGCGGCCGAGGCCCCTGCTGCAAACGCTGCAAACGCTGCGACCACCGCCAGCGGCGCCGGCGCCTCCAACGCTGCAGACGCCGCCGGCGCCGGGTAAGGCGCGACGGGGACGCGCCAGCGGTGGTCGTCCTCGAGAACCTCCGCATCGCGCTCGCGTCGCTGCGAGCCAACGGGTTGCGCTCCCTGCTCACCACCCTGGGCATCGTCATCGGGGTCGCGGCGGTGGTGGCCGTGGTGTCGGTCGTGCAGGGCCTGCAGCGCCTGGCGACGGACGTCTTCGAGGGAGTGGGCGCCACCTTCGTGAACGTCGAGGTGAACCAGGACCGGCAGCGCGGCCCCGGCCTGATCGCCAGGCAGGTCAAGCTCACCGTCGAGGACGCCCAGGCGGTGCGGGAGCAGGTGCCCGGCATCCGCTACTTCACCCGCGTCGCCGCGGGCGGCGCCAAGGTCAAGTACGCCGAGCGCCGGCACCAGCCGGGAAGCGTGATGGGGGTCGACGAGGCCTACCAGGAGGTGATGAATCACACCGTCGACCGCGGGCGGTTCCTGTCGCGGCTCGACCTCGAGAACCACCGCAAGGTGGCGGTGATCGGCCCCAAGATCGTCGACAAGCTGAAGCTCGGCCGCGAGCCGCTGGGCAAGGAGATCTACGTCGGCAACTTGCCGGTGATCGTCGTCGGGGTGATGGAGGCCAAGGGCGAGACCCTGGGCACCGACCTCGACGACCGGGTCTTCCTGCCCTTCGGGACCGCCCTCGAGCTGTTCGGGCGCGCCGCCGCCGACCGCGTCGAGATCGACCTGCAGGCGACGACGACCGGCCAGGTGGACGCGGTCCGCGACGGCATCCGGCGGCTGCTGCGGCGGCGGCACCGGCTGGCGGCGGGGCGGCCCGACGACTTCCGCATCGTCGTGCAGGACGAGCTGCTCAAGCAGATCACCGGTTTCCTGTCCGGGGTGACCGCGGTGGTGGGCGGCGTGGTGGCGATCTCGCTGATCGTCGGCGGCATCGGCATCATGAACGTGATGCTGGTGTCGGTGACCGAGCGCACCCGCGAGATCGGCGTGCGCAAGGCGGTGGGAGCGCGGCGGCGCGACATCCTGCTGCAGTTCCTGATCGAGGCGGTGGTGCTGTCGCTGGTCGGCGGCGTGGTCGGCCTGGCGATGGGATACGGCATCGGCGCCCTGGTGGTGGCGCTCGTGCCGGCCCATCTGCCGCCGGCCAACGTGCCGCTCTGGGCGGTCGTGCTCGCCTTCGGCTTCTCGGCGGCGGTGGGGATCTTCTTCGGCATCTATCCGGCGGGCAAGGCGGCGCGGCTCGACCCCATCGAGGCCCTGCGCTATGAATGACCGCGGCAGGGCCGATAGGCGGGCACCGTGATCTTTTTCGAGAACCTGAGGCTCGCGATGCGGGCGATCGCCGCCAACAAGCTGCGCTCGATCCTGACCACGCTGGGCATCGTCATCGGCGTCGCCGCGGTGATCGCCGTGGTCTCGGTGGTGCAGGGTCTGCAATCCCTGGCCACCGGCGTCTTCGAAGGGGTGGGCGCCACCTATGTCCTGGTCTTCCCGCTGCGCCCCGAGCTGCCGCAGGAGGCGAGGGCGCGGCAGGTCAAGCTCACCTGGGCCGACGGTCAGGCGATCCGCGACCAGGTGCCTGGCGTCCGCGTCATCACGCCGCTCATCGCCGGCGCCGCGGAGGTCAAGTACGGCGACCGCCAGCGCAAGCCGGACTTCGTGATCGGCGCCGCCGAGAGCTACCAGGAGGTGCTGAACCACAGCGTCGAGACCGGGCGCTTCTTCTCGAAGATCGACGTCGAGGCGCAACACAAGGTGGCGGTCCTCGGCACCAAGATGGTCGACGGGCTGGCGCTGGGCGCGCAGCCGATCGGCAAGCAAATCTACGTCGGCAACTATCCGGCGACGGTCATCGGGGTGATGGAGCACAAGGGCCAGGCACTGGGCCAGGACCTGGACAACCTCGTGTTCCTGCCCTTCGACCAGGCGGTGCTGCTGTTCGGGCGGGAGGCCACCGACCAGGTGCAGCTGCGCCTGCAGGCCGCGAGCGCCGAGCAGGTGGACCAGGTGCGCGACGGCATCCGGCAGCTGCTGCGCCGCCGCCACCGGCTCGGCAAGGGGGACGCCGACGATTTCCGGATCATCGTCCAGGACGAGATCCTCAAGCAGGTCACCAGCTTCCTATCGGGGCTGACGGCGGTGATCGGCGGCATCGTCGCCATCTCGCTGCTGGTCGGCGGCATCGGCATCATGAACATCATGCTGGTGTCGGTGACCGAGCGCACCCACGAGATCGGCTTGCGCAAGGCGGTGGGGGCCCGGCGCCAGCACATCCTGCTGCAGTTCCTGATCGAGGCGATGACCCTGTCGCTGGTCGGCGGCCTGATCGGCCTGGCGTTGGGCTACGGGCTGGGGGCCCTGGTCACCGCCGTGGTGCCGGCCCAGCTGCCGCCCGCCCACGTGCCGCTGTGGGCGATGGCGCTGGCCGCCGGCTTCTCGACCCTGGTGGGCGTCTTCTTCGGCATCTATCCGGCCGGCAAGGCGGCGCGGCTGGACCCCATCGAGGCGCTGCGGACGGAGTAGGCGGTGCCTCCCGGCTTCAGAGGACTCTGATTGGCTTGTCTTCATCCCCCTTTCCCTTGAGGGGCAGCGCGCGGATGCGGGGTCCGCCCGCGGCGACGATCGCGTTGGCCAGGGCAGGGGCGACCGGGGGCACCGGCACCTCGCCGACGCCGGTTGGCGGCACTCCAGCGCTGCCGCCGCCGCCGGTCGGCGGCACGTCCGGGTCTTCCGCCTCCATCTCCCTTCGCACCTGCTCGCTTGGGGGTACGATGTAGGTGTGGATGGTCGGCGTCTGGTAAAGGCGTAGCACCGGGTAGTCGTGGAAGTTACTCTGCACGACGGCCCCCTTCTCGACGGTGATCTCGCCGAGCAGGGCGAGGCTCAGGCCATAGATGATGCCCCCCTCCATCTGCGCCTCGACTCGATCCGGGTTGACAGCGATACCGCAGTCGATCGCTGCCCAGACCTCGTTGACCTTCAGCCCCTTGAACTTCTTGCCGTCGACGTCCTCGACGTCCGCGAGCGAAACTTCGATCACCATGGCCATGTAGCTGAGGAAGCTTCGGTGGGCGGCGATGCCCAGGCCGCGGTTCGTGCCCTGGTACCTCTTCACCTTGTCATCCCAGCCCGACTCCGTCGCCACCCGGTCGATTACGGCCCGCAACCGGCGAGTGTCGGGGGGATAAGAGTGCAATGTCAGGGCCCGCTTCCCATCCGGTCCCACGACCGGTTTTCCATCCTTTCCCGGGACCGTCTCTTCTCCATCCGGTCCGTGCAGGCAGACCGGCCCCACGGGGAACCCGTTGTTGTCGAAGCACGGGAAAGCCTCTTTCACGAGGTCTTCCTCGGTGAATTTGCGTCCCTTCCCGATCAGGTCCAGGAGGTAGGCCTTGGAATCGCGGCTGGCGGCGTGCGCCAGCTCGTCGGCGAAGGAGCCGATGGCGAAGGCGTGGAAGATGTTGGACACCGAACGCATCCAGCCGACGCGGATGTGGGACTCGGCAGGGCAGTTCTCGATCTGCAAGCGATCCACCTCGAACGGCATGTCCTCGAGACCCTGGCCGCGCTCGATGCCCGAGGCGTAGGGGTATTCACCGCCGTTGTGGTACGCGGCGCGCGCCTTCGCGAAGATCTCAGGGGACTTGGGAAAGAGCGTCGCGAAGAACGAGGGGAAGGCGCTCCGGTGCAGCCAGGCCGTCACGTGGCCCGCGCCGTCGATGGCCGCCTCCAGATGCTGGTGGCTGACCGAATGGAAGTAGCTGAACTGGATGTCATCCTCGCGGGTCCACTGTACGCGGATGGGTACGCCAGGGTGCTGCCGGGCAAGCAAGGCCGCCTCGATGGCAAAATCCGGTTTGGACTTGCGCCCGAACCCGCCTCCCAGCAACGTCACGTGGACCTTGACCTTTCCCCGGATCTTTTGCTTGAGCGCACCTTTGAGCTGGATCAATCCAGGCCTACCCAGCGCGAGCGCATTTCCGAGTTGCTTGTCGAACTCGAGTTGCGGGTCGTATTCGCACTCCCTGGTTGGAAAACGCAGCTCCGGGTAGTGTCCGTCCTTGGTCTTGTCGAGCACCTGCCATGCCAGCCACTTCACCGGATCATTCACCGGATCATCGGGTTCCAGCAGCGCCAGGCCCACGTAGTGCTGCGTCAGCTCCGGACCCTGGGTGGTGGACCAGATTTCGCAGCACCCGTCCTTGAAGAGGGCCACGGCCGCCGGGGGCTCCATCGGCGCCTGGGCCAGGTGGGGGACGTAGTAGTCGGCTTTTACCGTCTGGGGTGGGGGGGTCGCCCCAAAGACCGCGTCGACGTCACCCTTCTTGCGCACCGTCCTGCCCGCTTTGGCTGTCGATTTTTCGAGCTCGCCGCGGTAGGCCATCGAGTCGTAAGTGGCGTTGTCGGCAGCGAGGTCCTGTCCGAGCTCCCACTCGATCTTGTCCTTGAGCGCCCGACGCCCCTGCAACGCCGCCCAGGTGTTCTCCGCCACCACGGCGACGCCCGCATGGGGCATGAACCCGCCGCCCACCCCGCCGGCGCCGGCCTTGAAGCCCTTGGGAAGGACCTCGGTGACGAACTTGACGCCCGGCACGGCGCGGGCGGCCCTGTCGTCGTAGGACTTTACCGTGCCGTTGGCGACCGGGCAGCGCACGATCATCGCCGTCAGCATGCCTGGCAGAGCGACGTCGGCGCCGTAGCTCGCCTTGCCGGTGACCATGTCCTTGGCGTCGACGAACGGCATCGTGTCCTTGTTGCCGATGAAGCGCCACTTCGTGCCATCGCTCGGCTTGAGGTAGGGCTTGATGTCCGACGCCGTGAGCTTGAGCTTCTTGCCAAGCTTCTTGGCCGCGAGCAGCAGCAGCGGATCGCCGTAGTCGAGGGAGCGATCCTTGTACCACACCTTGTGCTCCCGCGCCTCGCAATCTTCGGGCTTGACGCCGAATCTCTCGGCGGCCGCGCGGACCAGCACCAGCCGTATTCCGGCACCGATGAATCGCATGGGCGTGTAATAAATGGCCATGCTTCGTGAGCTGTCGGCAAACTGGGCGAGCTCGTCGGAGATGACGAATTCCGGTGCGGCGCCTTTGACAGGATTCTTGATCGCGTACCTGGGGCCGTCGGCGTCTGCCTGGTGCACCTCGACGCGATTCCAGTCGGCGTCGAGCTCGTCGGCCAGCACCGCCGCCAGGCTCGAGCGGATACCCTGGCCCATCTCCGAACGGTGAGCCATGATGACGATGGTGCCGCCGCGCAGTGGTTCAATGGCGACGAAATGGGGAAGTTTCTGCGGATCATCCGGATCCACGTCGAGCGGGGCGCTGAAGTGAAAGATGTCCTCGGCAAGGAGGCCTCGCGGGGAAATGTAACTGGCGAACACCAGGGCGCCGGTGCCGATACCGGCCTGGCGAAGGAAGTCCCTGCGGTTGATCCTGGTGACGCTCATGACGACTTCCCCGCGGCCTTGTGGATCGCGGCCCGGATCCGTGGATAGGTGCCGCAGCGGCAGATGTTGCCGCTCATCGCGCTGTCGATCTGCTCGTCGCTGGGGTGTGGGTGCTCGGCCAGGAGCGCCGCGGCGCTCATGATCTGGCCCGGTTGGCAGTACCCGCACTGCGGCACCTTGATGTCGAGCCACGCCCGCTGCACCGCGTTGCTGCCGTCGTGCGACAGGCCCTCGATCGTGGTGATCTTGGACAGGGACGCCACTCCCGCGGTGACGGCGCAGGAGCGCACGGCCCGGCCGTCGAGGTGGACGGTGCACGCGCCGCACTGCGCCACGCCGCAACCGAACTTGGTGCCCCTGAGCCCCAGGACGTCGCGCAGGAGCCAGAGCAGGGGCATGTTGCCGTCCACGTCGACGTCGTAGATCTTGTGGTTGACGTTGAGCTGGAACCAGGACATCTAGACCCTCCTTCTCCGGTCACTCCGAGGTGGCATCAGAATTTCCGCCGCAACTCCAACCGCACGCCGAAGATGTCCTTCTGCCTCTGCAGCCAGCCCCGCATGCCGTCGATGCGCACGATCCAAGCGTTATTGATCGGTTGCTGAAAGCTGGCCCCGAGGGCGTACTGCGCCCCCATCGGGTTGGAGCGCATGCGCTCGACCACCGTCCCTTCGACGACGATCTGGCGGTCGAGGTTGAACAGGTACTCCATTCCCGCGGCTCCACCGTAGGAATCGTGCCCGAAGGGATCGAGCGTCGGGAAAAGCGTCAGGCCGTCGGTCTGGAAGTTGATGCCGGTGTTCCTCAGCACGCCGCCGGCATCGGCGGCACGCGCCAGCGACTGGGGGGTGTCGAAGCCGGCGAAGAGGTTGAGGTAGGGGACGAAAGTCAGCGGCCGGCTGGTGATGAGCGAGTTCTCCACCAGCACCAGCAAACCGTTGGCCGTCTTCACCGCGGCTTTCTGGCCGAAGTTGCCGATCAGCCGAACGCTGTTGGAGACCGTGCCCTCGAACCGCGTGGTGAAGGCGGCGGTGACGTTGTGGTAGCTCAGGTCTCTGTCCTGCGCCTCGACGTAGCCGTAACCGGCCTCCATGTACCCCTTCAGGAGGTCGGCGAAGCCGGCCAGGCCGTAGATCTTGGCGCTGCCGTGGTTTTTCGTGGCGTCCGTGGTCACCCTGTCGAGGCCGGTGAAGAAGGTGAGATCCATGTTGCTGATGTCGAGCTCTTTGCTGTTCTTGGCCGTGATCCCGACGGCCAAGCCCTTGAAGGCGTCCTCGATCCAGATGCCGTTCTGGGTGACGATGGGAACCAGGCCGCCGGCGACCGGCAGGTCGTACCTCCTGGGCTTGCCGATGAGCCCGGCGAGCATGTTGCCGATGTCGCCTTCGAAAAAGAGCGTGGTGAGCTTGGGGTTGAGCTCGTGGACGAACTTGTCCTTGACCCCGCCGTCGATCTCGAAGCGCGTGAACGAGTTGTTCTTGTCGAACGGACGCATGAAGGCGTGGATGCGCTCAGTGGCGGTGAGGTTGAGGTCGAGGTCGAGGTTGAGGCGGGTGGCGACCGTTGACTGATAGGTCTTGCCGTTGGGGGCGGCCTTGCCGTTGTCGTTGTCGGCGGCGGCGACACGCAGGTCGCCGTAGGCCATGAAGTGGAACTGGATCGGGTTCTCGGCGGCGAGCAGGATGGGACGGGGGGCATAGGCCCCGCGGTCGTAGAGGCCCAGGCCCAGGTCGACGGGCGGATTGACCGTGGGGTTCAAGTGCTTGCCCATGTAGACCGCCAGCTCGTCCTTGGCGTCGTAGCGCCGGTAGGAGGGGTCGCACTGGAACGAGCCCGGGGCGGTGGGCGTGTCGGGGAGCTTCTTCGCCTCGGGCGACATCTCGGGTGGGGTCTCGGGAGCGTGGCTTCTCTCGGTGGCCGAGACTTGAGGGGTGGCGGCGGCCGAGGCCTGGGGGGCGTCGCATTCGGTCTTGGGAGCGTCGGCGGCGTAGGCGCCGGGGACGCCCAGGGCGAGCAGCAGCAGTACGAGGAGCAATGCCTTCGCGGTCGGTGCTCTTCCGTTCATGGTCGTCCTCCCTCAGCGGACCGCGAATTCGACTTGGTAGGCATGGGTGTCGGTGATCCATTCGTTCTCGGTGCGCAACATCTCGTCCGTGGCGCCGACGAATTTCATGAAGTAGATGGGCTCGGACCGGCCGCGCAGGCGCACGGCGAGCTTGTAGGTGCCGGCCTTGGTCAGCTTGTCTGCCGGGACCTTGAACCTGGCCTCGCGGGTGCCCAGGGGCGGAATGCTGCGCTTCTCCAGCCGCACGTTGGGAGGGTGATTGAGCAGCGAGACCGGTGTGCCGCCCGGCCGGATGAACGGCAGCTGGTCGACGTCGAAGTTGACCGGCAGGTACATTTCCCGATCGGTGCCCTTCAGGTTGGTGGTGATGAACTTGCTCTGCATGCTGAAGAGCTCGCTGTCGAGAGGCAACTTGTGCTTGCGGACGTCCTCCGATTGGAGGTCGCGCAGGTCGCCGTAGCTGTCGAGGACGCCGGTTTCCCAGACGATCTTCCCATCGGGGTCGATGAGCGCAACGTTGAGCCACAGCTCGGGCTGGGCGCCCAGGGAGCCGGAGGGCAGGTTGTGCCCCTTGTTGAGATTGGTGAGCTGGTAGTGGAAGGCCAAGGGTTTGCCGACCGCGGGGCGGCTGACGAAGAAAGGACCGTCGAGGCGGGAGCCGTTCGCGAGGAGCTTCAGGCGCTTCTTCAGCCGGCATTTCCAAAGGTCGCGATTAGCCTGCACCGTGCCCCAGGCCTCCTTGCGGTCATCGGATTTCTGCCACTCGGGCGGGAACTTGGTTGAGTCCTGGTGTGCGGCGACCTTGGCCTCGAAGTCGTCCTTTCCCCAGTCGGCCCGCCAATCGAAGGTCAACCACTGCTGGGGGGTGAAGCGGCTGTCGTTCAGAGGGAAGAGACCGGGATGGCTGATGGGATAGCCCGGGCCGACGAACGTGTGGTCGGTCATCATCCGCTGCTTGTCGACGGTCCATTTCTTCTGGATGAGGGCGGCCGGGCCAGGTGCGTCGGCACTGAAGGGGCAACTTGGGTCATCACTGATGTTCTGTGGACCAGGTGCGTTAGTACTGATGGACCTGATGGGCGTCCCCGGGTTGGGATTCATGTGGCAGTCCTGGCAGGTGATGTTTTCCTTGGCGGCGGGAGAGGCCCGGTACTCTTCCCAGACGGTTTCGAGCTTGATGCCGGCATAGACCGCGACCTGGTGGCAGGCGGTGCAGAACTCCGATTTCACGATCAGGTCGGACTTGATGCCCTGCTGGTGGATCCTGAGGTAGCCCTTCTTGTCGGGTTCGTCGGGGCTCACCAGGAGCTTGAACTTCTCCGCGTGCTCGATCGCCTCGAGCACGCCCTCGCCGTCGAAGGGGCCGAACACCGATAAATGGATGTCACCCGGTGCGATCCGCCGCGCGCCGTTGACCTTGCCGTAGGCCTCGCCGACGCGGTGACAGGTGACGCAGGTGATGCCTTCGCGGCCGGACGCGCTGCGGTCCCACCAGGGGATGTCGCGCCTCTCGCCCAAGGCCGTGCCGGTGGTGGCGTGACACCGGACGCAGAAGTAGTTGATGGTGCCGTGCGCCAGGTCGTTGATCTTTTGCTCGAACTTGTTGAACATCGGGGACAGGTCGGCATAAGCATGGGAGGAGACTCTCCACTCCTCGTATTGCTTGGGATGACAGTCGCCGCAGACCTTGGCGGACGGATAGAGCTTGTCGGCCAGGGCCTTGGCGTCCGGATTGTTCTCGGGTGACGGGTCCGGGACCTTCTGTCCCATCGCGGCCCCCAGCCCCGCCAGCAGGAGGACGCTGAATAGAAAGCCGGCTTTGTGCATGTGGCTGCTCCTCGTCTGCTGCAAGCGGTTGTGGACAGTCATTGCTCCTCAACTCGGCTGACGGCTAATTGCGCCTGGCATCGGCCGCGATGACGTCGGCCGCTTTCTCGCTGATCATGTAAACGGCGCTGACGATGAAGAACCCCGGGATGCGCGGGAAGACCGAAGCGTCCACCACCCGCAGGCCGGCGGTGCCGTGGACGCGGAAGGCGCTGTCCACCACCGCCATCGGGTCGCTGCGCGGGCCCATCTTGTTGCTGCAGGAGGCGTGGTGGCCCCAGGCGTGGTCGCGCACGAACTGCCGGAGCTGCTCGCGCGTTTGGAAATCCTTCCCCGGCAGCTCCTCCTCCTCGATCAGAGCTCCCGCCCGCCGCGTCATTGCCCGCGCCAGCTCGATGGCGTTGACCACCGATTCCAGATCGAGCTCGCTGACGTCGCTACCCTCGTCGAAATAGCGGAAGTCGATCTGCGGCACGTCGAGCGGGTCCGGCGAGCGCAGGGTCACCGTGCCGGCGGTATTGTGGTTGTGCGCCTTGAGGATCGCCCAGGTGAAATAGTCCTTGTGCTCACGGAAGGCCTGCGAGTAGCCGGGATAGTAACCTTTGAACAGGCCGGCGAGACCGAACAGGAAGAGGTCCGGTTCCGGCCAGCACGGCGCCGACTTGGCGATCACGCTCATCACCGCGCCGTTGCTGGTATAGACCCCGTTCCCCGCCAGCCACTGCGCGAAGACCGGATCCGGCGTCGCGCCGGGGGCGGGAGCCTTGAACGTGGCGCGCTCGAGCAGCCCGAAATTGCTCTTCACCCGGTTGACCACTCCGACCTCGTAGCGGTCCTGGAGGTTTTGGCCCACTCCCGGCAGGTCGACCCGCGCCTGAATGCCGAAGCTCGCGAGGTGCGCCGCCGGACCGATCCCGGAAAGCATGAGGAGCTGCGGCGAGTTGAAGGCGCCGCCGGCGAGGATGACCTCGCGGGCGGCGAACGCCTGCCGCGTCTCGCCGTCGCCGTGCTCGCCGGCGCCGGCGGCGGCGCGGTAGAGCTTCCTCCCGGCCCGGTACTCGACGCCCACTGCTCGGTTCCCCTCGCCGAACAGCACCCGGGTGACCAGGGCGCCGGTCCGGATGACCAGCCGGTCGGGATGGCTTTTCTCCACCTCCTTGAGGTAGTCGCGGGTGCTCCTGCGCCGGCCGCCGTGGGTGGACAGAGGTGTCTGTCGGATCCCCTGCGCGCTGCGCCGGACCAGGCGCCAGTCGTTGGGGTCGAGCCGGCTCAGCACGTCTTCCAGCTCGTTGGCCATCGGCAGCTCGAGCTCGCGGATCGCCGCCTTGGCGGAAGCCCAGATGAGATCCTTGAGCTCCCGATCCGGGAAGACGACGTCCGGATCGGCCACGCTGGTGGTCATCCAGCCGCCGAAGCCGTGGCGTGACGGGTTCCAGCCCAGAAACCTGGCCAGCAGCCTCTGCAGCGGCCGGTACTCGCAGTTTTCGATCTGCTCGAAATAGCGCCGCATCTTGCCGCTCGCCCACGATGCGTCGCCCGTCGCACAGGCGATGTGGTCCCAGTCGCTGTTGTGCGGGTAGACGATGATCATCGCGTTGTGGGCGGTGCAGCCGCCGAGGGTCCCGGCGCGCGGGTAGAGGACGCCACCGCGTAGAGAGCAGAACTTCGGATCGCGGCGCTGCTGCTCGTCGCTCGCGTAGTGGCGGACGAAGAAATCCCACTTCAGCCCGTCGTCTTCGGAGGCGAAGGGGTGGAAGCAGGGGACTTGCGGGTTGTAGTTGCCGGGCGCGGCGTCATCGCCCGCCTCCAGCAGCAGCACCCTGAAGCCTCGCCGGGCGAGGCTCGCGGCGAGCGGACCGCCGCCGGCGCCGGAGCCGACGACGACGTATTCGCACTCCGCCTGCTGTTGGGTCTGAGAGCTCATCCCTCGTCTGTCCCTTGCAAGCCCGAGCAACGGCCGGCGGCCGTCAGAAGGTCTTCAGGAACTCGATCAGCGCCTTCTTGTCTGCATCGCTGAGACCCGGCTCCTCCTTGAAGCGGTCGGTGCCAAAGTAGTGACCGCGATTGACCACGAAGTCCGGGCACTTGCTCAGCTCGAGCATCGGTTTGGCCAGGTTCTTGAACACCGCGCGTGCCTGGTCGTCGGTGGCATTGGCAGGCAGAGCCTCGAGGTCCTTCTTGATCTTGACCAGGAGCTCCAGCAGCTTTCTGTCGTGCGCCAGCCTCTCCCCCGTGGTCTGCGTGGTCCGGTAGTTGTCGGGCCGGACGTCGAGGTTCGTCAGCAGGTTGACCGGCGTGCCCTTGGGGATCGGCCCGATCTCGAGACCCATCTCCCCGACCACCGCCGGGGCCAGCTTCTTGACGAGCGGCGCCAGCTTCGACGCGAAGGGCGGCAGATAGCCGACCGGCACGCGCACATAGCTCGACGCGGTCGTCCGGTCGATGAGGCCCGGCACCTTGTCGCCGAGCACCGGGTCCTGGTCACGCTTCTCCGGCCACAGCATCTTCTCGATCCCGTCCTCGAAGGCGGCCATCCGCCCCTTGACCGAAGGATCGCCGTTGAACAGTCCCACCGAGTTGTTCTGCAGGTAAGGCGCGGTCGACCACAGGCTGATCAGCGAGGCCGGCCGCGTGTAGCCGCGGCCGCCGGCAGGCATGGTGTACTGCCAAGGCTCGCCGGTGAACGGGTTGTGGACCGTGATCGTGCCCACCGAGGGCAGGCTCTTGTAGGAGTGCGAAGAGAAGTTGTCCCAGATGTTGCCGGCGATCGCATTGGTGGCGAGCGGGCTGCAGGCGTTGATCTCCGTGAGCGTCACCGGGACGCGCGCCTCGGTCGAGAGGAAGTTGTCCTTGAGGAAATCGTCCTTGAGGACGATCTCCCGCATCTGCTTCTTGAACTCGTCAGTCTTGGTCGACGCCCAGTACTTGTTCCAGCAGTCGAGGTAGCCGGGACCGGCGCAGCCGCCGGGGTCCAGCCCCGCCACCGAGTCTGGGAGCTTCGACGAGTGGCAGCGTGCGCAGCGCTCCGCGAAGACCTCCTTGCCGCGAGTGAGCTTCGCCTGGTCCTTGGGCAGATAGGCCGCGCCCCCGGGAGCGTCCTTGAGCAGATGCGGCGCGGTGGTGGCCAGGAAGAAATCGGCGACGTGGGGGGTCTGCTCCTCGTTGGCCTGCCAGAAGCTCGAGTTGGCGCGCGCCACCTTGATCTCGATCGGCGTGATGCACTTGCCGCCGACCAGCGGATTGAAGTGCCGCAGCCAATCCTCGCTGAACAGCCCGATGTTGAGGTAAACCCGGTTGAGCGCTCCCAGGGCCCCGACCGAGTCGGAGCCGTCCTTGAGCACGCGCGTCGTGAAGACGGTGTTCGGCTTCTGGAAGAGGTCGGAGAGGGATTGAGTCGTGGGGTAGTCGTTGAATTGCTTGTTGTCCAGCTCGCCCCCGGCCAACGTCTCCCTGCCCCAGCGCTTGCCCTGGGCCAGCCGGGCGCCGAGACTATAGATGGCGTTCATCGTGCGCGGGTTGTTGATGCTGTCGGTGGAGACCAGCGAGGTGTCGAGGGCGCCCGGGCGCGAGGTGTGGAAGACCTGGTAGGGGAAGCTGCTCTCGTCCGCATCCCAGCTGAAGATGCGGTCGATCCAGAAGTACTGGGCGCCGACGTTCGAGGCCAGGTCCGCCCACTTGGGGTTCTCCGGGTCGGCGGGCGGATGGACCGGGCTTGGCCCGACATGGCAGAAGCCGCAGGACATGCCGATCCGGTAGGGCCGCACGAGATCCTTGCGCAGGTAATAGCGGGGGTCGGAGTAATAGCGCACCGGATCCCAGGCCTTGGCCGCAGCTTCGTCGAAGGCCGGATTGGGGAACAGCCGCAGACCCACGATCCCGGTGCCCCAGCCGTAATAGGACCCGGCAGGCAGGTTCTTGCCCCGTGCTCCGAGCTTGACGCCCGGGTACTTGGTCTCGTTTTCGAAGGGGTCGGGAGGACAATCGGCGCGGCGCTTGTCGAGCCACAGGCCGAAGCGGTTCGGGTCCGGACCCTTGGCCTCTTCGAAGCAGGGCTCGTTGACCAGGCCGAGCCAGCTCCAGCGGTTGTGGCGGCCGTACTGCGGAAGCTTGGAATCCTTACAGTAGGTGTAGGAGGAGACCGTCTTCAAGAGATCGAAGGCCCCCACGCTCTTGACCGAGAGGACGTCCCACAGGTGGTCGTTCCCCGCCGTCCATACGATCCAGTTGTTCCGGCCGACGACCTGGGAAGGTGTCAGGGGCAGGCCGCCGTCCATGTCGTGGTAGTAGTCCTCGTCGGCGGCGGGGAACGACGCGGCGCTGCGGCCGGCCTGACGGGCCTCGTCCAGGACCTGTGTGGACGGCGGTTCGCACTCAGGGTCCAGGCAGCCGGCAACGGCGATGAGGCAGAAGAGGAACCACAGGCTCAAGCGGTTTGGACGGCACATTCGTGACGCTCCTTCCTGACGCGATCGATGCCGCAGTCCTTTGCCTATTGCTAATTGGGAGATGTTATAACGTCCGCGATCAGAATGCAAGAGATACCATAAATATTGAAATAAGCGCCTATTGCTACTCTTCGATCTACAGCCCGCTTGCGGGGCCTCGCCGCCTACAGACCGGTCTGGCCTGCCGCGTCAGCTGCCGGGCTCGGCGCCTGGCCGCGCGCTGCCTGGCCGGCAAGGGGCCGGCTTGCCGCCAGTCCCTGCCTTGAACGCCGAGACGATGGCGCGGACGGCGGAGCGCAGCCGCGGGTCAGGGAACTGGTCGATCCGGTGGTCGTCTTGCGCCAGGTAGCGCAGCAGGGTTTCGGGACGATAGGTCTCGTCGTTCATCAGCAGCCAGGCGACCGAGTCGTGCAGCTTGGCGCCCGCGGGGAGCTCCCGCACGCCTTGGCCGTTCTTGCCGCGGATGATCTCCAAGAACCGAAACAAGCCGCGATCGGTGTCGGGGCGGTCACCGCACACGAAGGGGCTGTAGTGCCCGAGGTACTGGCAATCCACTTCGAGGCCGGCCGCCATCGCCTCGGCGATCATCCACTGCAGCGGCCCGTTGGCGAGCCCATCGCGGTAGTAGCCGCCGCCGACGTCGGAATGCACACCCGGGAACCAGACCTGCTCGACCGACTGGGACGAGTCCGTGGCCCCCTGCCAGATCTCTGGCTTGAAGTCCCAGCGCCGCTCGTCGATCGCGAGCGCCTGACGGGCTGTCTTCACGATGGGAGGAGGTACCTTGTCGATCAGGAAACCGAATTTCTGCCTGTCCGCCGCCCCCTGGCCGAGCGAATAGACGGTGTCGTAGACCCCCAAGAATCGGATGTCAACCGGGCGTGGGTCCTTGATACGGGGGGCATCCTGCGTCTCCCGCGTGTCGCACGCCATGTGCCGGTCCTGCCTCTGGGTCTTCTCACTCTCCTTGAGGTTCTCCCTGCACCGCTCCTGCTCACAGGCGAGTGGCGGACTGGTTCTGATGCGGGCACGGATGGCCTCGAGCACGGTCTTGACGTCTCGGCCTTGCCTGAAGCCGTCGAACAGCTCGGGGATGTAGTACTCGCCGTCTTTGTGCAGCAGGCCGTGGGCCCAGGCGATGAAATTGATGAGCGCCCGCGCTTGAGCGGCGCCGCGGCTGAAGCCGAAGACGAAGATCTCGTCCCCTTGCTGGTGGTCGGGTTCCTGGTAGTTGCCAACCAGGAAACGATAGGCAGCCTTGAGGCCGCGCTCGAAACCGGCGCCGAAAGCGCCCCCGACAAGACTATCCACGTCCCTCTGCAACCACGCCAAGGGCACCGGCTCGCCGATGAACGACCCCACGCCCTCCGAGTAGAAGGTGATCTGGCTCCTGCCGTCGGCGGCGACCGGCAGCACCGCGCGGTAGGTCTTGAGGACGTTGGTCGGCTTGTACAGCTGGTGGTTGCCAACTGTCTCCACCGATTGCTCCGGGTTGTTCCCGGTGCCGTCGAGGCAGATCACCAGGCGCCTGGACCGCGCCCCCGGGTCGGTGCTCGACGCCAGGACGCCGGCGGCGCCGAGTATGGAGAGACAGATGCATGCGCACGACGCCTTCAGCTTCATGGTGCCTCCTGTCTGGTTCGATCATTGCGAGACGATCCGGGTTGGCTGGTGCTCCCGATCTCTTCTCGACCGCTTCACGAGTCGGGCACGGTGTACTCCATGTAGAGCTCGGTCTCGTCGAAGCGGGTCTTGAAGGCGGCCCAGTCCTCGGCGCTCATCGCCTGCGGCCGCGGCTTGGGGAAAGGATCGTCGACGCGCAGCACGCGGTGGCCCGTCTTGCTGTCGAGCCGCGCCAAGAGGGGTTCGAACGGCATCTTTCCCCAGCGCTTCTTGACCGCCATCTGGTGGTCGACCGGAATCATCGCGACGAGGTCGGGGCTGGTCATCAGCTCCAGCCCCTTCTTGGCCGTCCCTTCACCGCGGATGGTGGCGTTGTGGCTGCCGTGGTGGCCGACCTTGTAAAGCACCGTGCGCGCCAGCAGGTCATCGATGCGGATGGCGGCCGTCTCCCCCTGCTTACCGGGCGCCGACCAGGTGAGGGCGTCCCACGACAGCCAGCTGCCGACCTGAGCGTCGGCCGCGAAGAGCAGGACCTTCCCCGACGCGAGCTCGATTGCCAGGGCCAAGCTGGTGTTGTTGGTATAGCTGTCGAGCTGCAGGGCGATCTCGCCGGCGGTACCCAGCCAGTCGTCGTCGATGCGCCGCCAGCTCTTCGCCGGATCGTCGCCGAAGCCATAATACTTCTCGAAGAAGGAGCACCCCGCAGCCTCCTGGCGGGGGATGCGCAGTCGGCGTTCGAAGGGGAAGCTCAGGTCCTGCAGCGCCCAGTCCGCTGCCGCAGGGTCCTCCTGACTGCGCACCGCCATGAGGAAGGTGGTCCGTGCCGTAAGGCCCTCGGTGTAGACCTCCTTCCCCTTGGCCGTCGGGTTGATTCGCCGCAGCTGCCGCTCGTCGTGCGGCGGCCCGAGAACGTAGATCCGGACCCCGGGAGCGCCTGGCAGCGGCAACGGCCCCTCTCCTGGGCGGCGGTAGCTGGGCGGCCCGCTCGCGAGCTGGCGGACCGCCTGGAGCGCGGCGCCGGTCGTGTTGGGGATGGACCCGCCGGCCGCGCCCAGGGACCCGGCCTCGCCGAAGAATCCAAGCAGGTTGGCGATCGGCTCCATCGCCTGCTGGTTGGCAGCACGCCGGACGGCCATGTGCAGGGCTTGCAGGTCCTTGCTGAAATCCGCCCGGAGCTTGTTCGCCAGGTCGTCGGCGGGGTCCTCGGTCCATGCCAGCCAGAGATCTTGCACCGCGAAGCCCCGGAAAACCTCGGCTGCCTGGAGGAAGCCCGAAACGTGATCCCAGTGCTCGTGCGTGATCACCAGCAGGTCGATCTTGCCATCGGTGGCTTCCTTCAGGCTCGTCGCCACTTTGGTCATCGGACCGGGTTCATCGTCCGTGCCGGTAGGATTGGGCGTACCCAGCACGACGCCGCAATCGATCATCATGTAGAAAGGTCTCTCGGGCGAGGCCGTCGGAAAAGCGAGCAGGAAGCAGTCGCCAAGCCCCTGCCGGTACATGCGGACGGTGACTCCCGACGCCGGCGCTTTCAGCGTACCCATTCGATTTCCTCTTGCCCCGCGGAACGGTGCAACATTGCGAACGGCTCCGCAACGGCCGACGGGGCGCCCATGTAGAGGGCGCGCAGCGAGGTGCCTCCGTCGCCCTTGAAGAAGGCTCGCTGGCGCGCCAACCGGGACTCGCTGGTAATGTCCTTGTAGATGTAATAGCGCACCTCGAACCGCTTGAGGTCGACGATCAGGGTGCCACCGCCGCGGAAATAGAAGTCGGGCTTCGGCAGCCCCTTCTCACGGGCGTCGCTGCGGTCTTGCAAAGCCGAGTCGAGATAGATGGGGCGGCGCTGGGTGATCTCGATCACCAGATCGGCCAGCACGTCGCCGTCCGGGCCGACCCGCCGGGCCGGGCGCAGGGAGTGGACCTCGAACTTCTTGCCCGGGCTCAGATCAAGTCCCTTGAGCAGTTGCTGCTCGTGATTCTTATCCTCGTCGATCCTGTCGTGCAGCTTCGCCCGCAGCTTGCGCAGGCGCTCGTCGATGTCGCGGCGGTTGCGCCTCAAGTCCCAGGTCTGCGCGGCGCCCTTCAACGCCTTCAGGGAACGCAGGAAGGTAGGCCGGAAGTCCTGCTGGGCGGGCGCCGACCACAGCAGGCTGTCGACCGAGAGGCTGCGCACGTCGAGCGGATAGATGCCGTAGTGGCGAAAGGCCTCGACCACGGCGATGCGGTAGCCGAGGTCGTCGTCTCGCACCAGGTCGTGGTCGGCGGTGATCAGCGCCCGCAGGTAGTCGCCGAAGGTGATGTCCACCGGCGGGCAGTAGTCGAGGGCCCGGATGCACATGTTCAGGATGTGCTTTGCGGACTTGGCGGCCTCGCCGGCCAGACGGTCGACCAGGTCCGGATGCAAGGCCCCGGCGGGCAGCACGCCAGTGCCGCCGGTAGCGATGCGAAACAGAGCAGCGGTCCGCGACTTGTAGATCGAGACGAAGGCGGCGAAGACCGCGGCCACCAGCAGCGAGCCGCGGGCATGCGGCTCCGTCTCGGTACGAATCCGGGCCGGGTCGGGCTGCTTCGGCACCCACCTGCCCTCGTCGTCGACGTCTCCCAGGGCATCGCGCAGCGCGCCGTGGGCGCCGGTCGCCTGACCGAACTCCTGAGCTAGTTGCGCCAGCAGGTTCTCGGTCGCCAGGTTGCCCTGCGTCCTGGCGATCTGGTGGCGCAGCACCTCCGGGAAGGAAAAATGCTGAAACAGCGCCACGACGTCGGCGAAGGCCTCGTGAAAAGCCAACACGTCCGGGTTGCTCGCTTCGATGAAGCGACGATGCATGCCGTCCAGGATGGCGTGCGTGGTCTCGTGGGCGACGACGTCGTGGGAGAGGCAGGTGAAGACCAGGCCGCCGGGGAGGTGATGGCGCGAGTCGAGGGTCGAGGCCGGGAAATAGCCGAAGAGGAGGGCCTTCTTCTCCGGGCTGTAGTAAGCGTTGGCTTCGCGGAGCGCGTGCGGGTAGATGCGCAGGCGCGGCACGTACTCCTCGTGGTAGACGGGCCCGCCCACGCCCTCTGCCGTCGAGCGGTGCGGCGCCCACAGCACGGTGCGGCCCAGGGCGCGCTCGAAATTGTGAATGGTGCCCATCGCCACCGCATAGACCATCTGTTGGTGGAAATGCGGGTTGCCTTCGGACGGCGCGAGGCCGTCCTGGGCCAGGAGGTAGGGCTGGTCGAGGTCTACGGGCGAGTAGAAGCAGTCGCTCGCGGGATCGAAGTCCACCACTTCGAGGTACTCTCCGACCGGACCAGGCTCGAGCTTGTCCAAGCCGGTCTTGGGATCGAACTCCCAGGGGATCTCGAGGGTGACGTGATTGATGACGGCGTTCTCGAGCTCGGTCGACAGGGTGGGGTCGAAGGCATAGGCCCGCAGCCTGCGGAACGGCGGCCGCTGGACGGGGATGCTCCTCACCACGCGCGCCGCCTTGGGCGGTGGGGCAGGTATGGCCGGCGGCCCGTTCGGTGGCTGGGGCGAGGGCGGCTCGCCGGCAGACTGCGCGCCCTCTTGCGGCTGCGGGATCTCGCGGTTCGGCACGGCAAGTTGCTCCTTTTCAGCCAGGGCCGCCGATGGGAAAAGATCAGGAGCCCGGCGCGCGAGCTCGTCGGGCGCAGCGGGTTCGTCCAGCAAGACGACTGGAATTACTCAGTCGACTATAGATGCACCGCAGACAGTTGTCAAGCAAATGTAGAAACGTGTGAATGTGTCGATCTTTACATAGACTTGTTCCGTGTCGCGGAGTCTCGTATCGTCTTACTCCTGCGCTCACGCGAGCCGTGATGCAGTCCAGAGGAGGACGCCCGATGTCCGACGAATCAGCGATCCCGTCCAGCGTACCGAAGCCCGAGCTGATTGCTGCGATCAAGGCCGCCGAGGGTCAAGAGCCGGAGGCGGAGGCGTTGCGGTCCGGGATCGCCCTTTGCATGTCGGGAGGCGGCTATCGCGCCATGCTGTTCCACGCCGGCGCGCTCTGGCGGCTGAACCAGATCGGCTATCTGCGGAAGCTGAACCGCATCTCCAGCGTCTCGGGAGGCAGCATCACCGCGGGAGTCGTCGGCGCGCACTGGGCGCAGCTGGCGTTTGACACCAACGGCGTCGCGGCCGCCTTCGGCAACCAACTCGTCGAGCCGATCCGCGCGCTGGCAGGCAGGACGATCGACGTCGGAGCCGTGCTCAGCGGTTTCCTGCCTGGCATCACGGCCTCGAGCCGCGTCGTCGCGGCCTATCGCAAGCATTTGTTCGGTCGCCGCACGCTCCAGGACCTGCCGGACTGGCAGGACGGGCCCCAGTTCGTGATCAACGCCACCAACGTCCAATCCGGTGTGCTCTGGCGCTTTGCGAAACCTTATATCCGGGACTGGCGGGTGGGAAAAATCGAGAAGCCGCTGACCGAGCTGGCGGTCGCCGTCGCCGCGTCGTCGGCCTTCCCGCCGGTGCTGTCGCCGGTGCGTCTCCACTTCAACGACGGCGACTTCGTGCCCGGCACCGGCAAGAACCTCCAGCGTCCACCGTTCACCACCGAAGTCGCGCTGGCGGACGGCGGGGTCTATGACAACATGGGACTGGAGACCGCCAAGAGCTTCGAGACGATCCTGGTCAGCGACGCCGGCAAGGCGATGACGTTTCAAGAGAAACCAAGGACCGACTGGTTGCTGCATACAGTCCGCGTCCTCGAGGTGATCCAGAACCAGGTGCATGCACTGCGCACCCGTGACCTCATCGCCGGTTTTCGCTCCAAGCAGCGCCAGGGCGCCTATTGGGGCATCGGCACCGACATCGCGGACTACAAGGTAGCGGACGGGCTGCCCTGCCCGCACTCCAAGACCCTGGTCCTGGCCGCCTGGCCGACCCGTCTCGCCGCGGTGCCGAAGGAGATCCAGGAGCGGTTGATCAACTGGGGCTTTGCGGTCTGCGACGCCGCGGTGCGTGCCTACTTCGATCCGAACCTGCCCAAGCCCGCAGGCTTCCCTTACCCTGACCAGGGAGTCGGCTGATCAGGCTTTCGGCGACAGCAGTGAGCACTGCTCGCGACCACCCTGGCAGAGGGGCCGGCAGCGGCGGTGTGGGGCCGGGTGTCACGCCGGCTCGGGCTTGCGCCTATCCTCGCTGGCGGCGACCGCTCGGACTGGACTGGCCGGACGCCCGCGCGGAGTGGACGACCATGGCCAAGGCAGTACGGAGGTGCCGAGTTCCGTTTCTATGTCTCCTGGTGATCGCCGCGTTGCACGCATTTGCCGCGCCTGCCTGGGGAGGCGCAGGCTCCGGCCCGGCTTCTCAGGCGCCGCAATCGCGCCCTACGAACCAGGTGGTGGGCGACTTCGTGGCGCTCTGCGAGAGCCTGGTGGTGGGAGCCGCCGATGCCATGCCCGCGGACAAATACAGCTTTGCGCCGACGGACGGGGAGTTCGCGGGCGTGCGCACGTTCGCCCAGCAGGTGAAGCACGCGGCGGCCACCAACTACATCCTGGCGGCGGCCATCCTCGGCGAGCCGCCGCCCCCTGACGCCGGGGACGAGCTCGGACCGGAAGCGGTGCGGACCAAGCCGGAGATCATGAAATACCTCCTCGGCTCGTTCGCCGTCCTCCGCAAAGCCGCCGCCGCCATCGACCCGCAGAACGCGATCGTCAAGGGCAGCCCGATCTCCCCGCTGGGTGGCAAGACGACCCGCCTGGGGCTCGCGATCGAGACGCTGGCGCACGCGATGGACCACTACGGCCAGATGGTCGAATACCTGCGTATGAACGGCGTCGTGCCGCCGGCCAGCCGCTGACGCCGGCGTCGCTTCACCGCGCGCCGGTCGAGATCCTGGACATGACGAGGGAGAGCGGCGGGTCCGGGAGCGCGTATCGCGAACCCGCCGGCCTTCACGGCATAGGATGATCGGTGAATTCCTTGGATGATTCTCGTGTCGGTCGAACCCTGGCGGAGCACGTCGCTTATCCTGGGGCGCTGGCAGATCGTCGCGCTGGTGCGGCGGCGCCCCGGATACGGAAAGGGGGACCACTCATGCCGCGATCCAAGGGCTTGGCCGTGCTCAGGAGCCTGGGAGCCGCGCTGGCGGGCTACGTGGCGATCGTCCTCGCCACCAGCGCCGGATTCGCGCCGCTCGGCGGGTTGATCCACCTGTCCGCGCCGCCACGTGTGCAGGTTCTGGCGACTGCCGTGGCGATCGGGGCCGGCCTGCTTGGCGGCGTGGTAGCGGCCTGGATCGGCGGCCGCTCGCCAGTCTTTCATGCCTTGGGAGCCGCGGCATTCGTGGCCTTCGAGAGCGCCTATGTGATCGGCTTCAGACCGAGCGCCGACCCGCTCTGGTTCGATCTTGCGGGAGCCGCGACGCTGCTGGTCGCGACGGTCGCGGGAGGGTACCTGTGGCAGCGCCTGGCGCCGCGCCGGGCGGACGGTCGACTGTCGGGAAGTTAGG
Organism: Thermoanaerobaculia bacterium; assembly: GCA_035949675.1. Classification (GTDB taxonomy): domain Bacteria; phylum Acidobacteriota; class Thermoanaerobaculia; order Multivoradales; family UBA5704; genus JASLEW01. The sequence continues at coordinate 39,251 of DASZHY010000285.1, forward strand.
CGGGAGATCTCAACGACGCCTGATCTCGCCCGGGGACACACCGAAGCGGCGCCGGCAGCACCGCCCGAGATGAGCCTGATCGTAAAACCCCGCTTCGACCGCGATCTGCTTGATGGGTGCCCGGGAGCCGCGCAGGCGCTGGCGGGCGTGGCGAAGTCGCAGCTCGCGGATGAGCTCTCCCACGGAAACCTGATAATAACGACGAAATGCCGCCGCCAGGGTGGCGGGATGAATGCCAAGGCTCGCCGCGATAGTCGCCAGCGAGACCCGGTTGCGGTACGACTGTTCGATCATTCGCCGCGCGTCGTGCAGCCATGGCGGCGGCGCCCCGGTGCCGGCGCCCATCCCGGCCGCCGCTCTCTCCGCATGCGATAGGAGGAGCAGCGCCCAACCTTCGAGCGCCAGCGCGGCGCCGGCATCGCCGCGGCGGAGCTCGCCGACGAGCCCGGCGCGGAGCTCGTCGAGGAGCAGCGAGCTGACGAGGCGCGGGCCGGCATCGGCTCGTTCACAGGCGGCGAAGCGCTCCCGCCGGAAGGATACGAGCAACGTCAGCGCGTCCTGCTCCGGCGCGACGACGTTCGAGTGCTGCTCTCGCGCGGGTCGAAGCCAGACGGTCCCGGGTTGCAAGCGCCAGACACGGCCGCGGGCACATTCCAGGTACTCGCCCTCGAGCACGAGACAGAGCTGAGCATCCTCGTGGCCGTGCTCCGCGAGCCTGATGCCGCGAGGCATCAGGACCTCCTCGACGCTCATGTCCCGCAACGTGCGGGACCGTTGGACTTGGCCAAAGCTGCGCGCTGCCGTCACCGGACCAGGGAGGTTTGCCGCCGCGTGTTGGCCAGTCATCGCCGACACACTACCACCGCCACTCGTCAGCCATGATTTCGCGGCTTCCATGACGGGCGGGGGGTGAGCCGGCCCTCTACATGAGGACTCTCGAGTGTGCGCTGAGCCTCTGCTCCAGCAACGTTTCGAGGTCCTTTGCGCTTTCGGGTTCGGGGAAGATCTCTTCGCAGCGCGCGTGCTCGGCCCACGCTTCCGAGACGCGGTCTTGCCAGCCAAGCACCAGGGAGAGATTGCGGCACGCCGCCAGCATGTTGCAGTCGAGGCGGAGCGCCGCTCGCAAGTGCGTTTCCGCTCCCTGCTTGTCCCCGGCGCGCATGGCGAGGCCGCCGAGCGCAAGCTCGCGGTAGGGAGACTGCCCTTGTGGCCCCCTTGCCACCGCGGGCGCCGCCGTCGCTGGCACTGCGGTCCGCGCCAGCAAGACCGACACGAAGTCCTCGTGCATTTTCCGCCAGCGGCCCGAGGCGATCAGCTCCTGGGGCTGAGCGATCTGCTGGACCTGGGGCGTCTCGAGGTTCAGCCACAGAAAGTAATCAGCTCCCGACGACTCGACCACCTCCTGCCATCCCGGAAGCAGGTACTGGACGCGCCGATAGGCGTTGAACAACGCCGGGCTGTAAACGGTCGCGGCGCGGCCATCCACATAGACCTGCAGGCGACCGCGCGTGCGGTACTCCACGTATCCTCCCCAGCCGTAGTAGGCGAACAGGCGGCCTGACAGCCGGCTCGCCTCGACGAAATCCAGGGTGTCGACGGGGAAGCTCTCGAGGGTAATCAGATGGCGGAAGGCGCGCCGGTCGAGCGGAAAGCGCCGGAGCATCGCCAGGCATACGACGGCAAGGAGCAGCGGCAAAGCGGTGTGCAGGACTGGCCGGAGCAGCCGGAGCGCCGGCGCTCGAGGGCCGGCCGCCGCCACTCGGGATGACGCCGGCAGCAGCGAGATCGCCAGGCACGCAGGGATCGAGAAGAGCGGGATGAAGCGAGCGCTGGCCAGGGCCATGCAGAGGGTCACGCCTCCCAGCGCGACGATCGGCCAGCGCTCCTCGGGTTTGGCGATGCCGGGCCGGCCCCGCCGCACCAGGACCAGGCTCGCCACGACGAAGAGCGCGATGAGCCACGGGAATGAAGGCGGGCTCACCCCGTCCCTTGCGAACGGCGGTAGCCACTCCTTGATCTTGCGGTAGGGCGAGGCGCTGTCCAAGGCCCAGAGGAGGGGATGGACATAGGCCTGGACGCCGAACGGGTTGAGCAGGCCGGCCAGCGCACAGGCGCCCACCACGAGTATGTCCCGACGGTGGGCGGCGAGCGCGGCGGCGATGCCGCCGGCGGACCGCCGCGCCCGGGTCGCCTCCACCAAGATACCGATCGCCACGACGGCTACGGCCACGGCCAGCCCGAAGATGAACCCGGGGTGCAGATTGACCCACGCCATGAAGAGCAGCGGGAGGCCGGGCCAGAGAGGCCTTCGCGGCAGCAGCAGCCACATCAGGACGACAAAGAGAAGCAGCGAGTACTGGTTCGGCCGGAATTCGAAGAAGGGGGCGGAGGCTGCCGCCGCCATCACGACGCCGATGAAGCTCGCCAAGGGTGATCCGCCAAGCCTGCGGCCCAGGTGAAAGAGCAGCCCGTAGGTGGCAAGCACCATTCCCCAGAACCAGTAGACCAGCGATTCCAGCCCGGCAACCGAGGTCCAGAGAAAGAAGACCACGTCGCCGAGCCATTCGTTGTTCAACCACGGCCGGCCGTGCGCCGAGAAGGAGAAGGGATCGAGCCGGGCCATCGCCTGGTGTTCGACGATCCACCGTCCGGAGGCCAGATGCCACCAGAAGTCGGCGCCCCGCATCGAGTTGAAGGAGAGCCACCAGACCGCCAGGAGGACCGCGAGGTACCAGGAGCAGGTCGCCAGCCGGTCGGAGGTCGTCGAGCCGTGCCGCTGAGCAGCCTTGCCGGGCCCGATCGGGTCGGTCTTGGTGGCGGCCGCGGCTGGACACCGGGTCCGTCCCGAATAGGTCGCGGTTCTGGGCCGTGAGGGCATGGGCACAATAGGAGTCCAAGAATCGCCGCGGGCGCGCGGCCGGCTCGCCCATGGCAAATAGCATTTGAGGACGTGCTATTGACAACGCCGATGCTAGACAGACTTAGAGGATAATAGCATGCCTCTATGTGATTACGCCATGGCGCTGGCATTGCGCTGGTGACGTTCCCTGCTCGCCGTGGGGTCGCCGCGGCGCGGCGCCGCAGCGCCGCTTCGCGGTAGACTCGGGATACGCCCTGGCGGGAGGCCCTCTGTCGCGGACATCGCGGACCTGGATTCCGACTCTGGTGGCGGGCTTGCTCGCCCTGCCGCTCGCCCTCCCGTCCGCCGCCGCCGGGCCGCCGCCTCAGACGATCGTGCGTCCGCCGGCGGAGCGGCTGCCGATCCGGGTCTATACCGTGGACGACGGCCTGGCGGGCGACGAGATCAACGCGGTCTTGCAGGACTCCCGCGGCTTTCTGTGGATCGCCACCGACAGCGGGCTCAGCCGCTTCGACGGCACCCGTTTCGTCAGCTACGACCCGCGGCAGGGACTGCCGAGCCCCAACGTCACCGCGCTGCTCGAGGATGCGAGCGGCGGCTTGCTGGTGGGCACGACCGGCGGCCTGGCTCGCCTCGACCCCGGTCCCACCACCAAGGAGAGGATCTTCGTGCCGGCGCCGGCGCCGGATCCGCAAGGGCGCCTGCGCCACCGCATCGCGGCGCTGCTGGCCACGGGCGGCGCGGTCTGGACGGCGGACGCCGCGCCAACCGGCGGCGGTCTGTTCCGCGCCGCTCCCGGCCTGGCCGAGGTCTCGGAGGTGACGCTGCCGTCGGGCGCCCCGGTCTCGGGGGTCACGGCGCTGGCGCCGGATGGCACGGGCGGGATCTGGGTGGGGGAGCAGACCGGCCTCGTGCATCGCCTGGCCGACGGCCGCTGGCTCAGCTCCCCGGTCCGCCCGCCCCCGGAGTGGGAGGGGATCGGGGCACTGCTCCTCGACGCTCGAGGACGCCTCTGGGTGCTGACCGGCAGCGGGCTCTACGTGCTAAAGCCCGGCCCGGCAGATGCGGGACGGCCGGCTGCGGCGGGACAGCCTGCCGTGAGGTCGCTTCAGGAGCGGGCCGCCGCGGGCCGCTGCGGGCAGCCCGGCTCGGCGACGCTGCGCCTGCCCGACGCCGCCGGCGAGGTGTGCCGCTTCGACGCGACCTCGGGGCTTGCCGGCCTGGGCGGGACAGGAGGGCCGGCTGAAACCGCGGCCGCGGACACGCCGCCGGGGCTCGCCGGAGCCACGGCAACCGGTGCCGCCGCACGCGCGAGATCGCCAGCCGCTGGCCGCCGCCGGGCCGGAGGTGGGTTGCTGCAGACCCGTGACGGCAAGGTCTGGATCGCGGCCGGCGGCGGCCTCTCCGAGTTCGACGGCCGGAGCTTCCGCGGCTACGCCAGCCGCAACGGCTTGTTGCAGGACGACCTCTCCAGCCTGGCCGAGGACCGCGACGGCAACCTGTGGGTCGGCTCCCGCTCCCATGGCTTGATGCGGATCGCGCACAACGGCTTCCTGACCTATGCCTCCCCGGCAGCCCCCGGCGGGATCGCGGTGGCCGAGATCTTCGAGGACGGCGACGCCAATCTCATGGTCTGGGGCAACAGCCGCGGCCAGTCGCAGCTCCTTCATTTCGACGGCGAGGAGCTGTTGAAGGTGACGCCGGAGGTCGTCGAACGCGCCGGGTACGTGGGGAGGGGCCGCCACCAGGTGTTGACGCCGGATGCGAGCGGCGGCCTCTGGCTGGGCAGCGCCGCCGGGATCTGGCACTTTCCCAAGGTGGCGCAGCCCGCCTCCCTGCGGCAGGTGCCGAAGCAGTTCTGGCCTGCCCCCGCAGCGATGGGGGAGGTCGTCCGCCTCTTCGCCGACTCGCGCGGCGAGCTCTGGGTTTCGTCTCTCGGCAATCAGACCCCGGGCGCGGACGTCAGGGAAAGGACCTACCTCGCCAGGTTCGACCGCGCCGCGGGGCGTTTCAGCACCGTGCCGCAGGTCGAACGCCTGGGGCGCGGCGCACCGTCGGCGTTCGCCGAAGACCCCTACGGCAACCTCTGGATCGGTTTCTCGAGCGGCGGCCTGGCGCGGCTGCGCGGCGAGGCGGCGGACCTCTTCGTGCCCGGCCCCGGCGTGCCCTCGGGTGCGATCAACGACCTGTTCGTGGACAGCCGCCAGCGCCTGTGGGCCGCCTCCGCCTACGGCGGGGTGATCCGGGTGGACGACCTCAACGCCGCACATCCCCGGTCCGTCCCCTACACCGTCGCCCAAGGTCTGTCGAGCGACCGCGTGCTGTGCGTGACCGAAGACCGCCGCGGCACGATCTATCTCGGCCATGGCAAGGGACTCGACAGGCTGAACCCCAAGAGCGGCCGCATCCGGACCCTCACCACCGCCGACGGGCTGCCGTCGAGCGTCGTCAGCGCGGCCTATCGGGCCAGCGACGGCAGCCTCTGGTTCGGGACCCCGGCGGGACCGGCGCGCTACCAGCCGGACATCCCGCATGCCGAGGCCCCGCCGCCCGTCTTCCTGAGCGGCCTGCGGATCGACGGGGTGCCCAGGCCGGTGCCGCCGCTCGGCGTGCGCGGCCTCGCGGGCTTCCAGCTGCCTGCCGGCCACAACCGGGTGGAGGTCCATTTCACCGGCATCAGCTTCACCTACGGCGCCGGCCTGCGCTATCAATACCGCCTCGAAGGGTCGGCCGCGGGCTGGAGCGAGCCGCAGGCGGAGCGCTCGGTCCTGCTGGGCAATCTCGCGCCGGGCGCCTATCGCTTCCTGGTCCGGGCGGTGACGCCGGACAACGTGGTGAGCCCGGTCCCCGCCACCGTCTCCTTCACCCTGTTGCGGCCGCTCTGGCAGCGCTGGTGGTTCCTGCTGCTGGCCGGCACCGCCGCCGCGGTTCTCGCCTGGGCCCTCCACCGTGCGCAGCTGACGCGCGTGGTCGAGCTCGAGCGCGTGCGCGCGGGCATCGCCGCCGATCTCCACGACGACCTGAGCTCGAGCCTGTCACGGATCTCGATCCTCTCGGAGCTGGTGCGGCGCCGGATCGCCGATCCCTTAGGGGTGGAGGCCACGCTGCTCGACCAGATCGGCGAGACGGCGCGCGAGCTGATGGAGACCATCGGCGACATCGTCTGGGCGATCGACGCCCGCCGCGACGACCTCGAGAGCTTGCTGGCCCGCATCCGGCGCTTCGCGGGGGACCTGCTCGAGGCGCGCGGCGTCAGCGTCCTGTTCGCCGCTCCGGCGGGGGCCGCCGGCATCTCGTTGCGCCCCGAGGCCAAGCGGGAGCTGTACCTGGTGCTCAAGGAGGCGGTCCACAACGCCGCCAGGCATGCCCGCGCCAGGCAGGTGCGGATCGAGGTGGCCGAGGCGCGCGGCGAGCTGGTGGCCGAGGTGAGCGACGACGGCGTCGGGTTCGCGGCCGGCGTCTCCGGTCAGGCGGGCGCGCGCTCCGGCCACGGTCTGAGCAACATCCGGGCGCGGGCGGCGAAGGTCGGCGCCAAGCTCTCCGTCGATTCGGCGCCGGGCGCCGGCACACGCGTGCGGCTGAGCCTGCGGCTCTGAAGGCGCATGTTCATGCCTGGCGCGCCGGCGCGGCGGACGATAGGGTAGAACCATGAGCGAGCAAGTCCCCATCAGCGTGGTGATCGTGGAGGATGACCGCGGCACCCGCGACGGCCTGCGGCAGCTGGTGGACGGCACGCCGGGATTTCGCTGCCTCACCGTCTTCAGCTCGCTCGAGCAGGTGCTGGCCGGCCGGGCAGGCGAGCCGCCCGAGGTGGTGCTGCTCGACATCAAGCTGCCGGGGGTGCCCGGCTCGCGCGGCGTGGGCTCGCTGCGCGAGCGCTGGCCGAACGCCGCGATCCTCATGCTCACCGCCTTCGAGGACGAGGACAAGATCTTCGAGTCGCTGTGCAATGGCGCCACCGGCTACCTGCTCAAGCGCACTCCACCCGGGCGGCTGCTCGAAGCCGTGCGCGAGGCGCGCGACGGGGGCGCGCCGATGTCGCCCGAGATCGCGCGCAAGGTGGTGGCGCTGTTCCGGCGCACCGCGCCGCCGGCGGCCCTGGAGCAGGCGCTGACGCGGCAGGAAACCCAGCTGCTGCGGCTGCTCGCCGAAGGCTGCAGCTACCAGACGGCCGGCGGTCAGCTCGGAGTCAGCATCAATACGGTGCGCAACTACATCCGCAACGTCTACGAGAAACTGCAGGTCCACACCAAGTCCGCGGCGGTGAGCAAGGCGATGCGGGCCGGCCTGCTGTAACACCTGGCCTCATGGCGGGGTTGGTCCTCGATGGCACGGCGCCGGCGCGCGCGATCGCAGCGCAGCTGGCTGAACGGGTGCGGGCGCTCGCGCCTTTGGGAGCAGCCCCGCCGACGCTGGCCATCGTCGTCGTCGGCACCGATCCCGCCTACCTCAGGTTCGCGCGCCTGAAGGTCGACGCCTGCCGGCGGGCCGGCATCGAGCCGCTGCTGATCGCGCCGCCTCCCGGAACCGGCACCGCGGAGCTGGCCTCGGAGATCGACCGGCTCAATGACGATCCGCGGGTGCACGGCATCTTCCTGCAACATCCCCTGGCGCCGCCGATCGACGAGCGCCGCTGCTTCGACCGGATCGCCGTGGGCAAGGACGTCGGCGGCGACGGCAGCGCGAGCCTCGGGAGAATGGCGGTGGGCGAGACCTGCTTTGCCGCCGTCACGCCTGCGGCCATGCTGCGGCTTCTCGCCTGGTACGAGATCCCGATCGCGGGCAAGGAGGCAGTGGTCGTCGGCAGGAGCCCGATGGTCGGCAAACCCGCGGCCCTCCTGCTGCTGGCCGCCAACGCCACGGTCACGGTCTGCCATTCGCGGACCCGCCGGCTGCCCGAGGTGGTCCGGCGAGGCGAGATCGTGGTCGCGGCCGCAGGCAGCCCGGGGCTGGTCAAGGGGCACTGGCTACGGGACGGAGCGGTGGTGATCGACGCTGCCAACCATCCGCGGGGCGCCGGCGACGTCGATCTGGCAGGCGCGGCAGAGCGCTGTGCCGCCTATACGCCGGTGCCGGGCGGGGTCGGCCCAATGACCATCGCGACGCTGCTCGAGCACACGGTGACGGCGGCCGAGCGCGCCGTCAGAAGAGCCCGACCACCGTCCCATCTTCCTTGACGTCGATGACGCGCGCCGCGGGCGCCTTGGGCAATCCCGGCATGGTCATGATGTCGCCGCAGATCATCACCACGAACTCGGCGCCGGCGGACAGGCGCACCTCGCGCACGTCGATGACGTGGCCGGTGGGCGCTCCGCGCAGGCGCGCGTCGGTCGAGAACGAGTACTGCGTCTTCGCGACGCAGACCGGAAACCGCCCGTAGCCCTCCTCCTGCAGCCGGGCGATCTGCTCGCGCACCTTGGAGTCGGCGGTGACGTGAGAGGCGCGATAGATCTTCCGGGAGACCTTCTCGATCTTCTCCCACAGGCTGTCGTCGTCCTCGTAGACGAAGCTCACGCTCGGCTCCCGTGCGGCGAGCTCGACCACGGCCCGCGCCAGGTCCAGGGCGCCCTTGCCGCCGTCGGCCCAGTGCGACGCCAGGACCGTGCGCACTCCCTGCTGCGCCATCCGCGACTCGACCAGCGCCAGCTCGGCCGCGGTATCGGCGTCGAAGCGGTTGACCGCGACGACGCAGGGGACGCCGAAGTGCTGCTGCACGTTCTCGACGTGGCGCTGCAAGTTCGCAAGTCCCTGCTCGAGCGCCGCGGTGTCCTCCCTGGTGATGGTCTTGAGGTCCGCGCCGCCGTGGTACTTCAGGGCGCGCACGGTGGCGACCAACACCGCCGCCGCCGGCCGCAGCCCGGCCTTGCGGCACTTGATGTCCACGAACTTCTCGGCGCCCAGATCGGCGCCGAAGCCGGCCTCGGTGACCACGTAGTCGGCGAGCTTCAAGGCGGTCCGGGTGGCGATGAGCGAGTTGCAGCCGTGGGCGATGTTGGCGAACGGCCCACCGTGGACGAAGGCCGGGTTGTTCTCGAGCGTCTGCACCAGGTTTGGCTTGATGGCGTCCTTGAGCAAGACGGTCATGGCGCCGTGGACCTCGAGGTCGCGCGCCCGCACCGGCTTGCGGTCGCGGGTGTAGGCGACGACGATGTTGCCCAAGCGCTGCTTGAGATCGGCGAGCGAGGTGGCGAGACAGAGGATGGCCATCACCTCGGAGGCCGCGACGATGTCGAACCCGTTCTCGCGTGGAAAACCGTTGGCGACGCCGCCCAGGCCGACGACGATGTCGCGCAGCGCCCGGTCGTTCATGTCCATCACCCGCCGCCACGGGGTCCTGCGGACGTCCACGCCGAGCTCGTTGCCGTGATGGAGGTGATTGTCGAGCATCGCGGCCAGGAGGTTGTTGGCGAGGGCGATGGCGTTGAAGTCGCCGGTGAAGTGAAGGTTGATGTCCTCCATGGGGACGACCTGCGCGAAGCCGCCGCCGGCCGCGCCGCCCTTCATGCCGAACACCGGTCCGAGCGACGGCTCGCGCACGCAGACCGCCGCCCGCTCGCCGAGCAGGTTCAAGGCGTCGCCGAGGCCGACCGTGGTGGTGGTCTTGCCTTCGCCGGCCGGCGTCGGCGTCATCGCGGTGACCAGGATCAGCTTGCCGTCCGGCCGGTCGCTTAGAGCGGCGATCGAATCGAGCGACAGCTTCGCCTTGAAGTGCCCGAAGGGCTCGAGGTGCTCCTCGGCGATGCCGAGCTTGTCGTAGGCCACCTTCGAGATGCGCTCGAGCCTTGCCTGCTGCGCGATTGCGATGTCAGACGCCATCCTGGCTTCCTCTCCTGGCTGAGGTTGGTCGATGGGCCGCGGCGGCCGCCGTTCCCGAAAGGCGCGGCAATGATAGCCTGCCGAGATGCTGCTGGCGAGCGCCGCCGGAGCGCCCGCCAAAGGAGGCCTGCCGCTTGACCAGGATCGACTCGCGGCCACGCGGCCCGGCGCTCGCGATCGCGCTGCTCGCACTGGCCGCCTGCGCGCCGAGCGCCGGCAGTGACGAGCCGCCGCCGCAACAGCGGGGCGCCCTGCCCGCCGTCGGCGCCGCCGGCAGGGAGGACTTCCCGGCGACCGACTCGACGCTGTCGCTGCTCGAAGCCCACGGCGCGCGGTGCGCCTGGGTCGAGCTCGACGCCGTCTCGGGGCGGCGCCGAGACCTGTCGACCTTCGCGGGAGGCTGCCGTGGAGGGAGGATCGCGCTTGCCGCGGACGGCATGCGCGGTGCGGTGTGGTTCGATCCGGCCGCGAGGAGCAGCACGCTCGTCGGGCAGGGCGCGTTCCCGGAGGCTGAAGCTCCCGCCGGCAGCGGTCCGCGCCTCTTCGCGGTCGAGCTCGCAACCGGCGCCGCCGCCGCCGTGCCGCTGCCCGCCGGCACGCGCGATCTCGGCTTCGACTCTCGAGGCAGGATGATCGCCTTGACGGTCCAGGAGCTCACGGCGGCCGAGACCGACAAGGGCCAGGCGCTCGTCGACGGCAAGGCGGTGAAGCTCGAGCCCGCCGCCGAGGGGGTGCCGGTGCTGGTCCATGCATTCGTTTTCGACGGCGGCGCCGACGGCGGATGGCAGCGCCTCGAAACCGCGAATTCGACCGACGGATGGGACCTCGCGCTCGGCGTCCTCGCGCTCCGCGCCGCACAGGATCTCGCCTTTCGCTCGGCCGAAGTGCTCGCCAAGCACGTCCAGGGAGACGACGAAAACGACCAGGCGCTGCTCGCGAAGCTGGCCGGGTTCGCGCCGCAGGCGCATCCCGTGCCAAACGAGAGCGGGTGGATCCGGTTCGGCGCGGGCGCCACGCGGTTCGTGCTCTGGGAAGCCAGCGGCGAGTTTGCGTACGCGACGGGCCTGGCGGCGTTCGTGGACGCCGGGGGGAACCCGGTGAAGCCGCCGGCCTGGCCCTATACCGAGAACGACGTCCTCAGCTACGTCTGGAACGGCCCCTACCTGCTCGCGGCAGAGGACTTCGTCGGCTCGCACCCCCGCCTGTATCGGGACGGCAGGCTGGTCTGGTCCTCGGATGCTGCCAGGGCAGTGACCTTCTGGCCGCGGCGGCCCCGCACGAGGCGCGCCGGCGGCGGCATTGGGTCGCCGCCGCGCGTGGGCGGCGTCGTTGCTTCGCCGGCCGGAGACGCGTAAATTCCTCTCCGCCGCACTTCAACGTTCATCTGACCCGGGGAGGGCAGCATGGCGCTCAGCGGAAAGGTGCAAGCCGCCACGGCGGGCACGTGTGGCTTCGATGCCGACTCGGCGATCACCGCCGACGTCGCGCAGCAGTTCTTTGCGCTCGGCTACCGCTTTTGCGTGAGATACCTCTCGCGGGGCCCCGAGTCGTCAGGCGACCTGAGCAGCCAGGAGGCAAGCGACGTCCTGGGCTCGGGCCTGGCTCTGATGCCGGTCCAGCACGTGCGTGCGCCAGGCTGGTCGCCGAGTGGGGACCTCGGACAGGAGGATGGCGCGGCGGCCGCCGCCAATGCCGCCGCGGTCGGCTTCCCGTCCGCCGTCAACGTCTGGTGTGACCTCGAAGGGGTCGAGGCCAACACCGCGGCGTCGGCGGTGATCGACTATTGCCAGGCCTGGTTCGCCGCGGTCGCCGGCGCCGGGTATCTCCCCGGTCTGTACGTCGGCGCCCAGGCAATCCTCACCGGGCAGCAGCTCTTCGACCTGTCTTTCCAGCACTACTGGCGCTCCCAGAGCAGCGTCCCCGACGTCCCGGGCCGGGGCTATCAGCTGATTCAACTGTTTCCTTCCGTCACGGTCAACGGCATCGGCATCGACGTGGACGTCATGCAGACGGACGAAATGGGCGGCCTGGCGCAGTGGCTGGTGCAAGGGCCGTAGCGACGGTTTGGCCTGCTGAGCGAGGACCGCGGCTGCCTTAGCCACCCATGACGGCGGACAGGAAACAGGCTGGCAGGCCGGCTGGCGGCCGGCTGGCGGCCGGCTGGCATCCCTCCTGCACCAGGCCCCTTAAAGGCGCAGGTCCCTACAGGTTTTACTTGAAACCTGACTTTTCGCTTTCGTGGGCCACGTGAACACCGCCAAAACTCTGCCTCCGTCGTTCGCCGGCGTCGAGGAGCCGATCCGCGAGGAGCTCTGGGGAGTCGAGCGGCTCGAGCAGCACGCCGCCGGGCTTGCCGCCAGTCAGCCCGTGCGCCCTGGCCGCCTTTGGGACCGCCGGCTGACGCCCCGGGTCTGGGATAACGGCCGCGTCCTGCTCGAGTCCTACCGCCTGATCGCGGCGTCGATCCGCGAGGAGCGGGCGATGACGCCGGCCGCGGAATGGCTGGTCGACAACTTCCATCTCGTCGAGGAGCAGTTGCGCGAGATCCGCGAGGACCTGCCGGCGAGCTTCTACCGGCAGCTGCCCAAGCTGGCGGGCGGACCCTCGCAGGGCTACCCGCGCGTCTATGCCCTGACTTTCGACTTCGTGGCCCACACCGACAGCCGCTTCGACGCGGAGACCCTGCGCCGCTTCGTGCGCGCCTACCAGCGCGAGCAGCCGCTGACCATCGGCGAGCTGTGGGCGGTGGCGATCTCCCTGCGCGTCGTGCTGGTCGAGAACCTGCGGCGGCTGGCCGAGCGGATGGTGCGCGCGCGGATCGCCCGCGAGCAGGCCGAGGCGCTGGCCGACCGCCTGCTCGGCAGCGGCCGGCAGTCCGAACCCACCGCGCCGCTGCGGCGCTACGAGGAGGGCCGCCTCGACGTCGCCTTCGCAGTGGTGCTCCTCGGCCGTTTGCGCGACCAGGATCCCGAGGTCACCCCCGCGCTCGCCTGGCTGTACCGCCGGCTGGCGGAGCAGGGCACGACCGCCGACGAGGTGGTGGCGCTCGAGCACCAGCGCCAGGCGGCGATGAACGCCACGGTGCGCAACGTGATCACCAGCATGCGCCTGATCTCGGCGTTCGACTGGGCCGCCTTCTTCGAGAGCGTGAGCCCGGTGGACGAGGAGCTGGCCGCGCATCCCGGCTACCAGGCGGCGGAGTTCGCAACCCGCGACCGCTACCGGCACGCGGTGGAGGAGCTGGCGCGCGGCACGCGGCGCTCCGAGATCGAGATCGCGCGCCTGGCGGTCGAGCGCGCCGCCGCCGAGGCCAAGGCCGAAGCCGAGGCTGACGCCGAGCGCCAGGGAGACCCCGGGTACTACCTGATCGCCGGCGGCCGCGCCGCCTTCGAGCGCGAGCTGGGCTATCGCCTGCCACCGCGCCAGTGGCTGCGGCGCGCCTTCTTCGCCTGGGCGACTCCGGGCTACCTGGGAACGATCGCGGCCGGCACGGCGGCGGTGCTGGCGCTGCCGCTGTGGCGCGAGGCCGCCTGCGGCGCGCCGGCGCTGCCCCTCGCCTGCCTCGTCCTGCTCGCCCTGGTCCCGGCTTCCGACCTGGCGATCCAGCTGATCAACACCTGGCTGATGGAGCGCTACGGGCCGCGGGTTCTGCCGCGGCTCGAGCTGCGCGGCGGCGTGCCGCCGGAGCTGCGGACGCTGGTCGTCGTGCCGGCCCTGCTGACCGCCCAGCCGGAGGTCGAGGAGCAGATCGCCCGGCTCGAGGTCCATTACCTGGCCAACACCGAGGACGAGCTGCGCTTCGCGCTGCTCTCCGACTGGATCGACGCGCCCGCCGAGACCATGCCGGGAGACGAGGAGCTGCTGGCGGCGGCGCGGGTGGGCATCGCGCGCTTGAACGACCGCCACGGCTCCGCGCCCGGCGGCGAGCCGCGCTTCCTGCTGCTGCACCGCCGGCGGCTGTGGAACCCGGGCGAGGGTTGCTGGATGGGCTGGGAGCGCAAGCGCGGCAAGCTCGAAGAGCTGAATCGGCTGCTGCGGGGCGCCCGCGACACCACCTTCCTGCACGACGGCGCCGCGCCGGCGGCCGAGCTTCCCCTGGCGCCCGGCTCCGTCCGCTTCGTGATCACCCTGGACGCCGACACCCGGTTGCCGCGCGAGGTCGCGCGCCGGCTGATCGGCACCCTGGCCCACTCGCTCAACCGGCCGCGGTTCGACCCGCGCCGCGGCCGGGTCGTCGAGGGCTACGGCATCCTGCAGCCGCGCATCTCGCCGTCGCTGCCGGCCAGCCGGGACGGCTCCCTCTTCCAGCGGATCTTTTCGGGGCCGGCAGGCATCGATCCTTATGCGGCCGCGGTCTCGGACGTCTACCAGGACCTCTTCGGGGAAGGGTCGTTCACCGGCAAGGGCAT
>DASZHY010000286.1:0-5899 GCA_035949675.1 Thermoanaerobaculia bacterium
CGCGGCAGCGGTCCGCGCCATGTGGGAGATGCTCTGCGAGCGCGCCACCGATCTGCAGGTGGAGCTCGGGACGGTGGCGGCCAACGACCGCGCCGGCAGCGCCCACTGGGAGGCGTGGTACACCTTCAGCGCCACCGGCCGTGCCGTTCACAACCGCATCGACGCCCGCTTCGCCTTCGCGGACGGCACGATCCTTGAACACCGTGACAGGTTCGACCTCTGGGCCTGGGCGGCCCAGGCGCTCGGCTCGAAGGGCCGGATCCTGGGCTGGACGCCGCTGGTCCAGAATGCCATCCGGCGCCAGGCCGCTGCCGGCCTGGCGAGCTTCCGGGCAAAGCGTGCCGCCGGCGCATCGGTGGGCGGCGCGGGCGGCGCGGCAAGCGACGGCGCCGCGGCCGGCAGCGGTGCCGCTGCCGCCCCGGCGGGCACCGGTGCCGCCGCCGGCAGCGCCGGGTAGCTCGGCCGGCCGAGAAGGCCCGGCCGGCCGGCAGGCTAGACGCCGGGGCGGGGCCGTCCGTAAGAGCCCGGCGGACGGACCCTGCGGCAGTCATTACCGCCATCATGAGCGAACACCTTCGAGACCCCGAGCTGGACCGCCTGGTCCATGAGCTGAACAGCCGCGCCGAGCTGGCGAAGCCAGGCGAAGCCGGCGCACCGGAAAGCGGCGAGGGAGGCGACGAGAGCGGTTTCGGCGCCGGCCCATCGGCGGGCGCCGCCGACGCGGCTCCGGCAGCCGGCTACCTGGCGGCGCCGGTCGCCAGCCCCGAGCGGCACGCCGGCGGACCGGCGTCCAGGCCCGAACGGGCCGAGGCGGCAGCCTGGCTCGAGCTGCTCCCGGAGCCGCCGCCGCGCGCCAGCCTCGAGGCCGGAGACGCGCTCGGCGGGATCCTGGCGGAGGCCGTCCGCCGCGGCGCCAGCGACCTCCTGCTGCTGCCCGGGCTGCCGCCGGTCTTCCGGGTGGACGGGCGCCTCAAGCGCGGCGAGGCCGAGCCGCTCGACGCCGACGACCTGGCGCGCCTGTTCCAGCCGCAGCTGGCCAGCCGGGTGCGGCGCGAGATCGAGGAGCGCGGCGCCGCGGACTTCTCGCTGCGCCTGGCGGCGACCGCGGCGGCGCCGCCCGCGAGCCCCGGGGGGATGGCGGGCCTGCCGGGAACGACGGGGACAACTGGGGGCAGGCTCGACGCCTCGGGGGCGGCCGCGTGGCGCTTCCGGGTCAACCTCCACCGCCAGCGCGGCCAGCTGGCCGCGGCGGTGCGCACCCTGCCGCGCGACATCCCGACGCTCGGCGGCCTCAACCTGCCGCCGGCGTTTGCCGAGCTGGTCAAGCCCAGCCGCGGCCTCGTCCTGGTGTGTGGCCCGACCGGTTCCGGCAAGAGCTCGACACTCGCGGCGCTGATCGGCGAGATCAACCGCGGCCGCACCGCGCACATCATCACCATCGAAGATCCCGTCGAGTACGAGCACCGCTCCAACCGCTCGCTGATCGAGCACGTCGAGGTCGGGCGCGACGCCCGCTCGTTCAGCGAGGCGCTGCGGGCGGCGCTGCGCCAGGACCCGGACGTCATCCTGGTTGGCGAGATGCGCGACCTCGAGACCATGGCGACGGCGATCAGCGCCGCCGAGACCGGGCACCTCGTGCTCGCCACCCTGCACTCGAACGACGCCGTGCAGTCGGTGCACCGCATCGTCGACGTCTTCCCGCCCAGCCAGCAGGCGCAGATCCGCCAGCAGCTGGCGCTCTCGCTGCACGCCATCGTCGCGCAGCAGCTGGTGCCGCGCGCCGACGGCCGCGGCCGCATTCCGGCGGTCGAGCTGATGCTCGCCACCTTCGCGGTGCGCCATCACATCCGCAGCGACAAGCTCGAGAAGCTCTACAACGAGATCACCCTGGGCAAGCGCCAGGGCATGACCTCCTTCGAGGAGTCATTGGCCCTGCTGGTGCGCGAGGGCAAGATCGACCTCGAAGAGGCGCGGGTCCGCGCCAGCCATCCCGAGGAGCTCGACACCAGGCTGCGCGGGTAGGGGTTCGCCGCCGGAGGGTAGTGCCCGAGTCTGACTCGGGACACTAGCCGAGGATCTGGCGCACGCAGCCGAGAGTCGGCGGCAGCGGCTTCTGCCACAGCCACGAAACTTCGAGCCAGAACCAGGGGAAGGCCGCGGAGTGGAGCCGGCCCGCCGTCACGTCCCGGCTGCGGTACGTCGGGGCCTCTTGCGTTTGGTCGATCGCCGGAGTTTCCTGAGAATCCAGGACCTCCACACGCACGGACCTTATCCAAGGATCGATGACCCAGAGTTCCGGGATGCGAGCTTGGTGGTACCGCGGTAACTTGAGCCTCAACGCGCGTCTGGAATCGCTCGGGGAAGCTACCTCGATCACAAGGTCGGCAGGCCCTTCCAATCGCTGCGGACCGATCAAAAGGCGGCGCTCCTCGCGTACTACCAGGACATCAGGCTCAGGCGACCACTTCGGGTCGAGGCGCATTGGAAAGTTGGGGCCCAGCACCATGCCCTCTCGCCGCTCCTCGAAGGTGATCCGCATCACCGCATTGAGAAAGCCGCGTAGGTCCTCGTGCAGCTCGGAAGCCGGCTCCCGGACCACCAGTTCGCCGCCCAGGAATTGGTAGGGGCTGTCCTCGTACTGCTCGCTGTAAAACTCCTCTTCGGTCACCGAGCGGCGGCGTGTTTCCCAAAAGGGCTCTTTCATGTCGAAAACAATAACACCAAGGAGGGATTGCGAGACAAGCAGCAACCGAGTCAGGGTGTCGAGCTTTCGCCGCTACGTCTCCAGCCGGAACCGGGTCTCGGCGAGGCGATACAACGGGCGCCAGATCAGCCGGTTGGTGACGACCACGATGCCGGCCAGGACCACGGTCGCGATGAGCAGCCGATCGAAGTTGCCGGCGTCGGCGGCGGCGCTGATCAGCGAGCCCAGGCCGGTCGTCTGCAGGGTGCGCCCCTTGAAATGGAAGTACTCGGCGACGATGCTGGCGTTCCAGGCGCCGCCGGCGGCGGTCACCATGCCGGTCACCAGGAACGGGAAGATGCCGGGCAGGATCAACAGCCGCCAGCGCTCCGTGCGCCTGAAGCGGAAGACGCGGGCCGCCTCCTTGAGATCGCTGGGAATGTTGATCGCTCCGGCGATGACGTTGAACAGGATGTACCACTGCGTGCCGAGCAGCATCAGCACCACCGGCGCCACGCCCAGCCCGCCGCTGCTGCCGATCAGGAACAGCAGCACCACCGGGAACAGAGCGGTCGCCGGCACCGACGCGGCGATCTGCACCAGCGGCTGCGCGACGCGCGCCAGGCGCGGGCTCGAGCCGATCGCGACGCCCGCCGGGATGGCCCAGGCGGCGCCGATGACCAGCGCGCAAAGCACCCGCAGCATCGTGGCCCCGGCGCCGCGCAGGATCTCGATCACCTCGCCGCGGCCGAGCGAGGCGAGCTGCATGGCGACGTGCGCCAGCCCATAGGCCGCCGCGCCCAGCAACCCGGCGGCCAGCAGCCAGCCCAGCCACCCCCCCCAGCGCGAGGCCGGGCGCGGCCGCTGCTGCCGAGACCGGCGCACGAACGCCTCGTTCAGCCGCTCGCCCGCCGGCGTCAACGCCTTCTGCCGCAGCCAGCCGAGGATCGGGGATCGCTGCACCAGGTCGAAGACCGCCGAATGCGGCGCGTCGATGCCCTCGACCTGCTCGAACTTGAACTTGTCAGCCCAGCAGATCACCGGCCGCCAGAGCAGCTGATCGAGCAGCACGATGACCGAGACCATCGCCAGCAGGCCCCAGAGGATGGCGGTGGTGTCGCCGGCGCTCGCCGCCGTTTGCAGGAAGGAGCCCAACCCCGGCAGGCGGAAGTCGCGCTTGCCCAGCACGAACATCTCGCAGACCATGAGGAAGAACCAGCCGGTGGCGACCGAGACCATCGAGTTCCAGACCAGGCCGATCGCCGAGAACGGCAGCTCGAGCCGGATCAGCCGCTGCCAGGCGTTGAAGCGATAGATACGCGCCGCCTCGCGCAGCTCGGTGGGGATCGACTTGAGCGAGCTGTAGAAGCTGAAGGCCATGTTCCAGACCTGGCCGGTGAAGATCAGCAGGATGGCGCCCAGCTCGACCCCGAGCTGCGAGTGCGGAAACAGCGCGATCATCGCCAGCATCACCCCGGGCAGGAACGACAGCACCGGGATCGACTGCATGATGTCGAGCAGCGGAATCATCAGCCGCTCGGCTTTCGGATAATAGGCGGCGACGTAGCCGTAGATCAGCGAGAAGCCGAGCGACAGCACGTAGGCCGCGGCCATGCGCAGCACCGAGTAGGCGGTGTAGCCGGGGAGCGCCGAGGGGCGCTCCGAGATGACCGCGGCGGGAGTGAAAGGCCCGAGCCAGGTGTGGGCGAGCGTCAGCACGCCGTAGAACAGCGCCAGCCCGAAACCGATGATCAGCACGTCCGCCCAGGAGGCGCCCGGGCGCTGCTCGAAGAGTGAAGGCGCGGCAGGCCCCGGGGTCGGCTTGATCATCTCGGCGCGTCCCGCGGCTTGAGATCGGGGCCGCTCAACCTTCGGTCAGCATCAACCGGCCGGTCTTGGCGTCGTAATCGAAGATCTCGGCGTAGCGCCCCCAGTGGATCGCGGTCTGCAGCTGGGCCTCGGCCTCTTCGGCGCTGAAGTGCTCGTCCAGGACGTCGGAGAAGAAGTCGTCGGGCAGCGTGCGGTCGGCCTTGGCGCGCAGCGCGTTGTAGATCTGCTTTAGCAGCGTGACGTTTTGCAGGGCGGCCTCCCGGAAGAGGCTCTTGCGGGTCAGGATGTCGGCCTCGGCGAAGGTCTTGCCCTCGGGGGTGATCTCGACGTCGCCCTCCTGCACGCGGATGAATTTGAGCAGCGAGCAGGCGTCGATGATCGGCAGCAGGTCGCTGACCTCCATGGCCAGCTCGTCGGCCAGGTTGTAGAGGTCCTCCTTGCCGCCGCGGTCGATGAGGATCTCGAGCAGGCCGGCGATGCCGCCGGGACGCGCGTGCGGCAGCATCTGGTAGGCGGCCGTGCGCGCCGCCGCCTGCTGCCGGGCGGCCGGCCCGGTGGGCGGAGCATGCTCGACGTCGGGCTGCGTCAAGACCTTGTAGATGTGGTCGACGAGCTCGAGGAAGCGGCGCGACTTGCGGTCGCGCGGCCGCGGCAGATCGACCTCGAAGTCGGCGCGGATGCGGCCGGGATTGCGCCCCAGGACCACCACCCGGTCGGCCAGCAGCACGGCTTCTTCGATGTTGTGGGTCACCAGGAAGATGGCGCGGGCCGGCATCTTGCGGTTGGTCCACAGCTCCAGCAGCTCGCCGCGCAGGTTCTCGGCGGTGAGCACGTCGAGCGCCGAGAACGGCTCGTCCATGAACAGCACGTCGGGCTCGACCACCAGCGCCCGCGCGAAGCCGACGCGCTGCTTCATGCCGCCGGAGAGCTCCTTCGGATAGGCACTCTCGAAGCCGTCGAGGCCGACCGTGTCGAGGATCTTGAGCGCCGCCTTGCGGCGTTCCACCTCGCCGACGCCGCGGGCCGCGAGCGGCGCCTCGACGTTCTCGAGCACCGTCAGCCAGGGGAAGAGCGCGAAGTTCTGGAAGACGATCGCGACGTTGGCTTGCTGGTCGTGGGCAGGGCCGCGGTGCCAGCGCACCTCACCCGCCGAGGGCGGCAGCAGGCCCGTCAGCATGCGCAGCAGCGTCGATTTGCCCGAGCCGGAAGGCCCGAGCAGGGCGAGGATCTTCTCGGGGTAGACCGCCAGGTTGGTGGGGGCGATCACCTCGATGCGGTTGCCCTCGGGCTGGACGTAGTACTTCTCGATCTCGCGCGTCTCGACGATCGGTTCCGCGGCCGCCATCCTGTCCTCGCATCGGGAGCAGCGCGCCGGTTGCGGCGGCG